>SFBL01000186.1 GCA_007095785.1 Microcystis aeruginosa Ma_SC_T_19800800_S464
TTTTTCTCTTGCCATAATAATTCTAGACAACTGAGAAGAATTATGATCTGTTGCAGGTGTAAATCACTTTCCAAGGGTGGTTCATCACTCCATAAATCGGTGGGGGGACAGGTAACTTCCGGTAAAATGTCGAGAGTTGTCATAGTTTTTCCCCGTTATACTAGCTTTGTTTAATTATAGCTGTTACGATCTTTTCTGGTCATAGAAAACTAATTTTTTGCTGAATCACGAGTAAAACTGTAGATAATTTGGGTAGCTAATTGTGGTAATTGTGAGAAATCTTCATCGGACATTTTTTGACGATCAAGTTTCATTTGTAATCCCGTCATCGAATCGTCTCCGTCGGAAATTAAAAATTCTAAGCGTTCAATTTCCGACCAATCTTTAATGTCATTTAATATCTTGTCAATAACTAGAAGATAAGGATGGGAATGATTTTTATACCAATTACTGCCGACACCCTGACGAATATCTAAACCTAAATGTACGATCAAAGGGGCGCGATCAAAAAGGGCATTGGCTACCGGTCGGGTTTCTTCTTGGAGAGATAATTGATTAGCGCGACTTAACTGCCGTAATTTCTCCAATTGATCATATCTTTGCGAAATTGACGGCGGATTTTCCCCCCAACTGAGAGCGATGGTGACTAGATAGGTTTGTAAGAATAGATGTCCTAACTTTTCCGCTTTTGTAGCCAGATAATTGGAATTATAATCATTAGCCTCGATCAGCAAAGGTACTCGCTCGACTATTTCCAAACCATAGCCTTTTAATCCAGCAATTTTACGGGGATTATTGGTAATTAAACGAATATTTCTCACTCCCAAATCGTTGAGCATTTGCGCTCCCATGCCGTAATCGCGCAAATCGGCGGGAAATCCTAACCTTTCGTTGGCTTCCACCGTATCTAATCCCATATCCTGTAAAGAATAGGCTTTTAGCTTATTAATTAAGCCAATTCCCCGTCCTTCCTGTCGCAGGTAAACCACCACCCCTAAACCGTTGTTTTCAATCATTTTTAAGGCACTTTGCAACTGTTGCCGACAATCGCAACGCAAGGATCCCAAGGCATCTCCAGTCAGACATTCTGAGTGCATTCGTACCATTACAGGTTGATCACCAAAGAGAGCGAGATCGCCTTTCACAATCGCAATATGTTCGGTTTGATCTAATAAATTTCGGTAGGCATAAAGCTGAAAAGTGCCGAATTGACTGGGAAAATTACAGACCGTTTCCCGATGGACAAAGCGATCGTGTTTTAAGCGATAACTGATCAGATCGGCAATGCTAATTAACTTTAAATTATGTTGACGAGCGTATTCAAATAGTTGCGGTAAACGGGCCATGGAACCATCGGGATTTTGGATCTCACAGATAACTCCCGCCGGATACAACCCGGCTAACCGAGCCAGATCCACGGCTGCCTCCGTATGACCGGCGCGCTTTAAGACTCCACCGGCTTTAGCACGAATCGGGAAGACATGGCCAGGACGGGTGAGATCGTCGGGACGAGTGATCGGATTAATGGCAACTTGTACGGTTTTCGCCCGATCTTCTGCTGAAATACCAGTTTTAACCCCTAAATGGGGAGCAGCATCGATGCTAACAGTAAAAGCGGTTTGATTGCTATCGGTGTTTTTTGTCACCATCAACGGTAATTCGAGAGCATCAAGACGCTCTCCCGTCATTGCCAGACAGATTAAACCGCGAGCTTGCACTGCCATGAAGTTAATCATATCGGGGGTGGCAAATTGGGCCGCACAGATTAGATCTCCTTCATTTTCGCGATTCTCATCATCAACTACTACAATAGCCCGTCCGGCTTTGATTTCCCCTAAGGCAGTATCGATAGAGTCAAAAGCGCTCGAAGTGACAGTCACAGGCATTAAAACGATAGAACTATTTTCATTCTACAGGTTTGCTCGATCTGCTGAGGGTCAATTTCTGCCAGTCCCCTAGAAAGAAGTCTCCCGGTGAACCTGACGGCTGCCCGGGAGACTTTTAGTTATCTTAAGCTAGAAAATTAGTTCAAACTAGCGGGGGTGATGCTGGCAACTTTACCACCGAGACGGTTGATCTGTTGCAGGGTGTTATTTAACTGTTCAAAGGGGACGATAATCGCTTTGCTACTGCGACGGACACGGGGATAACCCGGTTTGCTAATAGCGGCAATTTCCACGCGATAGAGCTTACCCACATCACCATAGGCCACACTACCACCCAGAGCTTTACTGGGGGTGTTGCGTTGAGCAGAGGGACGATAGGCCCAACCATCGCTGCCACCGGAGGGACCGACTACTGCCGAAGCACCGTTTTGAGCTAATTCCACCGCTAAACGGGAGGTTTTGCCGGCAATCTGAGAGCGATCGCTGTTGGCATAACCGCGATAGAGTTGGAACATCCGGGTAAATCCCACGGTTTTTTGACCGGGTTGGCTGGCAAAACCGCGATAGTAGGGAACGATGCTATCGCCGAAGTTTTCGGTATATTCGGCGGAATCGATGTAGGAGTCGATATCGGCCTCGAATCCTTTGTTTTCGTAGAGATCGAGGTGATAGACCACTTCCGACTCATCGTAGGGAGCGCGACCTAAAAGATGTTTGATATTAAGTTCGATGACGCGGGTTTGGAAGTTACCGTAGAAGAATTTGTTCTTATACAGTTCCGATTTGGCCACGGCGCGGACGAATTCCCGCACGGTGATCGAACCATTGCAGAGTAAGGATTCGGCACTGGTAAGGCGCTCGGAACGCATGATATAGTCATTGCCTAGCACCTGACGATAGACGGCGCGAATAACCGCCTGTGCATCATCACGGGACCAATCGGGACGTAATTCCACGGGAGCAACCTCGCTAAAAGCGGTTGTCCCTAAACGGGAAGCTGAGGTAGTAATTGCCACTAAAGTTCTCCTACAAAAAAATGATCGTTTTCTGACCCCTCAAAACCAGGGGAGGATCAGTTCGATTATCTGGCCGCCTTGACGATGGATATAACAAGGTCTGGAAGAACAGGTGATTGCTAACCCTTTTGCTAACAACCTCCTGTCTTTCCAGACCAGTAGTTTTTTTGATCGGACTAGCTGAGAGCGTTGATCGCGTAGTCGATATAGGAGTTGGCTTCTACCGCGGGGTCGCCACTTAAACCATGGTTGGCTTTGATATATTTGAGAGCTTCGATGTACCAGCTAGGAGACAGGTCGAAGGTGCGGTTGATTTCGTCGATACCAGCGATGAGGTACTCGTCCATCGGACCGGTTCCACCAGCAACTAAGCAGTAGGTCACCATGCGGAGGTAGTAACCGATGTCACGAGCGCATTTTTCTTTACCGCGTTGGTCTGCCGCAAAGTTAGCCCCTTGCATTTGGGTGGTGTAGGGGTACTTGTTGTACACGGCTTGAGCAGCGCCAGAGATCAAAGAACTGGCTTTTTCGGTCAACACTTTAGCGGCGCTGAGGCCAGCAGAAGCTTGACGAAAACGACCGAAAGCAGTTTGGATTTCGGTGCTGCTTAAGAAACGACCTTGAGAATCAGCGGCTGCTACGGCTTCGGTAAGGGGGGTTTTCATTGTTTGGTATCTCCCAATAATCTTGCAATAAGTTTCCTACGGTTTAATTGAGACTAGCCCCAGGGACTAGGCGACAGCAGCGGCGGCGCGGTCGAAGTAGCTGGCAATTTCAGACATTAAAGCACTGCAATCGCCGGGGGTGATACCGTTGCGATCGTTAGCAATGGATAAAGCAGCTTCTTTCATTTTGCTTACGCCAGCAGCTACGGAAGCTCCAGGTACTCCTAAAGCTACATAGGTTTCGCGAAGACCATTTAAGCAACGATCATCGAGAACACTGCCGTCGCCAGAGAAGGTAGCGTAGGTAACATAACGCAAGATGATTTCCATGTCGCGTAAGCAAGCGGCCATACGACGGCTGGTGTAGGCATTACCACCGGGGGTGATCAGTTGGGGCTGTTCAGCGAACAGGCTACGAGCGGCGTTGGCAACGATGGTGGAAGCGTTACTGGTGATCCGGTTAACAGAGTCCATCCGTTTGTTGCTGTCGGCAACCATGGCGCTAAGAGCGTCTAGTTGGGAAGAGCTTAAATATTCGCCGCGAGCATCAGCTTGGGATACTACCCGGGTGAATGCGTCAAACATTGTGACAATCTCCTAAATTTAAATGGGATTTGCTTGCAATTAAATGGTTTTCCCTCTTAAGGGATTTCACGGTGAGTCTGGACTAGCCTTGACCGCGATTGTTGCGATTTACTTTAAGAAACCTGAAAAAACTTCATGGCCCTCTCATAAATCACTTAAGGAGGTTAAACAAGTATCCAGCTTAACTTTTGTCTGTTATCTTGGCCCCTCAAGTTAAATTTATACACTGCTGTCGAAACTTTGTTTGTTACATATTATTAAGTTTTTTGCTGTCTTTTTGTAACGGTCACTTAACAATGACTCGATCGAGTTGGTCATCAATTCCTGACATGGCTCAAAGCCTCTCACCGTCGGGAAATCAGAGACAGCAAGGCTTTAAGGGTATAAAGGGCAGCAAGATAAAAATTTTAAGTTTTTTTTAATATTTCCCCGCTTTCCCTTCCCCTCTTGCCCAAGGATCGCCCTTTCCAGCCCTGAAATATGATGAAGTTTTGTAAAGAAGGGTGTAGGGTGTGGGGTGTGGGGAGGGGGAATTATGAATTATGAAGTGGGGAAGTGGGGAGGGGGAATTATGAATTATGAATTATGAAGTGGGGAAGTGGGGAAGCTGTCTCATCACCCTAAAACCCTAACACCCTAACACCCTAACACCCCAAAACCCTATCTCCTGACGACCGCCTCTTGAAGTTAAACTAGAAACCAGTGACCAAAAAAACTAGCCGTCCGAACCCGATGATTTCCTCCTTTCCCGTTCCTAATAGCTTAAATTGCCCTCAAATTCGCCTTGCTATTCGTTCACTGCAGCCGCAATTAGTCCACTGGCGCCGACAAATACACCAAAAACCAGAACTAGGCTTTCAAGAACATCTCACCGCCTCCTTAATCAGTCAAACCCTGACTAAATATGGAATTGACCATCAAACCGGCATCGCTGGCACCGGAATTGTCGCCACTATCGAAGGCAGTCAACCGGGGCCAGTTTTGGCCCTGCGGGCCGATATGGATGCACTACCGATCGCCGAAGAAAACCAAGTCCCCTATCGTTCCCAACATCCGGGCCAAATGCACGCCTGTGGTCACGATGGTCACACAGCCATCGCCCTCGGCACAGCAGTTTACATAGCACAAACCCGTCACGATGTCAAGGGGATCGTAAAAATTATTTTCCAACCCGCCGAAGAGGGGCCGGGGGGTGCGAAACCGATGATCGAAGCGGGGGTGCTGAAAAATCCCGACGTGGAGGGAATTATCGGGCTACACCTCTGGAATAATCTGCCCTTAGGGACAGTGGGCGTAAAAAATGGTCCTTTGATGGCGGCGGTGGAATGTTTCGATCTCCAGATTCAAGGCCGGGGCGGCCACGGAGCAATTCCCCATCAAACCGTCGATTCACTACTGGTGGCAGCCCAAATCGTCAACGCCTTGCAAACCATCGTCGCCCGCAACCTCAACCCCCTCGATGCTGCCGTGGTGACTGTGGGTAAATTAGCAGCGGGAACCGCTAGAAACGTGATCGCCGATAGTGCTAATCTCAGTGGGACAGTGCGCTATTTCAATCCCCAGTTAGGGGGCTATTTCCGACAACGGATGGAAGAAATCATCGCGGGCATCTGCCAAAGTCAGGGGGCTAGTTATAAATTCGATTACTGGCAATTGTATCCCCCGGTAATTAATCATGATCAGATGGCGGAATTAGTGCGCTCCATCGCCGCACAAGTAGTGGAAACCCCGGCCGGAATCGTTCCCGAATGTCAAACTATGGGAGGGGAAGATATGTCCTTCTTTTTACAGGAAGTACCGGGCTGTTATTTCTTCTTGGGGTCTGCCAATCCCGAATTAGGATTAGCCTATCCCCACCATCATCCCCGCTTTGATTTTGATGAATCGGTGTTAGCGATGGGAGTCGAGATTTTTGTCCGTTGCGTCGAAAAATTCTGTAATTCTAAGACTTTCTAGCAATCGGTTCAAGGTGAACAGTTTTTGTCAAACCCGAAACCGCTAAACTGATCACTGAATCAGACAAGTAAAAAAACCCATGAACAATAATACCCACGAAAACGATGCCCAACGGGTGAAAATCCTCAGCGAAGCCCTACCCTACATACAAGAATTTCGCGGTCGTACTGTGGTGGTTAAATACGGTGGCGCGGCCATGAATAACAGCGACATCAAAGACACGGTGATGCGAGATATCGTTTTTCTCTCCTGTGTGGGGGTTCGTCCCGTGATTGTCCACGGCGGCGGTCCGGAAATCAATAGTTGGCTCGATAAATTAGGCATTGAACCCCAATTTAAAGACGGTTTACGCGTCACCGATGCCGCCACCATGGATGTGGTAGAAATGGTGCTAGTCGGACGCGTCAATAAAGAAATTGTTGCCCTGATCAATCAAGCCGGCGGTAAAGCGGTAGGATTATGCGGTAAGGATGGTAATCTGATCACTGCTCGTCCCGTGGGGAAAGAGGGCATTGGTTTTGTGGGAGAAGTGAGCAGTGTCGATACTAGCGTCGTCGAATCCTTGGTCAATAGTGGCTATATTCCCGTGATTTCCAGTGTGGCCGCCGATGAAACCGGCCAAGCTCATAATATCAATGCCGATACGGTAGCCGGAGAAATAGCGGCGGCTTTAGGGGCAGCTAAACTGATTTTGATGACCGATACAGCCGGAATTTTAGAGAATTACAAAGATCCTTCCACTTTATTGGCTAAATTGGATATCCAACAGGCCCGGGAGTTGATTCAAAAAGGCATCGTTGCCGGCGGGATGATTCCCAAAGTAGGCTGCTGCGTGCGATCGCTGGCCCAGGGAGTTCAGGCTGCTCATATTATCGATGGTCGTCTTCCCCACGCCCTTTTACTGGAAATTTTCACCGATCGAGGCATCGGTTCCATGATTGTGGCCTCTGGTTATACTAATCTATAGTAGTAATTACCGTACTTTGGCTCAAAAAGACTTGCCTAAAACCAGGGATATGGTGTACAAGTAAGTTAATAAATGCGCTTCTCGATCCCTTGTAATGGCAAAAGTCTTAGTCTTGAGTTAGTTTAGTCGGGAAGCGCAAAATCTGAAGTATTCATAGCAATTGAATTTATGACCAAACAAGCTGTAGCTCACCCGATGGTGAAGTTTCAACGCAAGGTTAGCAAGTGGATAGATGCAAAAGTAGTCAAACCTAGTGATAGTATCTGGAAATTGGCTCTTTTATACGGAGATGAGTGGACATACTGGAAGCAAGAGTTACTCGATTTCGGTTTCTCCATGCAAGACCCTCTCAGTGAAGTGGTAGCGGTAGAAGCTTGGGACGAAGAATAAGCGACCATCGACTGAAAAGCGGCTTTCTACTAGGACTATCGCCATGGGATTAAATCCGATTATCCTTTCCGCTCTGGTTATCTTATCCTTCAGTACCAGTTGTTCTCCCCAGACCGAAACCCAACCACTGCCACCGGCGGCCCGTACTACCACCGTCAACGTCACCACGGCTAAACCAGCAACCAGCGGAGGCAATCTCGATTACACGGGAACTACCCGACCTTTGAGAGTCGTTTCTCTGCGATCGCAAGCCCCTGGGCAGTTACGCAATCTCGTCGTTGATGTGGGAGATGAGGTGCAATTAGGGCAAATCCTCGCTCGTGTTGATGATCGTCTCCTTGCCACCGTTGTCCGAGAAGAAAAGGCTGCCCTATCGTCTCTAGAAGCGGAATTAGCTCGGGCGAGAATTGAAGTCAGTAACGCTGAAATTGAAGTGGAGCGCCTACAACTACAGTACCAACAGGCCAAAAATGATGCCGAGCGCCTGCAAAAATTAGCCCTAGAAGGGGCGATTCCCCTACAACAGGGCGAAACAGCCCAAACTGCGGCGGCAGTGGCTTTAAAAGCCGTTAATAGTGCCAGATCGAGAATTAAAGTCGAGGAACAGGTGGTGGCGGGAATTATCGGCAGAATTGCCGCCCAAAAATCGGTCATCGCTCAGGAACAACAACGTCAGGCCTACGCTACTCTTAAATCACCAGCGACGGGGATAGTTATCGAAAAACTGAAAGAGCCGGGGGATTTAGTCAGTATCGGCGATGAAGTACTCAAAATTGGCGATTTTCAGCAGGTCAAGGTGGTGGTGTTATTATCGGAATTGGATTTAAAAACGATTAATTTAGGACAAACGGTTAATGTCAGCCTTGATGCTTTCGGTGAGAGAAATTTTTCTGGTCGCATCACGAGGATTTTTCCCCTCAGCCAAGGCACGGCCCGGCGGATTCCAGTGGAGATTAATCTACCCAATAAGGATGGTTTAATTAAAGGGGGATTATTAGCCCGGGTGCGGTTTAATAATAATTCTGCTGCGCAGGTGATTGTTCCGGAAACAGCAATTGTCAGTCAAGGGGAGTCCGCGGCAATTTTCGTCCTTTCCGAGGAGAACTCGCAAGTAGAAAAACGTCCCGTTCGTCTCGGTCAAGCGCTTGACGGTCAAGTAGAAATTATCACTGGACTTGAACTGGGGGAGCGTTTCGTCGTTAATAGTAGTAAACCTTTGCAAAATGGTGAAAAAGTCCGCGTCAGTATCCTGAGTAATCCTTGAGCGAACCATTGGAGATACCTTTGAAGAGGTTCAGGAAAATATTAAAGAAGCGATTGAATTTTACCTTGAAGTTTTGCAAGAATGCGGGGAAACCATTCCAGAACCCACAACTAAAGTCGGATTGGTTGGAGTGGCTGCAGGAGGGTTCTTACCCACTACCCAAAAACTGCTGGGGTTTCACTGAAGAAGAATAAGGGCGGCCCAATCAGCTAGGATTGAAGGGGCAATCGCACCGGTTTTCTTGCTCTTTTTTCTCATAAATTTAATTTTCGCACAGGTCTATTCCTTAAGACTAGCTATCATTGCCGGAACCCTAACCTATTTTTTAGTTTTTACGTCAGGAGTGAACCGGGATAACATTCAAATCATGACACAAGTGAGTCAAGCTTTACAGTCTGATGCCAATGGTAATAATCCGAAAAAACTTCTTGTTAGTAATGATAATTGGACTATCTCCCCTGATCTTTATGGTCAATTATTGCCAGAAATAACCAAAATAAAGTAATTTCTTGCCATCCCCTTGAATATTTTCTCGATCGAGCGGCTTTTCAGTCCCCAAAATCCTTACAATAGGAGATGAAGATAGCCTGAAAAGTTGGAGAACATGAATTATCTCATTGCCGTGTTAGCTGATCGCATACAAGCAGAAGAAGCTGCCGTTGCCCTCGAAAAAGCGGGAATTCCCCAATCTCAAGTGACCATTCTCGGTCGCGGCTATAAAAGTGCTGATGAGTTCGGTTTGATCGATCCCTTCCAACAGGCCAAAAAACGGGCTACTCTCATGGCTTTTTGGCTAATTCCCTTCGGTTTTGCTGGGGGCTACCTTTTTAACCTGATTACGGGGTTGCATACCTTTGATTGGGCCGGAGAACCGGGCAATCATATCGTCGGCGGCATTGCCGGGGCGATTGGGGGGGCGATGGGCAGTATTTTCGTCGGTGGTGGCGTGGGTTTATCCTCCGGCAGTGGCGATGCACTTCCCTATCGCAATCGTCTCGGTGCTGGAAAATATATTATTATCGTGCAGGGTTCCGAAAACCTGAAAAATCAAGCGACTCTTATCCTCCGTCAATTTAACCCCGAAAATCTGCAAGGATACGCCCTAGAACGGTGAACGGTTATTAGGAATAAGTTATCGGTCATTTGATTTTTTCCTAAGAATTTTTGATTAATTAACACAAAACAATGTTACCAAGAGAAGAATTACTAAAGGGTGTCGAGAACCGCGAGGAGATAGCGAAAGTTATTGATAAAGCCGAACAAGCGATTAAGACTTGGGAAGTGACGACGACAGACTTTCTTTCTCCTGCGGTTTTAGCAGAAGTAGAACGAGTTTTTCAGCGTTTAACCGATGTATCAATGGAAAAATGGGGCGGTTATCCCCAGGCAGAAAGACAGCGCCTCGGTATTGCTAGAGTTGATCTACCTTTGGCAGTAACAGATATTCCCCTATCTGCCCTTGATATTGCCGGTAATTTTCTGTTTGATACCGCTAACCACCGGGATTTTTTAGGGGCGATGTTGGGGACGGGTATCGTTCGGGAAAAAGTCGGCGATATAATCGTTTTAGGTGAGCGAGGAGCGCAGGCAATTGTAGTGCCTGAATTGGCAGATTTTTTATCTGCTAATTTGCGACAAGTGCGTTCAGTTCCCGTGAAAACTAGCCCGATTCCTTTGACGGAATTAAAAGTCAGACCACCGCAAAAAAAAGAAATTAATACGGTGGAAGCTTCCTTACGTTTAGATGCGATCGCATCGGCGGGTTTTGGCATTTCTCGCAGTAAAATGGCCGAAGCAATTAGCGCCGGGGATGTGCGAGTTAACTGGAAAGATATCAGTCAATCTAGTTATAACGTTAAAACCGGTGATTTGATTTCTTTTCGGGGAAAAGGTCGTCTAGAAGTGGGAGAGGTTACTGTGACAAAAAAAGAGCGCTATCGGGTTCATTTAACTAGATTTATTTAGTTTTTTCTGTCTCTAGAATTTGTTATTGGACAGATTAATTGCCATGGCTGAGAATTTCGCCGTAATCGTGCAACTGTGTCAAGTTAGTCCCATCGGTAAACTATTACCGGGGGCGCTTTATGTTCATCGAGAAGCATTACATCAACTGGATCCTATCCTCCAGAATTACGAACAACAAGCAAGAATTAATCAGCATTTATCTGAGGCAACAATAATTAAATTTAGCACCGATAAACCGAAAATATCCTATCTTTTTTATCCCGATTTTGATCGAGAACCTCACCCAGTTTTAACTAAAAGTTTAGTGGTAGATCTGGGGACATTAATCTTAAGTGAATGGAATTATCAAAATGCTGATAATCCGCCCATTTTACACCGAAAAGAAACTTTTGTTACTAGGGACTATCCCCTTTATCAAGAATTCGAGCATCTCACAAAAATCGAGAGTGCTTTAGGACTTTTAAACAGTTCTTATCCCATCGGTACTAAACAGGAATGGCAACGGCTTTTAAGAAAGCATAACCTAGATTTTGCAGGAGATTATTTAGTTTGTAATCTAGAGGGACAAAGGGAAAAATCGATAATAATTGATCGCCATAAAGCCGCTCTTGTTCGCAAAACCCTTTCTCGTCCGACAAGATTAGCATTAGCGGCGGGATTATTTCTTCCTGAAACCACTTTTTTTGATTACGGTTGTGGTTATGGAGGTGATATAGAACGCATAGCCGAACAGGGTTATCAAAGTGAAGGTTGGGATCCTTATTATCGTCCCGATAGTCCTTTAATTGAATCTGATATTGTTAATTTAGGCTATGTAATTAATGTTATTGAATCCGCCGAAGAACGGCAAGAAGCTTTATTAAAAGCTTGGCAATTAACCCGTCAAGTTTTAATCGTTTCAGCACAGATTTTAATTGATGATAGCGAACGGGGTTTAATGGCCTATGAAGATGGAATTATAACCCGTCGCAATACTTTTCAAAAATACTATCAACAGGAAGAACTAAAACAGTATATTGATAACACTTTGGGGGTTGATTCTATTCCGATAACTTTGGGAATTTATCTAGTTTTTCGAGAGGAAGAAAAAGCCGAAAACTTTCGTTTATCGAGGTGTCGTTCCCGCGCTACCACCCCTAAAATTAAAACCCATCTCAAACGCTTTGAAGATTACGAAGATTTATTAACTCCCCTAATGGAATTTTACACCCAGCAGGGACGTTTACCCGTTGCGGGAGAATTATTACAAGAGGAAGAAATTAAGGCAGAATTTGGCACTTTTAGACGCGCTTTTCAAGTGATTCTACAAGTAACAGAAGGGGAAGAATGGGAGATAATTGCTGACAAAAGACGCGCCGATCTTTTACTTTATTTAGCTTTAAGTCAATTTAGCCAATGTCCGAAAGTACGGGAATTATCCCCCGCTACCCGTGCCGATTTTAAAGCTTTATTTGGCAGTTATCGCAATGCTTGCGCTTTAGCAGAAGAAGTGTTAATAAGTGCGGGAAATCTGCCAGCGATCACTCGTACTTGTGAAAATAGTTCTTTAGGCAAACTTTCCCGTTATTCCCTAACTATTCATATTAGCGTTCTGGAAAAATTACCGATGTTATTACGCTTATATGAAGGTTGTGCTAGTCAAACTATCGGACGGTTAGAAAATGCTAACGTTATTCGTTTATCTTTTCGTCAACCAAAAATTTCCTATCTCTATTACCCCAATTTTGATACAGAAATTCATCCGATTTTAGCCACTAGCATGGATGTATATTTAGGTTCGGCTGATTTTAGTTTTCGCGATTATCGGGATAGTCCTAATCCGCCAATTTTACACGAAAAAGAGCTTTTAGTAACGGCGGATTATCCCAACTATGATAAATTGGTTCGCTTAACTCAATTAGAAAAAGATTGGGGATTGTTAGAAGATAGAAAAGCGATCGAACGTTTACAGGGTTGGCAAAAATGTTTAGAGGAGCATTGTGCTACAATCAAAGGCTATCAGATTCTGTGGCGAAAAGATGCCGATCCCTATAAAGTTAGGATTTTACGCGCTAAAATTAACGCCAGAAGAAATCAAAATAAGTCTTCCTGAGTAATTAAGTAAAATAGATGAGGTAATTAATTTTATGATGACTACGATTCGGTTACAAGGATTAGAAGGTTTCGAGTTAAAAGCTAATGATCCTGAACAAAGAATGTTAATTTCTGGGGTTAATTGGCAACAGTACGAAACCCTCTTAAAACATTTAGAAGATAGTTCCAGTTATCGCATTACTTATTTAGATGGAATGGTAGAAATTATGGCTCCTAGTCGTCGTCATGAAGTTAGCAAAAAAAATATCGGTAGATTGGTAGAAGTTTATTTAGAATATGCTGAAATTGATTTCTGGGGATTAGGTTCCACCACTTTGCGAAAACAGGAAAAAGAAGCGGGAAAAGAACCAGATGAATGTTTTTGTTTATTCACAGAAAAAGAGTTTCCTGATTTGGCGATCGAAATAATTTTAACCAGTGGCAGTCTGAAAGTTTTAGAAGTTTATAAAAGATTGGGAACTCAAGAGGTTTGGTTTTGGCAAGATAATCAGTTAAAAATCTATTCTTTGCAAGAGAATGGCGAATATATTTTAATCCCTAAAAGTGCTTTATTACCAAATTTAAATTTAGAACTATTAGCCGAATACGTCAACCATCCTAATCCCCGTCTTGCTGTCAAAGAATTTCGCTTGCGTTTAACAGAAAATTCCCAGTTATCATAACTATTATCTTTTCATGAATTCTCAAGTAAAATTTAACCTATCTATCCTAGCAATATTTGTATTTTCCCTAGGAATAAGATTCTGGAATCTCAGTCAGTTTAATACTCTTGTTTTCGATGAAGTTTATTATGCTAAATACGGCAATGAATATCTAATCGGTAAAGAATTTTTTCAGTCTCACCCACCATTAAGTCAATATTTAATTGCTATTAGTATTTGGATTGGTTCTCATTTTCCTGCCGATCCTGAAACCATTAATAATTTAACAGGTTCCCTGCGCTCAACTTTTAGTTATCGCTGGTTAAATGCCTTGACTGGTTCTTTTATTCCCCTAATTATTGGGGGAATTGCTTATCAATTAACCCAGAGAAACCCTGTATTTTTAATCACAACTTTTATCGCTAGTTTAGACGGATTATTTCTAGTTGAATCTCGCTATGCTCTCAATAATATTTACTTAATTTTATTCGGTTTGTCTGGACAATTATTTTTTTTATTAGCACTCCAGAAAAATCACAAACTCAATTGGCTATTATTATCAGGAGTTTGTTTCGGTTTAGCGGCAAATATTAAATGGAATGGCTTAGGATTTTTACTAGGAATATTTATTTTTATCGGTGTTGCTTGGTTAATAAAATTATTTAATCAAAAGCAGTCAAAAGATCATCTTTGGACAAAGGTAACTAACCTTAAATTAGAGAATATTTTTATCGCTTTAATTGTCTTTCCCCTAGTTACCTATAGTTTACTGTGGATACCGCATCTTCTTGTAAACCATCAATATAATTTTTGGCAAGTACATCAAGAAATTTGGTCATTTCATCAGAGAATCAAGGGTAATCAAGCTGATGTGCATCCCTATTGTTCTCCCTGGTATAGTTGGTTAGTAATGGGGCGACCTGTGGCTTATTATTTTGAGAGAGTAGGTGATAAAATTTATGATGTTCACGCTATGGGAAATCCGTTTTTGTGGTGGTTTTCTACGGGAGCGATTATAGTGGTTTTTAGTCGATTATTTAACCAAAAAGAGCGAGTAATTTCCGCCTATCTTATCTGTAACTATATTGCCAATCTGCTGCCCTGGTTAAAAATTAGTCGCTGTACCTTTCTCTATCATTATATGGCTGCCTATAGCTTCACTTTGATTGCTCTAGCTTGGCTCTTAGCTGATGGGTTAGAAAGTTCCAGTCCTATTTATAAAAATTGCTCGCGCTCACTGATAATTTTGATAATTTTTGCTTTTATCCATTGGCTACCAATCTATTTAGGCATTCCCCTGTCAGTGCGGGATTATTATCTGAGAATGATTTTTCCCAATTGGATTTAGGATGAAATTAGCTGCAAAAACTGATACAATGAAATCACGATAAAAAGCGATCGCAGGAGTTATGGGTAAACAAAGAATCTTATCTGGTGTGCAACCAACTGGCAATTTACATTTAGGCAATTATCTCGGCGCGATCCGCAATTGGGTGGAGGGACAAAAAGACTACGATAATTTCTTTTGTGTGGTCGATTTACACGCGATCACCGTTCCCCATAATCCCGCCACTCTTGCGGAGGATACTTTAGCAATTGCCGCTTTATATTTAGCCTGTGGAATTGATTTAGAATATGCGACTATCTTTGTCCAATCCCACGTTAAAGCTCATACAGAATTAACTTGGTTATTGAATTGTATCACCCCTTTAAATTGGTTAACTGATATGATTCAATTTAAAGAAAAAGCGATTAAACAGGGGGAAAATGTTGGCACAGGTTTACTCGATTATCCCGTACTAATGGCTGCCGATATCCTACTCTACGATGCCGATAAAGTACCCGTGGGAGAAGATCAAAAACAACATTTAGAATTAACCCGCGATATAGCTGTTAGAATTAATCATCTTTTTGGGCAACCGAAACAACCAATTTTAAAACTCCCCGATCCGATGATCCGCAAGGAAGGAGCGCGGGTGATGAGTTTAACCGATGGCCGGAATAAAATGTCTAAATCCGATCCTTCCGAGATGAGTCGGATTAATATTCTCGATAGTCCCGATGTCATTGCTAAGAAAATTAAACGCTGTAAAACCGATCTAGTGAAGGGTTTAACTTTCGATGATCCGGAACGTCCTGAATGCCATAATTTATTAACTCTCTATAGCATTTTATCGGGAAAAAGTCAAGCGGTGGTCGCGGGAGAATGTGCCGATTTAGGTTGGGGACAATTTAAACCGATGTTAACAGAAGTCACCATAGAATCTCTGAAACCTATTCAGGAAAAATACGCCGAAATTAGAGAGGATAAAGATTATTTAGCCACGGTTTTGCGTCAAGGTCGTCTCAAAGCAGAAGCGGTAGCCAATCAAACTCTCGATCGAGTCAAAAATGCCATGGGTTATTTACCACCATTTTAGGGATAATTTTAGGTGGAGATTTTTCAAGGAAAACTCGCTGCTTTATCAGCCAATCTTTAACTCTTGGTGGGGTTCTACCTCCCACCTGGGGTAAGGGAAGGAGAATGATTACAAAAGTTATTAAATTAAGCACAACTCCAGTGATATTTTGGTAAAATAAGGGCATAATTGAAACTATCAAAATACTTACCTGTCCTTTGAAATTATGGTTGTAGAGTCCCAGGGGAAACAAAAAAAACTATCGTCTAGGGAAGATGAGTCTCGTCCAATTGCCAGTAAGGAACAAAACTCTTATCTAGCAGAGGGAATTGTTGATCATCAATCAACTCAGATTGCTCCTTCCTCCTTGCTACAGCCATTTTCTCCAGAGTTAGAAAAAGATAGAGCCAACAAATTTAATTCTCTTAAAGAAATTCTGGTTAGTCATCTTGGTCAACCTTTTTACTCGGACAACGGCTTTATTCTTTATCAAGGAGATGCCACAGACTGTTTGTCTAAACTATCTCATAGTGACATAAAAATTGACCTCACTGTTACATCACCACCTTATAATATTGGCAAAGAATATGAACGAGTTCTTTCAATCAATGACTATGTTGATTGGTGTGCTAATTGGCTGAGTCAAATTTATCAGATTACTCAAGATAACGGTGCTTTTTGGCTAAATGTTGGTTATTTAGAAGTACCAGAAAAGGGATTATGTGTTCCGATTCCCTATCTTCTTTGGGATAAGTCTCCCTTTTATCTTTTACAAGAAATTGTCTGGAAATATGGGGCCGGTGTTTCTACAAAAAATCGTCTTAGTCCTCGCAATGAAAAATGGCTTTTTTATCTCAAAAATTCCCAAAAATATACTTTTAACTTAGATAATATTCGTGACCCTAACGTTAAGTATCCCAATCAAAAGAAAAATGGTAAATATCGTTGTAATCCCCTGGGTAAAAATCCTTCTGATGTGTGGGAAGTTCCTAAAGTCACTACAGGAGAAAAGCGCAGTTCTAAGGAAAGAACCGGACATCCCGCACAATTTCCTTTAGCAATTGTCGAGAGAATTATACAAGCTTCATCTAATCCCGTAGAAATAATTCTTGATCCCTTTGCTGGTTCTTGTTCCACGGGAATAGCGGCCTTGGGATTAGGAAGAATTTTTGTGGGTTTTGAAATTCGACAAGACTATTGCGAGATAGCTGCAGAGAGATTTAAAAAATTTAAAAAAGAAAGAAGCAATACTTATATTCAAGGATCATTATTCTAGATTTTTCGATACAATTGGAGTAATTTATAATTTTCTACGTCAGAGGAAAGACGCGATTGTTGACCTGTAGCTGCCTTTTGTCCAATCCAATCCCCAGAATCAATCCAACCGAAACGAATTAGTTTAATCTGAGGATTAGTATTATTAGAAAACTTCTCAAAGTTAACTGCTAAATAGTATCCAGACTTACCTTTTTTGCTGTTATTAGAATTTTGAGCATAGCTTCTATTGCCATATATATGTTTAGGATCAGAGGAGGTTTTGACTTCAATTGAAAAAAAGTCATCAGGTATATAGACAATATCTTTATCAGATATACTGATATCTCCTCTCCAGAGATCGGGATATTTTGCTTTTAGTTCTAAAGGAATTAACTCATGAAGTAGAAAACCCATAATTTGAGGTTTAGGGAAGATATCCCTACCAATTCTAAAACCTTTTGTACCTAACTGAGAATTAAAAATTGATTGCCAAGATGTTAAAACCACATCAACAATTGCATCAGTAGATAGGGGATGTCTTTCCACAAGTCCTTGGGTGATAGATAACCAATTACTAGGAGAGACATCTGCATAGGGAGAATTCATCTATAGTTTTTTTCCAGTGTTATTAGATACAGCAACTAACATTAACGCAACCACCTCCCCCTATCCCAACACCTAATACTAAATTATGTTTAAAAGGTATAGGAGAGTGGGGAGCGCCGGAGCGCCAGAGCAGGGAAAAACAATCCATAACGTGGGAGTTAATCATAGTATTAAAAACGGATTTAGTATGATTAGCCTTTTTCAACTTGTTTTCGCAGTTTCAATCATTGGAAATGAGATCGCTAATAAAAATAGCAGAGTCTGGCAGTTACCCCAAGACTAGGAATTTTTATCCCCGTGGGAATTTCCAACATCCCCGACTCGGTTACTGATATGTTGTACGATTGTAATAAGAGGATTTTTTTCCTGAAAAATTGTCATATTCGAGGTTTTGATTATGCCTTATACAAACGAAGAAGGTGGACGCTTAAATAATTTCGCCGCTGAACCGAAAGTTTATCAAGCGGATCCCCCGACTAAATCGCAACAACGTAATTATATTTTCTGGGGTGTTGCTGCGATCACACTTGTCGGTGGACTGTTAGCCGTCGCTTTTTACGCATCTCAAGCTGGCTAAAATTTAGTCCCTCGTAGTTGCGATTTAGCCCCTTTCACTCCTCTTTACCGCTAATATCACAACTACTCCCTATTTTAAGGCTTTTGACCCTGAATTAATGCCACTGCTGACTGAGACTTAGCCGCAGTCCCCTGTTTACCCTGAGATAACGCTAGACGAGCTGCTTCCTCTAAATCAGCGATCGCTTTTTCCCTGTTTCCCAATTTATAATAGGTCAAACCCCGATTGTGGTACGCTTCGGCAAAATTAGCATTGATTTTCAGACTCTCATTGTAGTCCCTTAAAGCCATTTCCTGCTGTCCGGCTCGGTTATAGGCCAAGGCGCGATTATAGAAAATGCGATCCTGTCCTCTAGTTCCCTGTAAACTCAAAGCTTTTGTGTAATCCTCGATCGCTTCTAGGTGTTTACCTAAGTCATCCTTAGCATTACCGCGATAAATAAAGAAATCAGCAAAATTTCCGTTTAAAGCGAGCGCTTTTGTGCAATCTTCCACCGCTGCCTCGTATTTTTTCGTCAGATAATGCACATAACAACGATTACCGAGAGCATTAACATAATTGGGGTTGATTGTCAAGGCCTGGGTATAATCTGCGATCGCTCGCTCGTACTGGCCGAGAACTAATTCCGCATAGCCGCGATTATAATAAGCATCGGCATCCTTCGGCTCTAATTGTAGAGCTTGAGTAAAATCTGCGATCGCCCCTGAGTAATCCCCTGCGGTTAAACGATCCACACCCCGATTATAAAATTCTACAGCTTTCACGGGGTTAGCGGTAGTTTGAGAGCTTAGGGGAGAGATGGTCAGTAAAAAAGTCGCTATAGCCATAATAATTGTCAATTTTTTCTTAATTTTCATAATCCGTTCACCTAAACAATTCAAGGTAAAATTAAACAGCCCTACTCACAGGTCAAAATATCATGATTAAATCTCTTTTGGCGACTTTCCTCCTAATTACCACCCTCCTCTTAACTGGTTGTGCAACTCCCATCGCTGGACTGCAAGGATATACCAGTGGCAGCCAAGGCTATCAATTTTTATATCCTAAGGGTTGGACGCAGGTGGATGTGAAAAAGGTTGCGGGAGTAGATGTGGTTTTTCATGACCTGATCGAAACTAGCGAAAATTTAAGCGTTATTATCAACCCCGTCCCCGACAATAAAACCTTAACAGATTTAGGGACACCCTCGGAAGTTGGCTATCGTCTCCTGAAAAATAACAGTCTTAACCCCAATCTCGATAAGGAAGTAGAATTAATTCGCTCAGAATCCCATCAAATCGACGGTCAAGATTATTATATCCTCGAATATCAAGTTAAATTAGCCAACGGCCAAGAACGTCATAATCTGGCCAGCGTCACGGTTAATAATAATAAACTCTATTCTTTTAATCTTTCCACTTCCCAAAAACGTTGGACGCAAATTCAAGAACTCTTTGAAACTATCGTTGATTCTTTCTCGGTTAGTTAGGGAAATAGGCAACAGGCAATAGTAAAATGTAGTAAAATGTAGGGTGCGTTAGACGGCAAAAATTCCTGTTTTGACTTAAAGGTAAAAATCCGTCGTAACGCACCACCTATCATCAACTAGGTAGCCGGTTACAATTAAAGATAAAATACTTACTTAATCAGTAATCAGTAATCAGTGAAAAGACAGTAGGAAACTTCTATTTAATACTGTCACTTAAAACTCAAATCTAATAACTGGTAACTGATCACTGGTAACTGATCACTGGTAACTGATAACTGATAACTGATAACTGATAACTGATAACTGAATATGAGTAACTCGGAAGAAAATAGACTAGATAGACTCGAATCTCTTGCGGAAAACACCCTAACAGAACTACGGGAGATTCAATCAGGACTACAGGAGATTAAATTAGGACTACAGGAAACCAATCAGGGATTAAAAGAAACTAGAGCGATCGCTAATTCTAACGCTAAATCGATCGAAGCGTTAACTAATAGTCTTGCTGAGTCTAAAAAAGAATGGGAAAAAGACAGACGGGGACTTGATCAACTCCTAGGACAATTAACTCGATCAAGGTCAGATTTTTATGAGGTTCAGTCATATTTTTACAATTGATTTGACAATGAAGAAAGACAATACCGCATGGTTGAGATTTTAGATCGTTATTTACCCCCCGAAAATTCTGCCAATTCTTAGCAGAAATAGCTACAAAACCGATAACTGATGGTGGGTTACGGTAAATAGATAAATCAATAATTAAGTCTCATAATTTGTCATTGCCTAACCCACCCTACCTAACTTTTTTCCTTTTTTCTTGAAAACTTATGTCAATTCCCTTGATTCTTGCTTCCGCTTCTCCTGCGCGCAAAAAACTATTACAAATGGTGGGAATCGATCCGATTGTGCGAGTGAGTAACTTTGATGAATCGACAATTAACGCTGATGATACTCTCCATCTTGTCCAAACTTTAGCCCAATGTAAAGCGCAAACGATCGCCCCTAAATTTGATACAGGATTAATTCTTGGTTGCGATTCCGTCTTAGAAGTAGCGGGGGAAGTCTATGGCAAACCCAAGGATAAATCAGAAGCGATCGAGCGTTGGCAAAAAATGCGCGGTCAGGTGGGTACACTCTATACAGGTCATGCTTTAATCGATCGAGTTAATAATCAAACTTTGACTCGTTGTGGGATCACTAAAGTTCACTTTGCCAATATCAGTGATGAAACAATTATTGCCTACGTTGACACCGAAGAACCCCTCAAATGTGCCGGCTGTTTTGCCCTAGAAGGAAAGGGGGGTCTATTCGTGGAAAGATTAGAGGGATGTCACAGTAATGTTATCGGTTTAAGTTTGCCCCTATTTAGGCAGATGTTAACGGATTTTGGCTACCAAATCACTGACTTTTGGTGATCTTTTTGCTGATAATTTCCCCAAATTTATTGGCAAAAAGGCTTGACAAATTCTCAGATTTGCGTTAACCTTTTATTATAATGGGAATCCGTGTCGCCCTGCGAACCCCTCTTTTTTCTATGCGATAGCCCCAAAATTTTTAACCCTTTCCTTTTCACTTTTTCCCGAAAAAACTATGTCTTGCTTGCGCGTGGGAATTGCCGGTCCGGTGGGTTCAGGAAAAACAGCCCTGCTCGATGCCCTGTGTAAAAATTTGCGGGATCAATATCCGATCGCCGTAGTCACCAATGACATTTATACTCAAGAAGATGCCCAATTTTTAGTGAGATCGCAAGCTTTAGCCCCGGAAAGAATTTTAGGAGTAGAAACGGGAGGATGTCCCCATACAGCTATTCGCGAGGATGCCTCAATTAACTTAGTTGCCATTGAACAGTTAGAGAGAAAATTTGCTAACTTAAAGCTAATTTTTCTGGAAAGTGGTGGCGACAACTTAGCGGCAACCTTTAGCCCGGAATTAGTAGATTTAACCATCTATGTGATTGACGTGGCAGCCGGGGATAAAATCCCTCGCAAAGGAGGACCGGGTATCACCAAATCGGATTTATTGGTAATCAATAAAATAGATTTAGCCCCGATGGTGGGGGCAGATTTAGGAGTGATGGATAGAGATGCCAAAAAAATGCGCGGAGATAAACCATTTATCTTCACCAACTTAAAAACACGGGAAGGATTAGAGCGAGTGATTGCCTTTATTGAAAAGAATTTATAATAAACTATTACTAGGAATAAAAAAGAGAGCGCCAGAAAAATTTAGGTAAAGCTAACATTCTTTTCCAGCGCCAAGGTTCCTGATAAAGTCGGTATAACCACTCTAAATTATTGTCACAGAAAAAGCGAGGGGCGCGGATTTTTGTACCGGACCAGATATCAAAACTACCCCCCACACCTACCCAGATAGCTTGGGGACAGAGATAGCGATGTTCCCTAATCCAATATTCTTGTCGGGGTACTCCCAAACCAACTAAAATTAACCGCGGTTGTTGATCTTTTAACACCTCAATCCAATCGGACATTTCCTCGGAGGATAGATAACCGTGGTTAGTCAGAATACGGATATTAGGTATCTTTTTTTGCCAATTACTTGCCGCTTGTTCCGTAATCCCCGGGTTACCACCAAAAAAAGCAATAGGAAAACTCTCTCCCTGCATTCCTAACTCAGTAATTAAGGATTCTGATAATTCAATACCGGGGCAGCGGGTTTGTTTTTTGCCCCTTAATTTTAAGTAAATAACAATCCCAGCGCCGTCGGGAATAACTAAATCTGCTTCCCGAATAACTTGTGCCACTTTGACATCATTTTCCCCTAACATGGCCATTTCTGCATTAAGAGTGACAACGTGGGAACCAAAACCTTGATAGACGCGATCAATTAACCAACGACTGTAGTTATCGAGGAGATGAACTGGTAAACCGAGAACTGAATATTTAGGGGGAGTTTCTAGCATATAAGTCATCTTGATTTAGTTGTCATTTGATCGAGAAATTGGCACAAAATCCACCCCAAAACTAGAACGAGAACCGGGTTGAACTACCACTAATTGCACGGATTTATTGCGATCGCCAGATGGTAAAAATCGCACTGGATTAGTTGCCCCAGGCACAGAAAAATTACTGCTTCTTAACGCCTGTTGAACTCCCTCTCGGCTAGATTCTGCCTTAATTCCAGCGATTAAAGCCTGGGTAGCGTCATAGGCGGTAGCAGTGCGCCAATTTACGTCTCCTTGCCACAATTGGCGGGAATTATTGACAAAAGGACTATTCGGATTAGCCCCTAAATGCCAAGCGACAGCGACAATCATGCCAAGGGCATTTTTTCCGCCTACATCCAGAGTTTTGGGGCTATAAACGTCATCACCCGCCACAATCGGTAATTTTTGACCATTGATTTGAACCACCTGCAAAGCCTCATCTAGGGTACCACTATCCCCAAGAAGGGCGATTAGATTTGCTCCCTCCTGTTGAGCTTGTTGGAGGCTTTTAGAAGGGGTAAAAGTCAGGGAAGATAGATCAAATTCACTCACCACTTGACCTCCTCCTAATCCTAAAGCGGTGATAAATTCAGATTTTAGGGATTGACTATAATTACTTTGGGAGTTAAAAAATACCACTGCCTTGACGTTAGGAATTTTTTGCAAGCTAGATTCAGCTAATGCCCGTGCTGCCACAAAATCACTGGGAACAGAACGAAAGATATAGTCACCAAAATTGGAGAGTTTAACTGAGGTACTGATGGGGGAAATCATTACTAATCCTGCTTTTTGATAGATAGCAGCTGCGGCTAAAGAGGTATCACTGCTAGTGTGTCCTACTACTCCTAAAATGCTGTTATCAGCCGCTAATTTTTGGGCAATTTGAGCGGCAATTTCGGGATTATCAGCATCATCAGCAATGAGAACTTTTAAAGGAGTGCCATTAATTCCCCCAGTTTGATTGATTTGATTTTGAGATTGGGCAACTCCTCGTAAAACTTCTAGGGCGGTGTTGACATTGCTCCTAATTGGCACGGAAACGGCGATGGTATGGGACTTAGCTTCACCAATACGGGCGTTATTTAAGTAGATGAGAGCTTCGGGATCATTTTGATTAGCTCGCAGGGATTTTTCTAGGAGGTAAACTGCTTGCTGAAAGTCTCCTTTTCCCAGTGCCTGTATAGCAGCTTGTTTGTCAGAAGAAGCCCCTTCAACTATTAATAAGTTTTCCCCCTGACTAAATTTTGCTTGTGCCGATACCGATTTTTGCTCCCGTGATATTTTCTCGATTTCAGAAAGATTGGTTGGGGTATTTTTTCCTTGAAAACGATTGTATAACCACCAACTACCAGCCCCAAAAAATATTAGGGTAATCAGCAGGGATAAAAGCAGGGTAACTGTATCATTTTTCTGGCTCATGGGCTGATCAACTAAGATTAAATTAATGGTTTAATCGAGATTGATAGTTAATAAAAGCACCAATTCAATTCTGAATTGCACAAATATCCGATCTACCTTGATAGAATACCTCATTTGGGGTCTGATAGTCAAGACATTGTTTAAATGTGTCTTAGCTTATTAGCGATACTTTACCTTTTTGTTTGGGAATCTTCTAAATGTTTTACTAAAACATTTGAGGATAAAGGACCGTGTAAATGACTCCAGGGTAAAACCTGTTCTAAACGCCATTGCTGATGGACGTAATAATCTAGAGGGGGAATTTGTCCTTTTAGTTCCTTAAAAGCCCGTTTATAACTGCCTAAAGAATCACCGTAACCACGGGTTAATTCTAACAGGGAAGTTAAGCGGCGATCGCCTCTAGATAAGAGGGCTTGAATTACTGACCAATTATAACTCTCTGGTCGAAATTCTATGCCCTGTTTACCTAATTGTTTCTCTAGATATTTTAATCTTTTTTCGGCCATTTTATTAACTCCAAACCACTGAAAAGGAGTATGGGATTTAGGCACAAAGGTGCTGCAACCGAAAGAAATTCGCAGTCCAGAGGCGGCTTTTTTTAATGCTATTAACATTTCCACAGTTGCCGCTATATCTTCGGTTTCTTCTCCCGGTATTCCCACCATACCATAGAGTTTTATCCCTTTTAAACCGCCCGCTTTAGCATTAATGGCAGCTTGGATAATTTCATCATTGGCTAACTTTTTGTTGATAATTTCCCGTAGGCGATCGGAACCACTTTCTACGGCAATAGTAATTGATTTGCTGTCTCTTAGGGATAAAATTCTGGCTAATTTTTCCGTGACAGTATTAGTTCTAACTGAAGCGATCGAGAGTCTAACTCCCTCAAATCTTGGTTGAAAAAGATAATCGAGTAAGGTTTCAAATTCGGGATGTTGACTGACGGAAGCACCTAATAAACCAAGGCGATCGGTCACTTTTAAACCTTTTTCAATGGCAGGAATTAAAGATTCTAAACTAGCGGTACGAAAGGGTAAAGTTAGATAACTAGCTAAACAAAAACGGCACATTTCTGGACAACTTCGCACCACCTCTACCATATAAATATTCTCCCATGCCGCTTGTTTTGTTACCACCGTAGAAGCTGAAAGGGTATTACTGCGATAGGTTTGTTTACTAACAAAGGCAGGAACATTATTATCTATGGGTAGAATTGCTGTAATTTCCCCATCGGGACTATCATAATTAACGGTGTATAAACTAGGAACATACACCCCCGGAACCTGGGCAAAATGACGGAGTTTTGTCGGGCGATCAGCGTTTCTCACCTCTTGATAGGCATTAATAAAATCAGCAATTAAATTTTCACCATCTCCCAATAAAATTACATCAAAAAAAGCGGCAAAAGGTTCGGGATTAGCGGTTAAAACTGGTCCACCCCCAAAAATTATCGCCTGCTGATCTTGCCGTTGATGACTGTGACAGGGAATTTCTAAAGATTCTAACAGCGAGAGGATATTAACATAGTCTAATTCCCAGGAAAAGGAAAAGCCAACTAATTCGGGATAGCGGGGTAAAGATTCTTGAAAATCCGTAAATAAACGACTAACTTGTATATCTGATCGCAGGGCTAAAGTTGCCCAAACAATTTGATAACCTAAACTGGTTATACCCACGGAATACTGATTAGGGAAAGCAAAAATAGTTCTAAGGGCATCACTGTTAGGTATTGCGGGAGTAAAGAGGAGTTTTTCGTCTTGTAAGATGGTCATTTCAGTTATCAGTTATCAGTTATCAGTTATCAGTTATCATTATCTTAAAATCAGAAAGATTTTAATTTCATTCTTTTGCTAGGGGAGGCTTGTTACCTCCTGTTTTTGGTCATATATAAGTTTAATTTAATCTGGAGGTGAAGGAGGGGAAAATATATCAATATACAGTTCTATGATCATATCTCAGGTTATGCTTCTAGGGAGTCGGAGGTCAAGAACAAATTCAAGCTATACTTCCTCCCTAGGGATAGCTATTGTATTTACAGGAGATTTTCTCTTATATCCTAGCAATTTTCACAGCTTAACTAGGTGTCGGTTTTATTCCTGAGCGCTGCTTTCAAGCAAATCTTGATCTCCTTAACCCCAACCAGAACGAAATCTATGAATAATCCAGAAGAATACGTTATAATCATGGCGAAAATCCTAGATTTAACCATTGCCGATCGCTATTTAAATTCTGTGGTTGAAAACTGGCAACGCTTGCAAGAAATCGCCAGTTTAGTGACAGAATTTCCCTTAGAGGATGACGGGGAAAGCGCCCTCAGCTTTGAACCATGACTATTTCTGTGTGCAATTTAGCTCGATCGATCCAAAATCGTCAAACCAGTGCCTTAGAAGTTATTAGCCAGACTTTAGCGGCGATAGAGGCAAAAAATCCCCATTTAAATTGTTTTACCGACATTTTACACCCCAGAGCGCTCGCTCAAGCCCAAAAAATCGATCAAGCGATCGCCAATGAGGAACCCGTCGGTGTCTTAGCAGGAGTCCCCTTCGCCGTCAAAAATCTCTTTGATATCGAGGGTATTGTCACCCTTGCCGGCTCCAAAATCAATCGGGATAATCCCCCAGCAAGACAGGATGCGATCGCTATTCAAACCCTAGAAGCAGCTGGGGCAGTTTTGGTGGGGGCGACCAATATGGATGAGTACGCCTACGGTTTTGTCACCGAAAATGCCCATTATGGGGCCACTCCCAACCCCCGGGATCCTAGTCGCGTCTCGGGGGGATCCTCCGGCGGTTCCGCCGCTGCCGTTGCCGCTAATTTAGTGCCTCTCGCCCTCGGTTCCGACACTAATGGTTCCGTGAGGGTTCCCGCCGCTTGCTGTGGCGTGGTGGGGCTAAAACCCACCTTTGGGCGCGTATCCCGTCAGGGCTTATTTTTGTTCGTTAGTAGTTTGGATCATCCGGGATTTTTTAGCGGCAATGTGGCGGATATGACGGCTATTTCGAGTCTTTTTGCCAAAAATAACCTTAAAGCTCCTTTAAATGGCTTAGAGGGCGTAAAAATAGCCCTTGCCGACGATTATTTTCAGCAGGGAGCCGAACCAGAAGTAGTCGAGGCGGTGACAGCGATCGCCGAACGTTTAGGAGTAAGCCAAAAAATCACCATTCCCGAAACCGCCCGCGCCAGGGCAGCCGCCTATATAATTACCGCTGCAGAAGGAGCAAATTGGCATTTACCGCGTTTACAGACCAGATTAGAGGATTTTGACCCCGCAACCCGGGATCGCTTCTTGGCAGGGGCATTAATTCCCTCTAGCTGGTATTTACAGGCTCAACGTTTTCGCCGTTGGTATCGCGATCGTCTGCGAGAGATTTTCACCGAAGTCGATATTATCCTCACCCCGACAATTCCCTGTATTGCGCCGCCGTTAGGAGTAGAAAAAATGATTATTGACGGGCAAGAGCTATTAATTAGACCCAATTTAGGCAGATTCACCCAACCTTTTTCTTTTATCGGTTTACCTGCCCTTTCTTTGCCGATTAAACGTCCATCCCAGCTACCTTTAGGTTTGCAAATCATCGCTGCCCCCGATCGCGAAGACTTTATCCTAAGGGTAGCCAGGGTTTTAGAGGAAATGCTGATAGATATCCCGCACAAGTGAGATTTCAAGGGCGGAATTCCTCTTAAAATCCCTAATTTAGGGACTTATTAAGCGAAAAGGTCAGTTTTCCAGTCTGAGTAAACAATCTACTGACTGGGAGACTCCTTTTCAATCACATCTAACCAAGCGGCGGCCGATCGCTCCCAAGTGTCAGTTAGGGCAATTTGACCACATCTTTGGCGCTCTTGGGCTAAAAGCTGGGGATTTTTCAGTAATTCGACAATTTTCCAGGCTATAGCTTCCTGAGTAGCCGGAGCGGTTACTTCCCCCGGTACTTTCACACAGTAGTCTTTTTCTCGAAAAACAGCAAAATCCGTCACCACTGGCAGACAACCCACCACTGCCGACTCGCGCACAGAAATACAATCGATCTCACGATAGGTGCAACCGTAGTAATGAATAGCAGAGCGAGCTTTTTCCTCGATTAGTTGACGATAACCCATCATTCCGCGATCAACTACCCCCGCACTAGCTTTAATCAAAGCGATTAAATTATCGCGCCATTCCCTGCGATCGCTATAGTCATCCCGTTTAGTAAAACCATAGTAGAGATGTAACTCGGCCGCGGGAATTTCCGCCTTGATAATCGGCCAGCCATGCTTTAACATCGACTCTAGGCCGCGATAATAGCGAGAGGCATAGACTAGACGATAGGGAAGATACTCACTTTCTGGCACCGTCTCACTTACCGCCAAAAGGGAAGTATCGATACCATTAGGAACAATCGGACATTGATTATCGGGACAGAAATCCAGTAAATCCCTTTGATATTGGCTTTTACAGAAAATTTTGTCATATCTAGCCAAAATTTCGGGTGTATAGGAGGCTGCCGGCACTTTAATATCTTGCCAATCAAAAAAAATTCGTTCTGCCTTGGTACCTGGACGACAATAGGTGGGGTGACGAGAGATCACCAATGTCTCAAAGTGATCCTGCCAATTCATGTGGTAATAATTAACATAGCGAATACCGTCCTTTTCCCCTTCCATACCCTGACAATTGCCAAAAATCGTCACTTTATAGCCGCGTTTCGTCCATTCTTGCGCTAAAAAAGCCACCGATGCCTGGGTACCACTGGCCCCCCGTTGCCAAATTTCCGCCGGAAGCATGGGACGATATTTTTCTGTGTAAATAACGATCGATTTTTTCGGCCAACGACGGGCGCTCAAACGCTGTTTAATTTGAAATAGGGAAGGTGCGCTGGACCGTAGCCATTGTTTGAGATTAGATTGTAGGGATGGAGTAGCTTGTGACACTCTTTTTCTCCAAGATCGAGGGAAAATAGGGGCGATGGGTGATAGAGTCTTAGTTCCTTGTATTTAACTCGATTTCTCGACTCAGTAGAACAATTCGAGCCTATCATATAATTAGGTTCAAGTCAAAAATCAATCTTTTTATTGCCAGCTATCTGCAAGGAAATCTATGAAAATTGTCATCCCGATCGTGTTTTATCGCAAAGGAGGAGTAGAAAGAGTCATTATCTCTTTAATACCTAGCTTATTAGAATACGTCGAACAAATTATTATCGTCCTCCCTCGTAATGACATTGAATATTTTAAGTCTTTAATGCCTGATTCCAATAAACTTATCTACGAAAATTTTGATTTTTATCCCCAGAGTTTTGAGACAAAATTAATTTATTTGTATCGACTTCTAGCGAATTTTTATAAAACCTTAAGACTGAGTTCTATTCATCGTCTTTTCTCTCGTAGAATTGAACTTTTACGCATCGAAGCAAGAATTAATCAGATTATCAAGCGTTACCAAGCTGATCACTGTTTGTATGGAATGACTAATCGGATTTCTCCCCCCAATGTTAACGTTACTTTAAGTGGCATTATTTATGATGTCTTTTGGCAATTTGCTCCCTTAACTTACTCAGAATCCTATCAAGAACCCTACAATGAAGCGTTAAAAGAATGGTTAGATCGGGCCGATCTACTCTTCACAATTTCCCAAAAAACTAAAGACGATGTTTTAAAAGTTTTTCCCAATGCTACCTATGCTAGTAAATTAAAAGCTGTACCCTTAGCGGGATTTATCGAGCAGTCTAATCCCAAGAGTGATTTAGTTAAAAGTGAGCTAGTTACTTTTTATTTTCCCTCCTCTTTTGGTATCTACAAAGATCATCTGACTTTACTGAAAGCAGCCATTACACTAGCGAAAAAAACTTTAAAATTTCAAATAGTTTTTATCGGTAAAGAAACCGATAATCTAGTTAGTGGAAATTTGCAATTGTCTCAACAGTCTAAAACCCAAGAATACCAAGATTATCTCAAAGAATGTACCCAACTTTATCAGGAAAATAAAGAAATTTTCCAGAGTCATATCAAGGGGTTAGGTTATCAAGACTATGAAACCTTACAATTTTATTATCAAACCTGTTCCTCTGTGGTATTTCCCTCAAAATACGAAGGTTTTGGATTAGCAATAGCGGAAGCCATTTTACAAGGTATTCCCGTTATCGCTTCCGATTTAGAAGTGTTTCAAGAACAGGTAGAATTATATAATTGTCCCGAAAGAGTGCAATTCTATCCTAGGGGAGATGCGGACAGTTTAGCCAATTGTTTAGAACAATTTATCCTCAATCCAATTCCTCGCTTGTTACCCGAAGATATCCCCAATAAAATTAATCTCTGGACTTGGGAAGATGTGGCAAAAAAATATGTAAAACTACTGAAAGACAATGCACGTTACTGATCTTTATATCTACCCGATTAAATCCTGTCGAGGTATTCAATTATCCCAAGCTGAAGTGACTCCTAAAGGTTTACTCTGGGATCGGGAAATGATGTTAGTCGATGGCAAGGGTAAATTTATCACCCAAAGAGAATATCCGCAATTAGCCACCGTTTCTGTCACGATTACAGGAGATAAATTTTCTCTGAAAACATCTCAAGATTCCCTGACTTTCCAGCCTAATTTCACAGGAGAAAAAAGAGCGGTTCAAATCTGGGAATCTCAAACCATAGCCATAGATCAAGGGAATGAAATCGCCGAATGGTTCGAGAAAATTCTCGACATTCCTTGTCGTTTATTGCGACAATCTCCCGATTATCCACGTCCTGTGAATCCTCGCTATGCAGGGAACGATCATACTCCTGTCAGCTTTGCCGATGGTTATCCAATTTTATTAACTAATACTGCTTCTTTAGAGGACTTAAATCAGCGTTTAGTCGCACCAGTGCCGATGAATCGTTTTCGGCCTAATATTGTTATTAGTAGCGATCGAGCTTTTAGCGAAAGTACTTGGCAAAAGATCACAATTGGAGAGATAAATTATGCCCTAGTTAAACCCTGTAGTCGCTGTATTATCACCACCACCGATCAAGAAACAGGTATGAGAAATTCTCAGATGGAACCCCTAAAAACCTTAAGCACTTTTCGCAGTTTCCCCGGGGGAATTATGTTCGGAGAAAATGTCATCCCCGAAAAGACAGGTACAATCAAAGTCGGCGATCCTATTACCGTAATCTAGAGATATAGAGATATGGGGAAGTGGGGGAATGGGGAAATGGGGAAATGGGGAAATGGGGGAATTTCAACTAAAACCCTAACACCCTAACACCCCAACACCCTAAAACCCGAACACCCAACCCCCACAAGGTTAAGATAAATAACCATAAGAACAATACTTGACTAGAGACACTGAAACCATGCCCCTTGATACCGCATCGATTTTAGAAGTATTACGTCCCGTTCAAGATCCAGAACTGCAAAAAAGCTTAGTGGAATTGAACATGATCCGCAATGTGGCGATCGATGGCGGAAAAGTTAGCTTTACCCTAGTTTTGACCACTCCTGCCTGTCCTTTGCGCGAATTTATCGTGGAAGACTGCCAAAAAGCCGTTAAACAGCTGCCCGGGGTGGAAAGTGTCGCCGTGGAGGTAACTGCCGAAACCCCGCAACAAAAAGCTTTACCTGATCGCCAAGGCGTGGAGGGGGTTAAAAATATTATCGCCGTTTCCAGTGGTAAGGGCGGTGTGGGAAAAAGTACCGTGGCTGTCAATATCGCCGTCGCCTTGGCTCATTTAGGGGCAAAAGTGGGGCTATTAGACGCGGACATCTACGGACCCAACGCCCCGACAATGTTGGGCTTAAATGACGCACAAGTGACCGTACAGGGCGCAAATGGCGAGATATTGGAACCCGCTTTCAACCATGGCATCAAAATGGTTTCCATGGGCTTTTTGATCAACCCCGATCAACCGGTAATCTGGCGCGGTCCGATGTTAAACGGCATTATCCGTCAGTTTCTCTATCAAGTCAATTGGGGCGATTTAGACTATTTAATCGTCGATATGCCTCCCGGTACTGGGGATGCACAATTAACTTTAATTCAATCGGTCCCCCTAGCGGGTGCGGTGATTGTCACCACTCCCCAGACGGTTTCTTTAATTGATGCGCGTCGGGGTTTAAAAATGTTCCAACAGCTAGGGGCGCGGGTTTTGGGTATCGTGGAAAATATGAGTTATTTTATCCCTCCCGATCAGCCCGATCGCTCCTATGATCTATTTGGGTCCGGTGGTGGGGAAAAAACCTCGCAAGAATTGGGCATTCCTTTACTGGGATGTGTGCCTCTGGAGATAGCCCTCCGGGAGGGCGGTGATACTGGTGTACCAGTGGTTTTGGGGCAACCAGAATCGGCCTCAGCTAAAGCCCTGATAGCGATCGCTCGTCAGGTGGCGGCGAAAGTATCCGTGGCAGCCTATAGTTAGGGTTTGCGGCAAAAAGTTTTCCCTAGGGGCAGGGTGTAGGGTGTAGGGTGTAGGGTTTTACCCATTTTCAGGGAAAAAGTCCCTAAATTTTCCCCCCAATCACTCCAATGTCCGGTGCTTTTGGATTTCAAAAAGGTCTAAAAGTCTTATCGAACAATGTTTTTAGATTTATTGAGCAAACCCTAGTTAGTTAGTAAATTTGGGGAGAGAAATGGTGAGAAGACAGTCCCTTGTTAGTAGGAAACTAAGGGGTTTTAGTGAGCGGTTTAGCTTCATTTTCCGGGATCTAGCCCAAATGGATCGGCTTTTGTTCGTTTTGGTGACGGGTTTAACCGTTTTCGGTGGTTTAATGATTCGTAGTGCCGAAAGACATACCACTGCTCTCGATTGGTGGCAACACTGGTTATTCGGATGCGTGGGAGTGGCGATCGCTTTATTTCTGGCCCGTTGTCGTTACGAAAGTCTGCTGAAATGGCACTGGTTAACCTATCTTCTCACCAATCTCTCCCTAATCGCGGTAATTATCCTAGGGGTGACGGCGAATGGGGCGCAAAGTTGGATTAATATCGGCAGTTTTAATGTGCAACCGTCGGAATTTGCCAAGGTAGGTTTAATTATCACCCTGGCAGCCCTCCTACATCATCGTCCCGCCGATAATCTTTTTGCGATCGCTCGTGTCTTTGCCATCACTGCCATCCCCTGGGTGTTAATTATGGCGCAGCCGGACTTGGGGACAGGATTAGTCTTTGGAGCAATTACCCTAGGCATGATTTACTGGGCTAATGCCAAACTCCCTTGGATGATTATCCTGTTATCTCCCCTCGCATCGGTTTTTCTGTTTAATTTACTTTTTCCTGCTTGGATTGTTTTAGCAATTATCATCGGTGTTCTTGCTTGGTTTACCCTTCCCTACCGTTTTTTATCTACTTTCATCGTGGTGGCAACTAATCTGGCAGTGGGTAAATTAGGCGAGGTTTTTTGGGGTTTATTAAAAGAATATCAAAAAGATCGTTTAACCCTATTTCTTCACCCAGAAAAGAATCCTTTGGGGGGAGGTTATCAATTAATTCAATCCCGCATTGCCATCGGATCCGGAGAATTATTAGGACGGGGATTACACCAAGGCACCCAAACCCAATTAAATTTTATTCCCGAACAACACACCGATTTTATCTTCTCGGTAGTCGGGGAAGAACTCGGTTTTGTTGGCAGTATTTTGGTTTTAATAGCTTTCTGGTTAGTTTGTTGGCGTTTGTTAGTCATTGCTAATACTGCTAAAGAAAACTTTGGTTCTTTAATAGCGATCGGTGTTCTCTCGATGATCGCTTTTCAGGCAATTCTTAATATTAGCATGACCGTGGGATTAGCCCCGATTACAGGGATTCCTCTACCTTGGTTAAGTTATGGACGTTCATCTTTATTAACCAATTTTATCGCCTTGGGTTTAGTGGAATCCGTGGCTAATTATCGCCCCCGTAAGCGTTTGTACTAAGTAGTTGTACAGATATCAGTTATCAGATTTGAGTTTTAAGTGTGCAGTATTAAATCCCACTTTCCGCACTTCTTAACATTGAATTAATAATTTTTACCAATATATTCCTTCCAAACCCTTGCCAGTAAGAATTATAACTACAATGATGGATTTTGATCAAGGTGAAGAATTGTAAATTTTTTTCTCAGAAAAAATCAATTATTGAAAATGTTCTCAATAGTAGTTTCTACAATCAAGGTTTTTCGTTAAAACATCTTGGGGAATGTAAAAATATATAAAAGTATATGAAGATGGGGAGCATCCCAATTATGTAATGAGTATAAATGCTCAGAAGGGTAAGAAGGCTTTTGTAATAACGATTCTGGTTCCAATCACACAATTTAGAGAACCGTTGAAAATCTATGAACTCCCGAAAAGGCTTGCCATATAAGTATTTCGCATCTAAGTACAATTGCTTATTGCAAAAGTGGGATGCTCCCTGAAGATGTGCTGAATGTCGGATTTAGCGGAAATTTTTCTTAAATTTTTCTTAAGTGCTTGACATTTGCCAGATTAGTGCTTATGATGTTTTATGTCACCCAAATAAAAGCAAATTATTTGCACAATCCCGATTCTGAAAGCCATGCACAGCAAAGCTTTTAGGGGTAAGTACAGGTGGTTGTTTTTATCTGAGTGATTAAACTTGTTCACTCAAAATTACCAGAGGAATAACAATGGCATATCCCAACGATCAACAAGGTAAAGCACATCCTTTCTTTGCTCGTTTCTTGTCCGTAAGCAAAGAGGAATCTTCCATCAAGTCTCCTGAGGAAGGACGTCAAACACTCAAATACCCTTCTGACTGGGAAGAGAGCTTTTAAAAGAGGAATCTTCCATCAAGTCTCCTGAGGAAGGACGTCAAACACTCAAATACCCTTCTGACTGGGAAGAGATTCCCTAACTCAGGTTACATGAGTAATTGCAGCACTTTTCTTGATTACACCGTACAGACAAAAAGCTAAAGGAGCCACTAATCAAGGCTTGCAGCCAAAAAAACTGCACGTTGAGATCCTGAGAAGTGCTGTCAACTAAATTTAGTAATTACTCAAGAAAAAAACAAATACTGCAATTAGTTAAGCAAAAGCAAGACTTTTTGCAGTATTTTATTGAGATTCCGATCAATAAAAATTAACCCAAAAGCCTTAAAATGTGTTAACCTACAGGAATTTCCCACTGATATGAAAGAATCGCCTAAAGTTGTTTTATTGTTGACCCATAGCGGCGATTTTTTCACCATTGACCGCGTGGCTGAGGCGATAGAAAAAAAAGGAGCCACACCTTTTCGCTTAGATACTGATAAATTTCCCTTAGAGGTTCAATTAGCAGCCCAATTTAATGGTAAAAAAAGTTTTTATCAATTAACCTATAACCATCAATCTATTGATAGTGAACAGGTGCAATCTGTTTGGACAAGACGTATGTGGCAACCTGAAATAACAGCGGATTTAGATCCTCAGTTTCGGGAGGCTTGTGTGCGAGAATCCCAGACGACTTTGGCTGGTTTTTGGGATAGTTTAAGGTCAGCGCGTTGGTTAGATAATTTAGCTAAAATTGAGAGGGCTAAAAATAAGTTATTACAACTTCGTTTGGCCTCAGAAGTTGGCTTAATTATTCCCCCTACCTTAGTTACCAATAATCCTGATGCTGCCCGGGAGTTTTTTTCCCAGGTTCAGGGACGAATGGTGAGTAAATTGTTAACTGCGATCGCCCACAGCATGGAATCGCCGGAATTTTTTCTTTATACCAGTAGGGTGAAAGCAGAAGACCTTGAGGAAGCGGAATCTTTACGCTATTGTCCTATGGTTTTTCAAGCGGAAATTCCCAAACAATTAGAATTGAGAGTTGTCGTGGTTAATGGACAGACATTTGTGGGAGCTTTAGAATCTTCTCAGTATAATCATTCAACCGTAGATTGGCGAAGACCTGGTATTGATCCAGGTGCTTGGCAACATCATACTTTACCCGATTCACTATTGCAGCAAGTTCAGATTTTTATGGCTAATTTAGGGTTGAATTTTGGCGCATTTGATTTTATCTTAACTCCAGGGGGAGAATACGTTTTTTTAGAAGTTAATCCAGGTGGTGAGTGGGGAATGTTAGAACGGGATTTAGATTTACCTATTTCTCAGGCGATCGCCGATTTTTTAGTATGCTAAAAATCAAACCAAAACCTAATCAGGATTTTGAGGATTTTAGGATTATCAAGATTCTCAATCCAAAATCTAATCAGGATTCTCAATCCAAAATCATCAAGGAGATTTATGACCGTTTTACTTGTTACTTTTAGCCACGATAATGAAAGTATTCCTCTGGTAATCAAAGCCATAGAAACGATGGGTAAAAAAGCCTTCCGTTTTGATACTGATCGCTTCCCTACAGAGGTGAAAGTTGATCTTTACTCAGGCGGTCAAAAAGGCGGAATTATTACCGATGGAGAACAAAAATTAGAGCTAAAAGAAGTTTCTTCTGTTTGGTATCGACGCATGAGATACGGACTAAAATTACCCGATGGGATGGATAGTCAATTTCGCGAAGCTTCTCTTAAGGAATGTCGGTTAAGTATTCGAGGAATGATTGCTAGTTTATCTGGCTTTCATCTTGACCCAATTGCTAAGGTAGATCATGCCAATCATAAACAATTGCAGTTACAAGTGGCGCAACAATTAGGTTTATTAATTCCGGGGACTTTAACTTCTAATAATCCTGAAGCTGTCAAGCAATTTGCTCAGGAGTTTGAAGCAACAGGAATTGTGACTAAAATGCTTTCTCAATTTGCTATTTATGGAGACAAGCAAGAGGAAATGGTTGTTTTTACCAGTCCTGTTACTAAGGAAGACCTAGATAATTTGGAAGGTTTGCAATTTTGTCCAATGACTTTTCAGGAAAACATTCCTAAAGCTTTGGAATTACGCATCACTATCGTCGGTGAACAAATATTTACGGCGGCGATTAATTCCCAACAATTAGACGGCGCTATCTACGATTGGCGAAAAGAGGGAAGAGCGCTCCATCAACAATGGCAACCCTACGATTTACCGAAAAATATTGAAAAGCAACTACTAGAATTAGTGAAATATTTCGGTCTTAATTATGGCGCAATTGATATGATTGTCACACCAGATGAACGTTATATCTTTTTAGAAATTAATCCCGTTGGTGAGTTTTTCTGGCTAGAACTTTATCCTCCTTATTTTCCTATCTCCCAGGCAATCGCTGAAATCCTCGTCAACTCATAAACCAACTAATACAGAGTCAGAGTATCTTATCGCAATTATCCTATCTGGTGAGGGACAGAAGTTATCGCTTTTCAATTAGGAATGGGGAGCGGAGAACAGGGAAGAAAACTGGCGTACCTGATGACTCTGAATACCGCTATAAGTGTCACCGATGGGAGTGCGGGTGAGGTGAGGATTTGACTTGAGTAAGACGGCAATATATGTTACTATCACAGGGTAATCGCAGCTATATTGAAAAAGCTGCTACTCAAAACTAGGAATGATACTAAATCCATTTTTAATAGTAAGATTAACTCCCAAGTTATGGATTGTTTCTCCCTTCTCCCCGCTTCTTGCTCCCCGCTCCCCTATACCTTCTAAACAGGATTTAGTATGACATGGCAATTCTACAAAACCGCTTAATTTGATAGTTTTTTACTATCCCCCGATGCTGCCGCTTCTAGGCTGGTAATTGCGGTTTCTGCCGTTAAAATATTGGGAATATCACTTAAACTAGCAGTTTGATCAACCGGTTCATTTCTAGCAAATAAATTGCTCATATCTTGAGAATAATTAGAAGCGATCGATAATAAAGCTCCCGCAAAAATATAGAGAGGTAAAGGCAAAATAAACCCTTTCGCCCACTGATAAAATTCTACCAGCAAAAATAACAAAACACAACCCACAACCCAAACTTTCATCGCACTCTTTCCCCCTATTTTTACGAGAAAAGGTGAGCAAAAAGCCCACCTTTCATTTAACTAATTCCAGTGAGAATTTATTCAATCACGGGAGCGATTAACTCACGTCTTTCACCGGAAATAACTTTCACCTTACCTTCCTCATCGATATCGACCATGGCCGTATCACCATCACCCACGCGTCCTGAGAGAATTTCCTCAGCCAGAACATCTTCCAACAGACGCATAATCGCACGACGTAAGGGACGAGCGCCGTAGGCCGGATTATAACCCTCCTCGATCAAGCGTTCTTTAAACTTATCAGTAACAGACAAAGTAATATTTTGTTCTGTCAGACGTTTAAACACATCCTTGAGCAGGATTTCGGCGATTTCCTTGACTTCTTCCTTATTGAGTTGACGGAAGACGATAATCTCATCGAGACGGTTGAGGAATTCCGGACGGAAATATTGTTTTAATTCCTCATTAACCAGCGATCGAATGCGATTATACTGGGCTTCGGCTTGATTATCAGCAAACTCGAAACCTAAACCACCGCCACCCTTCTCGATCACTTTAGAACCGATGTTCGAGGTCATGATCAACAGGGTATTTTTAAAGTCCACCGTGCGACCTTTAGCATCGGTCAAACGTCCATCTTCAAGGATTTGCAGAAGCATATTGAAGACATCGGGGTGAGCTTTTTCGATTTCGTCGAATAGGACCACCGTGTAGGGACGACGACGCACCGCTTCCGTTAATTGTCCCCCTTCGTTGTAACCAACGTAACCCGGAGGCGAACCGATTAACTTAGAAACCGTGTGCCGTTCCATGTATTCCGACATATCGAGACGGATCATCGCATCTTCCGAACCGAAGAAATAAGCGGCCAAAGCCTTAGTTAACTCGGTTTTACCTACCCCCGTCGGACCGGAGAAGATAAAGGAAGCAATGGGACGGTTGGGATTTTTCAGACCGACGCGAGCGCGACGAATGGCACGAGACACCGCTTTAACTGCGTCCTCTTGACCGATGAGACGCTGATGCAGGGTATCTTCCATGTGCAGCAGTTTCTCGGATTCGGTTTCGGTCAGTTTATTGACGGGAACCCCAGTCCAAGAAGCGACGATGTGAGCGATTTCCTCCGCGTCAACAAAGGGTTCGTCGTTGCCATCTTCGCCTTTTTTGGTGGAAGCGAGATTCCGGATCTGGGTTTTGATTTCCATTTCCCGATCGCGCAATTCCCCGGCTTTCTCGAAGTCTTGACCGCGCACCGCGTCATCTTTTTGTTTGAGAATTTGCCGCAGTTCCTTGTCTAATTCCTTGGCTGCCGGTGGCAATTGGGAATTAATCAAGCGCACTCTCGAACCAGCTTCATCGATTAAATCGATCGCCTTGTCCGGTAAGAAGCGATCGCTAATGTAGCGATCGGACAATTTCGCCGCCGCTTCCAAGGCCTCATCTAAGATTTTTAATTTGTGGTGCTGTTCGTAGCGTTCCCGGAGACCGTAGAGAATTTCGATCGTTTCTTCTACGGAGGGTTCACCGACCATAACCGGTTGAAAACGTCTTTCTAGAGCCGCATCCCGTTCGATATGTTTGCGATACTCATCCAAGGTCGTCGCCCCGATACATTGCAGTTCTCCCCGGGCCAAAGCTGGTTTGAGAATATTGGCCGCATCGATCGCCCCTTCGGCTGCCCCAGCACCGATGAGAGTGTGAACTTCATCGATCACAAGGATGACGTTACCCGCTTGGCGAATTTCGTCCATGATTTTTTTGAGGCGTTCCTCAAATTCGCCGCGATACTTGGTTCCCGCCACTAACAAGCCGATATCGAGGGTGACAACCCGTTTTTCTTCGAGAATGTCGGGAATATCCTTATTAGCGATGCGTTGGGCCAATCCTTCTGCGATCGCTGTTTTACCGACCCCCGGTTCCCCAATCAGGACTGGGTTATTTTTGGTACGACGACCGAGAATTTGGATGACGCGCTCGATTTCCTTTTGTCGGCCGACCACGGGATCGAGTTTACCCTCGCTGGCCATTTGGGTTAGATTGGAACCAAATTCGTCAAGAGTGGGGGTTTTAGTGCGACCTTGGGAAGATGAACCGGCGGCCACTTCGGCGGTTTCCCCTAACATTCTGATCACTTGGGTGCGAACTTTCGAGAGATCCACGCCGAGATTTTCCAGAACCCTAGCGGCCACACCTTCCCCTTCGCGAATTAGTCCTAAAAGGAGGTGTTCTGTGCCAATATAGTTATGGCCCAGTTGACGGGCCTCTTCGAGGGAGAGTTCTAAAACTCGTTTGGCTCTGGGGGTGAAGGGAATTTCCACGGCTACGAATCCGGAACCGCGACCGATTATTTTCTCCACCTCCACGCGCGCATCTTTGAGATTGACACCCATGGACTTGAGGACTTTGGCGGCAACTCCCGTTCCCTCTCCAATTAGTCCTAGTAAAATCTGCTCTGTTCCCACGAAGTTATGGCCAAGGCGGCGAGCTTCTTCTTGGGCGAGCATGATTACTTTAATGGCTTTTTCCGTAAATCTTTCAAACATAGCCTATCCATCACCTACACAAGCGACCCTAGATATGCTGATTTTAGCACGCCTTTTTGGTTTAGCTGTTTTTCAGTGATCAGTTATTGGCGAGCGGCTATTAGTTATAGCGTTGAAGATTTTTCCGGAGTCAGTCGGTCTTAGCTGACTTGCGGAGATGCCCGGAATCTGGCAGATTGTGGTTTTAGCCCTCTCGAAACCTGCCGATAAGTTGTTCACCCTTGCCTAATCCCCTAGGGTCGTGGTCATCCCCATCTCTCGATCGCTCGACTATTGAGCGCCCATTTTCAGGTCAAAACTCGAAGTATAAGCAGATTAAATATTACTACCTATTGACAAATTAGTATATATGTTGTACTAGGACGGGTGATATACAGAAAGTTGACCCATATCTTTGCTCTGGACAGTGTTGTGCAGAAAGTTTTCGTATAATGTGTAGTTAGACCTAATATCAACCAGCGAAATCTTAATGCTAGGCTTGGTAATACCATAGAGAAGCTATTCATGAAGTTTAGACTTTTAACGTTTGTTTCTTTAATTCTTTTGACTGGATGTGGTAACTCTACCCCTGACGTTGTAGAGCAGTCATCTCCTTCAGTTCCCATATCTTCTAGCCAAGCATTACCAGCTATTAAAATCAGCGACATTGCAGGAAATACACCTGATGTAGTTGCGAAAGTTCTTGGTTCACCGACCTCAACAGAAACAGTAAATCCAAGTCGTACCCCTTGCCCATGTGAAAAACGGATTTATAAAAATGGCGAAATTGAAATCGTATTTATGGAGGGGAAAGCCGATTGGATAACTGTCAATCTTCCTCCTTCCCAAGTTGATACTTCCGGTTCCTATTCGTCAGTTCAGCAGTTTGATAACCCTACTTATACCTATATCAAAGTCAAAACAAACTGATGAATTTAAATGTAGTGTTTTCTTTTTTATGAATAGTAAGGTAAGTTTATGCGAAGAAATATAGACTTGATTCGCTTAATACTCCTCGATCTTGAAAAAGAGATAGAGGTTGATTTGTCGTCTTATTCAGGTAATGAGGCCAATTATCACAAAGCCTTATTAATTGAAGCAGGTTTATTACACGGAAATGTCCATTATCCAAGCACTCATAAAACAGATATTCCAGATTTAGTGATTATTAATCGTATTACATGGGAAGGGCATGAATTCTTAGATAAAGCACGGAGTGATACTGTATGGAATAAAGCAAAATCATTGGTAAAAGAGAAAGGGCTATCATTATCTATGGATATCGTTAAGATTTCATTAGGAGAAGCCGTGAAAATTTTGTTTCATTCATTTGTCTAACAAGCGCTTGCACGCGGAACGGCGGCATACGCTACTATTTGTGTAGGAATCTTGTAGGGTGCGTTCCCTAGGGCAACTTCTACCGCTTAAGCGATCGATTTTGGGGAACGCACCATGCACATTGATTGAAACTGTGAGTCTAAGTGCGATGCCGAAGGCACTGCGTAGCAGAGCGCATCGCTTCCTAGCGACAGTTTTGCACAGATTGGGATAAAATACCTGACAGGGGGACAAGCGAGCTAGAAAACTTGCCAACAAAGGCTTCTGGCTTCTCTCGCTAGAAATAGATCTAGCGATTCTAGGCAAAAAGCTAACGAAAGAATTAGGGATAGGAGCCCCTGTCAGATAAAATACAGATCTAACTAGCGCATTTCAAATGAGCGAAACTGTTTACATTGAAACTAGCGTGGTTGGTTACTTAACGGCCAGACTCAGCAATAACTTGATCCTCATGGCAAACTTGGGGATTACCCAAGAGTGGTGGGACACACGCCGAGAGCAATTTACGCTTTATATCTCCCAAGTGGTTTTGGACGAAGTTGCGCGGGGAGATGTAGAGATGGCAAACAGGCGACTTGAGATTCTACGTGATTTTCCATTACTGGAAGTCAACGAAGATGTTCAAAGTCTGGCAGCCCAGTTTCTCACCAAAAGTAATCTTCCCCCTAAAGCCTCTGATGATGCGCTTCATATTGCAGTTGCTACATTTTACGGAATTGACTATCTTTTAACTTGGAACTGTAAGCATATTGCCAATGCTCAAATACAAAAGAAACTAGCACAAATAAGTATAGAAGCGGGATATGATCTGCCAACGATTTGTACACCTAATGAACTAATGGGAGATTAATTATGTGGAAAGATGAAGTTCTAGAAGAAATTTACAGAATACGTGAAGAACACGCAAAGTCCTTTAACTATGATTTGCAAGCAATTTGCAATGATCTTCGTAAAAAACAATCCACTAGCAGCAGACAAATTATTTCGACTCCGCTCAAACCTCGCAGTCAACCGCATAACAAATCGTTGCATCCGACCGCCTAGAGATTATCTGATAGAAGTTGAAGATTGTGGCGGCTGAACTCAGCCGTTAGAGCGATCGCCATTGCCGTAGGGTGCGTTCCCTAATGCAACTTCTAGCGCTCCAGCGATCGATTTTAGGGAACGCACCATGCACATTGATTGAAGCTGTGAGTCTAAGCCTCGTGGGTTGGGTTGGGCGAAACAAGACTGGGGCGAAAATAGCTCAATTCGCTGGAAAAAGCGAAACCCAACCACCCCAAAGGTTACTCTTTGTTGGGTTGCCTTGGATCAACCCAAGCTAGAATAATTGCTGCTCTATATGAATCAATCAAATTAGTCCCCCCAGAGAACCCCCTTGGTCTACATAGCACACTTTTCTTTTTTTGTCAAATTTTATGTTAAGAAAAATGTAACTAATGGATAGGGGGACTGTCAAAGATTAACCGTCTTCGTATTCGGGGATTCTCTCTTTTTTCTTCTCGGTGATATTGATGCGGGGGGGATTGTAATCCGGTTCCACGTCATCATCCCACATATCATCCTCGGCCTTATCTTCGTAATCGTCGTACTGAGGACGAGAAAAGCTTTCTGTGCGTTCTAACCGCGCTTCTCCCCAGTTGTCTTCTTCTTCCTCGTATTCTTCCTCATAATAACGAGCTTCGGCCCGTTTTTGCGGTGGGGGATTGGCCCGCAGGGGTTCTTTTTCCCATTCGTCCTCACTCCAGCGTTCTTCAACGGGTTTAGCGGCCTCCACGGGAGTGCGGAGGGGAATACCCGTACCTAACTGATTTTCCGGGCGAGCAGCGGGGGTATAATAAGCTTCTTCTTCTTCTCTTTCCCAGGGGGGACGACCAATACCCAAACGTTCCAAAACCCCCACACTAACTTGGGTGAGACGTTCTTCGGCCCCTTCAAAGACGATTAAGCGATTCGGACCGCTGCTAACCACTTCTTCAATGGAAATTTCGTAGGTGCTGATTAATTGTTCGGGGATAAGAGGTAATCCCAGGGAAGCGATGATAATAGAATGTAATTGACCACTAAGGGGATCAAATTGATAATCGCGGACTTTGCCTAAAGGTTCGCCGGTTTCTGTGATCACGTCACTACCGATTAAGGGAGTATAAGCATCGATATCGACGGATTCCAAGACGTTATCATCTTCAACGAGAACCACGTCTCCTGTCTGACTGATGCTGGATAAATACATATATTGAGGCATTCCCGACAGGGAGAGGATATTATCGCGGAGTCCCAGGGCAACTACTTCTCGTTGATCGATATCTACTAGGATATCTTTAACAACGCCGAGTTTTTTGCCTGTATTGCGAGTGATAACCTGTGTATTTAAAAATTCTGAACGTAAGCGACTATTCTCTGTGATCATTTTTTCCTATGGGTAGGCGTTAGGGCTTGGGAATACGAATTATTGTAGGCTTAATATATAGGGCGAGATTGAGGGTTAATTTACCGATATTAGCTTAAATCTGAAAGTTCCCTGAGATTAACACTTTTTTTGGCCTTGTTTGGGCGATAGTTTTGGGTGATAGATAGGGTCAAACCTATTTTAGCTAATTCTTTACATTTTTTTAGTGACAACAAAGCAGGAGCTAGAGAGAAACTCCCTTGGCTCCTGCTGCCTAGATTCTGATTACATAGTTAAAGACTGCACCTCAGTTTCGAGCAGTTTAGCTAAGTCTTGCAGGAAGGAGGCTGCATCAGACCCGTAGATGACTCGGTGGTCACTGGTGAGATTAACCGTCATCTGTTTTTGCACTCCGAATAAACCATTATTGTGGACGACGATTTGGGGACGGGAAGCGCCCACGGCCAGGATTGCACCTTGGTTGGGGGGTAAAATAGCGGTAAAGCGATCGACTCCGAACATTCCCAGATTAGAAATGGTAAAAGTACCGCTATTGTATTCTTCCGGTTGCAGTTGTTTACTGCGAGCGCGATCAACTAAATCTTTCCAACTGCGGGATAGGGAATAGATATCCATCTGGTTAGCAGAGCGCAAAACCGGCGTAATTAAGCCACCATCGGGCATAGCTACGGCTACAGCCACGTTAATCGCCCCGTGGTATTGGATTCCTGCGTCGCTATAGCTGGCATTAACTATAGGGTGTTTAGCGAGGGTGTTGGCTACTGCTTTTGCTAACAGGGCCGTCATGGTGACACCCTTGGATTTTAGCTGTTGATAGAGTTGATCCAGTGGGTCGGTGGTGATAGTGTAGCCCACTTGGAAGGTGGGAACCTGTAGGCTAACCGACATATTCTGAGCGACGGCTTTTTGCAGAGTCGTGAGGGGAACAGTCCGACCGACCGGGGTGCTGGCCGGAATCGGGGCTTTAGGAGCCGCTACAGGCACGCTGACGGGTTGCGGGGGAGTAATGACGGGAGCGGGGGCGGTGCTGACTTTTCCTGTCGCTTTTTCTACGTCTTCGGCGGTAATTCGTCCGTGGGGACCGCTACCCACTAGGGTTTTCAGATCCACCTTTAATTCTTTAGCCAATTTTTTGGCCCTGGGAGAGGCGACTAAACGGCCATTCTCTTTAACGGCGGCGACGGGGATCGAAACGGGAGGCGGAGCGATTTCTGGGGTCTCTACGGGCTTGCTAGGGGCGGCTGTGGCGGTTTTTCCCTGAGCTTTGGCTAGTTCAATTTCCTCTTCAGTTTCGGCGATATAGGCGATCGCTTCTCCCACGGGTGCTTCTTGGCCAGCTTCGACTAAAATTACAGCGAGATAGCCATCATAAAACGATTCTACGTCCATATCGGCTTTGTCGGATTCGACCACTAACACCGTTTCCCCTTTGCTGACTTTTTCCCCGGGGGACTTTACCCAAGAAACTATTTTTCCTTCGGTCATGGTGGAACTGAGCGCGGGCATGAAGATATCTCGAATCATGGTGGAGTGCTTCTATCTCTAATGTTTTGAGCCATAGCGCATTTTACCACAGTTGATGGGGTTGGGGCTTTTCAGTGAGGAGTAAACAGTAATCAGTGAGTAGTAAACAGTAATCAGTGAAAAGCAAGCTCCGAACTTGTCACTTAATACTATTGACTGAAAACTCACATCTGGTAACTGGTAACTGGTAACTGGTAACTGATAACTGATAACTGGTGACAAAGGAAAAAAGAGAAGGGAAAACGGACCCTTCTCCGTCGTATCTAGACAAAAATTGTTCTAGTTGGCAATATGGACTGGTTGTGCTTGCAGAGATTCGACTAAACCGCGCACAGCTGCCACCATAGCCACTTCATTATCCAATTGATTGATCGCCGAACCAACACCGATACCGGCCGCTCCAGCAGCGATCGCCATGGGAGCGGTAACGCTGGATAAACCGGAAGCGCAGAGGACGGGAACCTTAACTGCATGGGAAATAGCGTGGGCTGCCGCTAGAGTCGGGGCAGCTTTTTCAATCAGTCCCAAAATACCGGCGTGACGGGGTTGACTGCTAGTGCCGCCTTCGGTTTGAATAATGTCAGCACCCTGACTAACTAAAGCTTCCGCTAGTCTCACCTGTTCATCGAGGGGTAGGAGATGGGGAACTGTCACAGACAGGGTAATTTCGGGCAGTAAGTCGCGAGTTTGACGGGTTAGGGCTAAAACTTCCGCCGCTTCAAAAATGCGTCCTTGGCCATAAAAACTATCGAAATTACCGATCTCAATTAAATCGGCTCCCGCGTCCACTGCCATCACAAACAATTCTGGTTCAACGGCCGATACACATACGGGTAAATTTGTCAAGGCTTTTACAGACCCAATTAGGTCAGCATTAGCGGCAATATCGACAAAAGTTGCTCCTCCGGCTGTAGCGGCTTTAACTACTGAGAGAACCTGCGAGCGATCGAAATTATTTAACCCACTAATCACTTTTAGGGCATGACGACGGGCGAAGGCTTGCTGTAAGGCAAAATTGATCATTAATCCACACCTATCTGGAATTCTCAAAAAACATTTTCCCACCTTCTCGCCGATCAGAGGGTGGGATTTGAGAATTCTTAGGGAAATTTTCTTTAATTTAGGTGTTGATTCTCTTGGTTTTTGCGCTTGAGGTTTTGCAGTTGTTGCAGCAGTACCTCGATTTCCGCTTCTAGATGCAGGTATTTAACCTGTTGGTCAGCTTGGTAGGTGGTGCGAATCTGTTTCATGGCGGCGGATTCCTTAGTTAGTACAGTTGTCATAGCGGTATCTATAGAGTGCTAATTATGTTTAATTGTTTCAATTTGTATATAGTACCTTAACAATGTCTTAAAGAAAACCTTTTTATGGTAGTTTCTCAACTGGCACAGGATGAAAGAGGGGAAAAATTCTTGCAACCAAGGGGATCGGAGTACGATATACTCAGTCGCGAACGATATTGGCAAGCATGACCATGGTAGCGGTAGCAATTTTAGCAGCGGGTAAGGGAACCCGAATGAAGTCCAGCCTTCCGAAAGTTTTACATCCCCTCGGCAGTCGATCGCTAGTGGAACGGGTGCTTAATGTCAGCGAATCCTTACATCCCAGGCGAAAACTGGTGATTATCGGTTATCAAGGGGAACAGGTGCGAAATACTCTACAGCATCTTGCGGATATCGAATTTGTCGAACAAAAGGAACAGTTAGGCACTGGCCATGCTATTCAGCAGTTAATCCCCCATTTAGAGGACTTTCAGGGGGATTTGTTGGTCTTAAATGGCGATGTTCCCCTGTTGCGTCCCGAAACCTTGCAAAATCTTCTCCAGATTCATAAAAACCATGGTAACGCTGCCACCCTCTTAACTGCTAACCTCCCAAACCCGAAAGGTTACGGTCGAGTTTTTTGTGATGGTAATAATCTCGTTAAGCAGATTGTGGAAGAAAGAGACTGTACCGATGCCCAAAGACAAAACCACCGGATTAATGGGGGTATATACTGCTTTAATTGGTCAAAATTAGCGGCGATACTGCCTAATTTAACCCCCAATAACGATCAAGGTGAATACTATCTCACGGATGTGGTCAATTTTCTCGATCCCGTCATGGCTGTGGATGTGGAGGATTGTTTAGAAATTAGCGGCATTAACGATCGCAAACAATTGGCCGCCGCCTATGATATCCTGCAAACTAGAGTCAAAGATGATTGGATGGCCGCCGGAGTCACCATTATTGACCCCGATAGTGTCACCATTGAGGATACTGTCACCCTCAGTGCCGATGTCATTATTGAACCCCAAACCCATCTGCGCGGTGAGACGATAATCGCTTCTGGTTGTCGTCTCGGTCCGGGGAGTTTAATCGAAAATAGTCGCATAGGCAGCGATGTAACGGTCTTATTTTCGGTGATTTCTGATAGTCAGGTGGATTCTGGTTGTCGCATCGGTCCCTATGCTCATTTGCGCGGAGAAGCGAAAATTGGGGCTAATTGTCGAGTCGGTAATTTTGTTGAAATTAAAAAAAGTGACATCGGCAATAAAACCAATATTGCCCATTTATCCTATTTGGGAGATGCCACTTTAGGGGAAAAAGTTAACGTTGGTGCGGGAACAATTACTGCTAATTACGATGGTGTGAAAAAACACCAAACTATGATCGGCAGTGGCACAAAAACTGGGGCAAATAGTGTTTTAGTGGCTCCTCTAGAATTAGGAAAAAATGTCACCGTGGCCGCTGGTTCAACTATCACTAAAAATGTCCCCGATAACGCTTTAGTTATTGCTCGCGAAAGTCAGCGTGTGATCGAAAATTGGGCAGATCAGTTTCAGTAGGTTATGGCAGTTATCAGTTATCAGTTATCAGTTATCAGTTATCAGTTATCAGTTATCAGTTATCAGTTATCAGTTATCAGCTTTTTTCTCTCATCTCCCCACTTCCCCACTTCCCTACTTCCCCATTTCCAGGCAGTCTTAACCAGTAATTTAGATAGGTCAATGACTTATCAGTTCACTGATTACTGTTCACTGATGCTGATTAAGGCCTTAAAATTTGCGCGATGAAGCATGAAATGCTATAAAAATCTCAGTCCTCCCTATAGAAAAGAGTAGAAACTTTATGGCACGCACCGAGTCCACAATGTTAGATTTGGGGACAAAAGCTCCCAGTTTTGCCTTACCCGATGTGGTTTCCGGTGAAACTATCTCTCTGGACAGCTTTGCGGCTAAAACCGCTCTGTTAGTCATCTTCCTCTGTGAACATTGCCCCTTTGTTAAACACATTCAAGAAGAACTTACCCGTCTAGGTCGCGATTACGCTAACACCAATCTGGGCATCCTCGCCATTAGTTCTAATGATGTGGAGAAATATCCCGATGATTCGCCCGAAAATTTGAAAAAAATGGCGATAACTCTTGACTTTAAATTCAATTTATGCTATGACGAAAGCCAAGCAGTGGCGAAAGCTTATACGGCAGCCTGTACTCCCGATTTTTTCCTCTTTGATAGTCAGCGCGTTCTAGTCTATCGGGGTCAATTGGATGATAGTCGTCCTAGTAATGGCGTACCGGTGACAGGCAAAGATCTCCGCGCCGCTATTGACAAGGTTTTAACCGGTCAACCGGTGCCGACGGAGCAAAAACCCAGTTTAGGCTGTAATATCAAATGGAAACCGGGTAATGAGCCACCCTATTATGGTTAATTAACGAAGGGTGTGGGGAAGTGGGGAAATGGGGAAATGGGGAAGTGGGGAAGTGGGGTGTGGGGAAATGGGGGAATTTCAACTAAAACTCTAACACCTCAACACCCTAAACCCCCAAATCCCTATCACCCTATCTCCCGACTCCTGAAGTCTGACTCGTAGCCCCACCAACAAACTTTTTGCCGCAAACCCTATTTCAATAGCGTAACCGATTGCTGTGCTAATAAGGCAGTACCATAGGCTGCTTGCTCCTGTTGAGATAAAAGCACGGGAACCCCTAAATGACGCTGACGAATTATTCTCCAAGTCGAATTTTTTGCCCCACCACCCGCACTATACACTCGCTCTAATTTATTAGCTCCCAATTCCTGTAAACGCTGATAACCTAAAGCTTCAATGCGGGCAATACTTTCTAGTAAACCATGCAAAAATTCTAGAGGATTATCGGGGCGAGGAGTCAGTTTTACGGGTAAAAAAGGATCATTAATGGGAAAGCGCTCGCCCGCTTTTAGTAGAGGATAATAATCTAAATTACTTTCTTTTTGTCCATCTATGGCTAAACTATAATTTCTCAATTCTTCATGAGAAAAAAACTTCTTTAACACTGCTCCCCCCGTATTAGATGCCCCACCAGTTAACCACAAATTTCCTAAACGATGACTATAGATGCCATAGTTACTATCATCAACTTTCTGGCTACTTAATAATTTTAAAACTAAAGTTGAACCTAAAGATGTCACCGCAGCTCCTAAAGAATTAGCACCACTGGCTAAAAATGCCGCTATACTGTCGGTGGTTCCCGTATAAATTAAACAATCTTTCGGGATAGCAAAACGAGTCACTAAATCTGGTTTAATACTATCGATCGCTGTACCCGGTGCAAAAATTTCCGGTAGTAAATTAAACATCGGTAAATTCTCTAACCAATCGGGATAACAGAGATTTTCGAGATCATAACCTAACTTTAAGGCATTGTGATAATCACTAATTCCCAGTTTACCGTGCAGCAGAAATGCTAACCAATCCGCTTGCGAGAGAAAATAACGCGCTTGGGAAAAAATTTCTTGCTGACTCCACCAAAGTAATTTAGCTAAACTGGAGGTGGCACTAATCACGGGATGGTGAGGGGGTGCTATAGCTTTAATTGCTTCTAAAAACCCAATTCCTCGCCCATCATTGTATAATATTGCCTCAGAAAGAGGATTACCCCAATTATCACATAATAACACCGTCGAGGAAGTACCATTAATCGCGATCGATTTAAGTTCTGAACGCACCGAATCCCCTAGATTATCCAATAAATAAAATAGGGCCTTTTGCCAATCCTGAAAATTGGCATTAGTGAAGGGATAATCAACCTCAGCGACGATATTTTTGCTAGAATCAATAGCAATCGTTCGCGCTCCCGATGTGCCAAAATCAATACCTAAAGATAAACTCATTGATGTCTTCACAACCTCCTCATTCTGGCTACCATTGGGATGGTATCACTCCCCGATTCTTTGAAGGTTGGTACTTCCGAGTCATGATTCCGCAATTAGCTGACGGATTCGCCTTTATGTATTCTATTCAAGACCCAAGGGGCGGTCAAGTCAATAGCGGTGGAGCAGTGCAAATTTTAGCCATAGAATCTCATTATCTTTGTCGCACTTTTCCCGATACGGATAAATTTTGGGCAAGTCGTCAGGAATTAGCTATCATCCATTGGGGAAAAACTAACTTAAAAATCCGTCCCCGTCTGCTTTCTCCGTCAGATTTTTTTGAGTCTATTCGAGAAGGTTATCAAGCAACGGCAAACCAGCAGCAAGGACAAATTTATGATCCCGTCACCGGAGAAATCTGTCAATGGGATTATCGCATTGAAACTAGGTACAGTTGGGGAGATAAAAAGCGTCCACCCCAAGCAACAGCAGGAATATTATCTTATTTACCGATTTTTGACCCAGGTTGGCAGATTTTAACTGCTCATGGTTTAGCAACGGGAATGATTACCTATCGGGGAAAAAATTACCAATTTGAGAATGTACCTTTTTATAGTGAGAAAAATTGGGGTTATTCTTTCCCGGAAAAGTGGTTTTGGATTAATTGTAATGCTTTCCCTGAAAATCCCGATTTAACCTTAACCGCAGTGGGTTCTACCCGTAAAGTTCTTAACTGGACGGAATCGGTGGGAATTATCGGTATTCACTGGCAAAATCGCTTTTATAAGTTTGATATCTGGAATTCTCAACTAACTTGGACAGTGCAACCCTGGGGATACTGGGAAATGAGGGCAACTAACGAGGATTATACCATTGTCTTAATCGGGATCAGTGATCATCCTCCCGATCGCGTGCGTGTACCCACGGAAAAAGGTCTCTGTTTTGCTTGTCAAGATACCCTCAAAGGTAAATTATCGATAAAATTGGCTGATAGTCGTGGTAAAACCATTATAAATGCCTGTAGTGGTCTAGCTGGCCTCGAAATTGGCGGTATTTGGCCATCAGCATGGATCAAACAGTGAGTTAAATCACCATATTGAGATGCAGCCTCGATATTCTCCAGAAAATGCTAGATTTACCAGCTAATTACTTTAACCGTTTCCTTAAATAAATTTGCTTCTAGGGAATCGGGGGAACTTGTCACCACACCGGCAATTAGATCTTCGGGTTTTATGGCTGCTTGTTTCATACAGGAGGGACAAATTAAGACTTTTCCCCCTTGACTGATGAAATCTACTAACATTGCTTGCAGGGTTTTACCGGTGATACCGTTAGTGTGTTGAGGAATGGTCGTCGCTGCCAGGTGTACCCCTGTAATATTCAAAAAAATGGTGGTTGAGTGACCTTTTTTTAGCATATTGGTGGCGACACCAATGGCCATTGCAGCTCGCCAAGGATCATCGGTGGTTAAATTAACAAATAAATCGGATTTTTGTTGACCGACAGCGATTATTGCTTCGTTAGTTTGTACTGGAGAAAGGGAAGGATTAGCCAAGACTGGGATAGATGTAACTAAGGATAATCCGACAAGGGAACCAAGGGCGAAAGATTTTAATAACATTTTCTTGTCCTCTTGCTGCTGGGTACAATGAAAACATTTTTATTATGATGATTTCTGGCAAATCTTGTCAACAGACAGCCTGTCAAACTTTAATTTTTGTTGCAGATAACAAAAACAATAAGGTGAGATAAGTAGGGTTTGCAGCAAAAAGTTTTTCGTGGGGGCAGGGTGTGGCCCCCACTCTCCCCCCTTGATAAGCTATCCATTAGTCAGATCTTTCTTAACAAAAAGAGAAGAAACTTAAAAAAAGGGGAAACGATTGATAGGTATAGTTTTGAAAGAAGGAATTAAGGTGGAGGTAAGCAAAAAAATGGAGAAATGGGCAGCCCAAGAACTACAGTATGCAGACCTAGGGGACACCAGAAGAAAGAAAAGGTTAATCAGTATCGTGGAAAACTTGGCCAGTCAACCTAGTACAAGTGTGCCACAAGCCGCGGGAAATCTAGCGGCAGCGAGTGCCACCTATGACTTTTGGAATTCCCCCTATTTTCACCCCTCAGATCTAATTGCCGCCCAGGCCAAAAGTACAGTAGAAAGAATCAAAGAACATCCAATAGTTTTGGCAGTGCAAGACACAACAAGTTTAGACTTTACGACGCA
>SFBL01000187.1 GCA_007095785.1 Microcystis aeruginosa Ma_SC_T_19800800_S464
CCTAATAATCCTAACTGAGAGGGAATTTCCGAGATATTAGGACTAAAATATACATCAATTTCTTTAATTTCTGAGGTGACTTCTTTACTGACAACTACTGTACCGTAGGGAGAAAGAAGAGTTTCTAAGAAGTCTTTGCTAAATTTATCCCAAATAAAGCGAGTCATTTCAGTTATCAGTCATTGCTTTTGACAAAAAAGCATTGCTGATGGATTGTACCATACCGACGATTAAATTGCTAGGCATATTTTCCCCCCCTGTACCGTATTGAATCAGTCAATTTTGATGATATTTTGAATGATTAATCTAAACCCAGTTTCTTGTTGATTGACGATAATAAATTTTGGGCAGTAATTTGTCCCGAAAAAAGCTCGTGTTGAACACGAGCTAAATTAACTAACTTCAAGGACTAACTAACCACCAACCTTAACTACTGGTTTAAAACTAGGAACAACCAGTTCACTATCCTGTTTAGTCAGCTTATTGTATAAGCGTTCCGTATTCGGGAAATTAGCGGCCGGTAGAGTCGGGAAACGACGATAGGGAACCGTATCTTCACCAAATAATTGTAGGTATTCCATGCTATTAACCATAGCACCGATAAAGGCTTTTAATCCCTGAGTTGCCAGAATTTGGTTATATTTCTGGATTTCTTTTTGATTCAAGGGAGCGCGACCTAAGAAGTGCTTGGTTCCCAATTCAATTACTTTCGTATTTGGATAGGGAGCATAGAATTCTTTCAGATAAAGATCCGAACAACCTAAACCCTCAATAAACTCTTTCACCGTGATCTCAGCATTGCTTAATTTACTCTCTAAAGCGGTAAATTCGGCATTGATGATATAGGGATCGAGATCCCGTTCAAAAATCTGACGATAGGCAGCGCGAACAGTATTTTGTACGGCAACTTTATCCAGATTAGTTAACAGTTTAAAGATCTTAGTTTGTTCCCGTTGAACCGTTACACCTTGACCGACACGAGATTGAATATCCGGTTCAGTGCGAATCGAGACCGAAGGTGTACCCAATTCAATAAAGCGCGGGGTTTCCTCTTTATCAACTCTTTGGCCGATATCTTCGCGGAGATTACCCAAACGCACCATCCGTAACTGCATCCCTTGGGGAGTTAGATAGCGCTCGTAGGGAACCGTATCTTCGCCAAAAGCTTCCGTATATTCAGGACTATCGATAATGGCATCGATTAAAGCATAGAAGCCTTTTTTCGAGCAGATATCGAAGTATTGATTCATTTCCTGACGACCGTAGGTAGGACGACCGAGCAGACGACGGTGAATATATTCGATCGCTTTCACCACATAGAGAGGAGTCCAGTAGATTTTCCGGAAAGCCTCGGATTTAGCTAGGGTTTTGATAAACTCGCGTAGAGTAATATCGCCATTTTCTAACTTAATCTCGGCCACGGATAAACGCTGACCTTCGTAGGGCATTCGACCGAAAACCTGACGATAAGCCGCTAAAATCACTCTTTGGGTGGAACTTTCGCCAAATTTAACGCTTACCCCATTGCTAGAACCGGGTAACTCGTTATTGAGACGGAAAACTTTCGGTCCCAAAGTACCGGGGAATTCACCTCGGGCGCCGGGGTTGCTATTTTGGTTATTAGTGGCCGGTCCACGGTGGATGAGGATACGTTTGCTATCTTTACCGAAGGGAGCGGGACTAGAACTAGGTTCGCGGGTTTCTTTCGGGAAAATTGCCCCAAATTGGATTTCTAGGGGGTCATTTCCGGAACCGTAAACGTGCTGATCCGGTAAGGGGCGATCGTATTTAGCAAAAGTGGTGATAAATTGGGGAACTTTGCGGAAAGGTGCGCTGTAGTTAAACAGGTCAATCTGCATCCCCCAGTTACGACATTCCTGTGCTTCTGCACCCAATCCCCGGAGATAGGGAACGGTTTCTTCGCCGAAATAGTCGGAATACTCCTGAGAATCGACTAAAGCATCGATTAACGCCCCTAAACCGCCGCTAGAGACGATCGAGAAGTATTTCTGCACTTCTTCCCGGGAGGAAGGACCGCGACCGAGGAAATGACGGAAAGCCAATTCTAGGGCGCGACTATTGATAAAAGGTTCAAAGAACTGTTTACGGTAGAGAGGCGATTTACCGAGACGACGGACGAATTCTTTCATCGAGATGTCGCCGTTTTTCACCTTCGATTCCAGGTCAGAAATGGACTGACTATAGGCGCGGGTGATGTCCCGTTCAAAAATTTGTCTGTAGGCGGCCTTAATAATCGAAGATTTTTCCGACTCCGATAAACCGGTTTTCATGACAAACTTTTGCCGTTTTTCGGCGCCATTGTAGTAGCTTTGGGGAAGACTTAAACCCTGTTGGTCACTACTGGGACGCTGACGCAGTTTATTAGAGGGGGTGGGGGCTTTTAATTCCCCTAGTAGGATATTGAAATAGTCACTGATTAAAGTGGCCGCATCCTTGTCTCTTTGGAAATACTCGATCGAAGCGGCCCGCATTTCCTGTAGGGCCACGATGGTGGCATCAATAGAACAGGCATTTTCGAGAACTTCCCTTAAACCGCGGGTATTAACGATCAGGATACTGGTATCACCGGCCACGATCGCATAGGTAATGTAACGCAGGAACCAGGATAAATCCCGGAGGGACTTCTGCATATTGCTCGGACCGTAACGAGAGACGTTAATCGGTCGGAATCCGGGGGGAATCGGGCCGCTAGAGGCGAAAATCCCCTTTAAACCACCGAGGAAGCCACCACCGCCACCGGAGCCGCTTTCAGCGTAGGTAACGGTTCCTAATTTCATCCCTTCCTGGACGTTGATCACTTTACCCGCACCCACCAGGGCCAATTCTTCCACGGGGGGTTTTTCTAGGTAGGCCATGGGGGAACCACCGGTAAAAATCCGGTTAGCTGCCCGCGAGACGATCAAATCGGAGTTCCGGGTGAGGGTTTGGGCAATATCTAAACGCTTGCTCCCCGATTGGAAGTAGGCGATTAGTTCGTTGAGTTCGGGTTTATCGAGAAAGCGGTCTTGTTGTTCTGCTTGGGTAATGGCAGATACCGGGACGGTTTGATAGAGTTGGGGACGCGCTAAGGAGCTGCCACCGCTTGCCTTAAGACTCATTGGATTTTAACTATCTCCCTTGACGATGTGCTGAGTTCTCCAATCGTGGAGGCGATCGGTCTTAAAACCAGATGTTTAAACATTTAATCAGCATCTAGATTAAAACTTTTTGCGCTTCCTGAGATAGTTTATTAAGAATTATATAGATTTTTTTCGCTAAAGTTGCTGATTGGTCTATTCTGACACCCCACCGGTATGGGAGGCTAACCAGTCTAAATAGGTCTGTGAACCCGCCACAATCGGTAAAGCGATGATTTCTGGGACGGCATAGGTATGAAGTTCCTGTATCTTCGCCGATAACTGCTCAAACTGCTTTAAATCGGTTTTAATCGCTAATTGCCATTCCCTCTCGTTTTCAATCTGTCCCTGCCAACGATAAATGGAACGAATCGGGTAAATACTAACACAAGCGGCCAGGCGATCGTTAAGTAAGGCGATCGCTAGGTGTTCCGCTTCCGTTTCGCTGGCCGTTGTCACCAGCACCACTCCAAAACTGGTTAATTTTTCAGTCATAAGTAGTCGTGCAAAATAAATTTCCTAGTGAAGATAGGCACTCATGCAACAGGCAACAGGCAATAGGCAAAAGGAGGAATAGATAATCAGTCTTTAATAATCAGATTTAGTATGATAACTGATAACTGATCACTGATAACTGATCACTGAATTTAGGTGATCGCTTTTTCTAAAGCGGCCAGATCGGGAATACAGATAGATTCCTGCTGTCGTTGAATCAGTCCTTTTTTCTCCAATTTGGTCAGGGAGCGGGTCACGGTTTCCCGGGCCAGGCCACTAATACCACTCAATTCCCGGTGAGGTAAATTAGGAATTATCGTACCCTGGTCGCTTTTTTCTCCTTGACCTTCGGCTAAAAAGAGTAAAGTATCGGCGACTCTGGAGAGACTATTGGCCTCCCGTAAACGTAAACGCCGGTTAACTTGACGTAAACGCTTGGCCATTAACTGAGAAAGACGAATTCCCGCTAAAGGTTCCGATTTGAGCAGATTAACAAAATCTTGGGCGGGAATACTGCTAATTGTGGCCGTGGTTAAGGTGATAGCATCGGTGGAGCGGGGAGATTCTTCTAAAGCGGCCATTTCTCCGAGTATTTCCCCTTTACCGACGATATTTAGGGTGACTTCTTTGCCCTCCATATTGTAAGTACGAATTTTCACCCAACCATCCAGAATAAAGTAAACCGAACCACCCCAATCATTTTCTAATAAAATCGCCCGATTAGCGGGATGAGTGCGGGTGACAGCATGAGAGGTAACTTGATCGAGGGTGTCAGGGGGTAACCCGACAAATAAGGTGGCTGTATCCAATAATTTTTGAATCTCTGCTGATTTTTCCGCAGGATAGCGTTTTTCTTCCATGGTTTAATACTGAAATTTTGTCGGTTTTAGTCGGGTGATTCTACAATGGAAAGTTGTGGGTATTTTTAGCAGCAATTCTCATTTTGAAATAAATAGAGCATTAACCCCGATTTTGACATCGAAAATATAGTACAAAGTAACTATTTGCTCGGCAGAGGCGATCGCTAAAAAAACAATTGGTTGGA
>SFBL01000188.1 GCA_007095785.1 Microcystis aeruginosa Ma_SC_T_19800800_S464
TGTTAAATTCTCACAACACACTGTCGTTGGGGGAGCTGGGCTAAAATCGGGTTCAAATCTATACTGGGTAGGGCTTTCAGACACTCCATTCTCTTTCTTTGTGAGAAATGCGGGGTAAGCAAAGCACGACGTTTTTAAAAATTTTCAGCTATGTATTTCCGAGAAATCGACTAAAAACGTTGCCAGATAAGGATTTGAGAGGATGACATAAGAGAGAATGAAACGACCCTACCCCACACCCCGCCACCAGGAAAAACTTTTTGCCGCAAACCCTAATTATCTCCTCGCCCAAAAAAATCAGGAGCAGAATTTCCACTCCCGATAACCTATTAACTTGAGACTTGCCAATTTATTGGAATATACTGGCAACCTTGGCGCTTACGTCCGGTTGAGTTTCAGCGTAGATATTTTGACGAGTAGCGGCGATTTCTGTGTAAGCTTGACGCACTTCCGAGTTAACTGCCACCGTTTTCACATCGTACATACGGGTAGCCAGTTGGGGATAGAAACCGATAGAAACAATCAAAGCGAGGAAAGAGACAGCGATAAAGATTTCTCTGGGTTTAGCGTCAATATATTCTGATTCGTCAGGAAGGACACAGCTAGTACCGAAACAAACTGCTTGTTCGTTGCTTTTGTTGGGGAGAATGTTAGTAATATCGCAGGAAGAACCATCTCCGTAGAAAACTTGACGAAGCATGGAGAGTAGATAAATCGGGGTGAGGATTAAACCAACGGAAGCGAGGAAGACAGTCACAACCCGGAAGGTTTGGCTATAAACGTCACTGCTAGTGACACCGATGAATACGGTAATTTCGCTGGCAAAACCGCTCATTCCGGGTAACGCTAGGGAAGCCATAGCACCAGCAGTAAAGAGAGCGAAGACTTTCGGCATCGCTTGAGCAATCCCACCCATCTCGTTTAAAGCTAAGGTATGGGTGCGGTCGTAGGTAACACCAGCAAGGAAGAATAAGACGGCGGCAATTAAACCATGGGAGAGCATTTGTAACATAGCACCGCTAATACCCACATCGGTGAAGGAAGCAATCCCTAAAAGGACGAATCCCATGTGTGAAACCGAGGAATAAGCGAGACGGCGTTTCATGTTTTGTTGACCGAAGGAAGCGAAAGCACCGTAGATAATATTGACTACACCGAGAATCGCTAGAATCGGAGCAAAGTAGATATGTGCATCGGGTAGAAGCCCCATATTAAGGCGGATTAAACCATAACCACCCATTTTGAGGAGAACACCAGCGAGAATCATCGATACCGGTGCAGAAGCTTCACCGTGAGCATCGGGGAGCCAAGTATGGAGGGGGAAGATAGCGAGTTTGACACCGAAAGCGACTAATAAACCGGCGTAAAGGACTAATTCTAAAGCGAGGGGATAATCTTTAAATCCTAATTCCGCCATGTCAAAGGTCATCGCACCACCACCGTAAAGGGCCATGGCTAGACCTGCAACGAGGATGAAGATAGAAGCGGCGGCGGTGTAGAGTAAGAATTTAGTGGCGGCATAACGACGTTTTTGACCACCCCAGATGGAAACGAGTAGATAAACGGGAATTAACTCGATTTCCCACATTAAGAAGAATAATAATAAGTCTTGGGCAACGAAAACACCAATCTGAGCGGCGTAGAGCAACAGCATCAGGAAGTAGAATAAACGGGGTTTGCGGTCCACTTGCCACGCGGCCAAGATAGAAAGGGTTGTCACTAATCCTGCTAATAAAACTAACGGTGCCGAGATACCATCCACCGACACCGCCCAACTTAAACCTATTTGGGGAACCCAATCGATTTTTTCCACTAATTGCAGGTTGGGGTTGCTTAAATCATATTTTTGTAAAAAGACGTAGCACATTAATATAAAGTCTGCTAGTCCGACTCCAAGAGCGAACCAACGAACGGTTTTTCCTTCCTTGTCGGGGATTACAGGGATTAGGAAAGAGGCAAGCAAGGGGAGCAAAATGATGGCAGTGAGCCAGGGGAAGTTAGCCGTTAGCATGGCAGTAAGAAAAAATACCTATTTCGTTATGTGTCCATTTTATGCGACTTTGTAAAATTTTGTGAATATTTTTTCTCCTACCTTTACCATAGAATTTTATCTATAGTTGGCGCAGCATCATCGATTAACCTAAATAAGCTTGTTTGACCCGCTCATCCTTGAGTAAATCCCCGGCTTTTCCCGCCATAGTCAAGCGTCCCGCTGCCAAAACGTAGCCGCGATTGGCAGTTTCTAGGGCTAAATTGGCGTTTTGTTCCACTAACAGGATAGTTACTCCCGATTCGTTTAATTTACGGATAATACTGAATATTTCTCGCACTATCTGCGGCGCTAGTCCTAAACTGGGTTCGTCTAGTAACAATAACTTGGGACGACTCATTAAAGCTCTGGCGATCGCAAGCATCTGCTGTTCCCCACCGCTTAGGGTTCCCGCTAACTGCTCTCGGCGCTCCGATAGTCGGGGAAACAGTTGCAACTGCTCTTCGATATCGCTTTTTACTCCTAGGCGATCGCTTCTCGTATATGCACCTAACTGCAAATTTGTCAAGACTGTTTGACGAGCTAAGATTCTTCTCCCTTCCGGACTATGGGCAATTCCCCGTTTAACGATTTCATGGGGCGGTAAATGGGTAATATCTTGACCATGATAGATTATTCGCCCCGTCTTTGCCCTTAAAAGCCGAGATATCGTCTTTAGAGTCGTCGTTTTTCCCGCTCCGTTCGCTCCAATCAGGGTGACAATTTCCCCTGTTTCTACCCTTAAACTAACCTGCTGTAATGCCTTTATTCCGCCATAATTAACCGATAAATCGCTAATTTCTAACATAAACCCAGTCAAATCCCAATAGGATCACTATAGCAGTTACCAGTGATCAGTTACCAGTTACCAGTTACCAGTGATCAGATGTGAGTTTTTAGTCAGGGATAAGGAGGAATTTCGATCATTTGTACTAAATTTTCCAAGACGCATTATTGAGTGAGGGGTACTAAACAGCATTAACAGTGCTGTCTTTTCACTGCTTACTGTTTACTGATAACTGATAACTGATTATCTGCCTAAAACTTCCAAGACAACCGGGGCCACTCCCGATTGGAAGACACCGATAATCGCTGCCGCACCTCTGGAGAGGTCGATGACGCGACCACCGCTAAACGGACCGCGATCGTTAATTCGCACCACCACCGAGCGCCCATTACGCAGATTAGTTACCCTAACCCTAGTGCCGAAAGGCAGATAGCGATGAGCGGCAGTTAAACCACCAGAGTTAAAAGTCTCACCACTAGCGGTGCGACGACCGTGGAAACCAGGGCCATACCAAGAAGCCATTCCCTGTTTACGAGGCCGGCTGCTGGTTTTTGTCCCTTGGGTTGTTTTTGGCTTCTCCGGCGGTGTCACTGAGGCAGGATTGCTGGCCGGGACCGGCTTGACTTGATTTGGTTGTGATTGGGGTTGTATCGTCGAAGGAATGGCCTCTTCGGTTCGGGGTGTAACGCTTGCTGGGACGGTATTTTCTTTGTCCACTAGGGACTCCAAAGTTTTTAGAATTTCGTTAGCATTATCTTGAACCGAACGTGATAATTTAAGATCTGAATCGAATGTTCGACTATTAGAAAAAGCGGACAGAACGGTTTGAGTAGTTGACTCGATAACAGATTGACTATCTACGCTAATATCCGTCAAGCTGTTGCTGTGTCCTGCTGTCTGGGAACAAATTATCGAGGCTGTAGTCCCCACTATGGTCAGGGCGGTTACAGCTTGTAGTTTGTTGATCAGTTGTTTATTCATAGACTTTCTTATTGTGCGTTAGCAAGTTCCCAATGCAAAGCTGAAGGAATTTGCTAACATTCCTTTTTGCTTGCAGAGCTAACTTGGTTGCGTTCTGTTCAACCCTATCACGGAAAATTGGTTGGTCATTACGAGAATTTATATCGTTATCGGGCAAGAGAATCAAAAATTTAAATAAAGGGTTGACTTGATCTAAAAACCAAGTTAAGATGGAGAGTTTTTAATTTTTTGTCTCCCAGAGGGGGTCAAGGTTAGGAAAACTTAGGGAATTAGTAAAATTTCGAGAGGGAATAATGCTAGTATTGACAAGGCTTTCAGGGATTATCAGCCTCCCTCGATTTCCCTCTATAGATGCAGATAATAGTAAACAAAACTGTTATCTTCGCTACAAAAAACCAGATTTTTAATATCAATGTTAAATCGGACTACGGGTCAAAGATTAAAAATTATAATAGGGGCTTGACAAGGAACTAAAAATAAGCTGTTATTAGCCAAACTTAACTATAGAATCAGAAATGCTGATACAGGCTAATACTAAATCCTGTTTAAAAGGGATAGGGAAGTGGGGAAGTGGGGAAGTGGGGAGTATTTTGCTGTGAACAGTGAACTGAAAACCCGCATCTGAATACTGAATACTGGATACTGAAGACCGACTCCTGACCCCACGAAAGGCTTTTTCGACAAACCCTATATATATAGATGGCCGAGGTCCGAACGGGTGTAGGGAAAGAAACCTCTTTCATCTGTGGGGGTGAAAATTTTTTCATCGGGACTGACTCCTAACCCAACGAAAGGCTTTTTCGGCAAACCCTGTCTAATGTGTGTTGGGTTTCCTTAGGTCAATCCAGTTAGAAAATTAATCACAGTAACGCACCAATTTAATGACAAAGTTGGTGCGTGGGGCGCCGATTGTTAATTTTGTTTTTTCATCAGAATTAGTAACCACCTAACGCATCCTACAAGATTAGGCAATCGCACTTATTTTTCAGGGATAGCGGATAAGATAGCTCGAAGTGCTTTGTTTACATCTTCAGAATTTTTGAAAACCTTAGCGACATCTGGTTCTAAGGTGATAGTTATTTTTATTTCATTTACCTGAGGAGCAAAACGATTGGGATGAGCCTTAGTATAATCAAAATTATATTCAGGAAGTAGATCATCTTGTAAATTTTGTTTGCTTTCAGAATCCTGTGTATTTTTCATAGTCTTGACGTTCCTTTTTGGTTGTTAAACGTGCGCTGATAATGCGAATTATTTGATTTCTTTCAGTAAAACAAACTACTAAAAGGCGATTCTTGTTATCGTGTCCGATAATAATTTCTCGTTTTTCACCGACCGAATGCCACTCATCATCAAAAATGTAGGCTAGAGGATCTTGAAAAACGGCCTTGGCTTCTTCAAAATTGATGCCATGCTTTTTGAAATTAAGTTTCGCCTTGGGGTTATCCCACTCAAATTATAAGTTCATAAACTCAATTTTAGTTCAATCTCCCCCTAAACAGCACCCTCTCAAATTTTGTCGTTGTCATACTCCCAAAATGTCATAGTTAGAATTTAGGGTACGCCCTTCGATAGAATAACGCAGCAGTTTAATGACAAAGTTGGTGCGTGGGGCGCGGATTATTGATTTTGTTTTTTTAACAGAATTGGTGGCCACCTAACGCACCCTACAAGATTAGGCGATCGCACTCAACTTAATATCAGCATACTTTCTGTTTCACTATTGTAAAATTTAATAATGATTAAAAAATTATCCCTTAAAATTTCGATAATTTTTGCAGTGGGACTATTACCAATACGAAGATAGATAAATTTTGGTGGATGACCATATAATAGACTGCGCTGATGAAAATCGGCATCTTTAGAGACAATTACAAAATCGTTGAATTTGGCAAATTCCCAGATAAGTGCATCATCAGTATTGATCAGTCCTAAAGTCTTGACGTGCTGAGAATCAGAATATAAATCAACTATTTTGTCAATAATCCGATCTGACAAATTTTCATCTAATAACAGTTTCATAAAGAGGTGATAAATAATTTTTTCTCTCGATCAGCAGCAAAAGCCAAACAAGCCTTGATATCCTCGGAAGTTAATTCTGAAAAATCCTCAAGAATTTCTGCTTCTGTCATTCCTGCTGCTAAATATTCGGCTCTTCTCGACTTTGTGTGATAATTTTTGCTTATGGAATCGTGAAATGCTTACTAGGCAACACTTTTAGGACTATTTTGTGGAAAAAACTATCAGTATAGACCTCGTTTCCACACTCTAGAATATCGTACACAGTTATACGCATTCCTCGAATGCAGGGTTTTCCACTTCGTTTTCCAGGTTCAATGGTAATAATGTTTTGGTAACTCATAATGCTTTAATCATTTTGACTTTCCCAATTATATCTTATTCGATGACAGAGATTGCACTCCACCCCACCGACAAGAACGATCACCCTTCAACTTCGTACCACTCTTAGGGTGTGAAGTGCGAAAGCATAATGCACCAATTTAATAATAAATTTGCTGCGTGGGGTGCGGATTGTTAATTTTGGTTTTTCATCAGAATTAGTAGCCGCAAACACGCACCCTAAAAAATCTGAAAACCCGCATCTGAATACTGAGTCCTGAATACTGAAGACCGACTCCTAACCCCTCGAAAAGCCTTGTAAGTTAGCAGCTGTTGAGATATCAACAGTTGGCAATCAGATCTCACTTATTTGCTAACCTACACACACCCTACCAGATCAGGTGTTCGCACTATGTTCTAAAGCACCGTGAGGATGATGAGGCTTTACGGGCGTTGATCGGTCATCGAGATCCGAATGCGATCAAGTATAATTTACCCAGCACCCATTGACTTAGGGTTGTAGATGATAAGCCTAACAGTTTTCTAAAGCAGTGCTACATTTGATTCACGAGACTATTGTGTTCAGTCCAGTTTTCAGGAGGAGAGATGGGCAACAAAAAAAGAAACATGGATACGACATCTAAAGATAAAAGCGACATCGCTCGTGATATCGAATTCCATTTCTATGGACATCGTTTTCCCTTTACTATCTGCGCGCTGTTTCTATGCTTATTCGTTTTATATTTATTAACAGGAGTTAGGTTTACTAGCTCTTATTTTAGCCAGTCTTCAACTTCCCTACCTTCCCGAATATTTACTTTTCTTGCTTTCCTGCAAGCGAATCGGTTTGTGATCAGATCATGTATTGTAATTCTTTTTCTACTTTTATTGAATCCAAAATTTAGAGATTTAACCCCTACTAGAATTATCATTGCCAGTGTAGTTGCTATTGCTGGTGACTATTTATTTGAGAAAGTCATCCAACATGGATCAAATGAGTTAACTCCCTTGTTTTTACTGATTTTATGGTGCATTGCTTGGGGATTTATCAATTATGATTATCAACAACGATATAACAAAGAAGAATATATCCGAAAATACTTTACCGAGGAGCGGATTAAACAAATTCGTGAAGAATATAAAGAATGGCAATTACTTTCAGATAAAATAGACAGGATGCAAAAGTCAGTGGAAGATCGTTATTATCGATTAGTTATTGAACAAAGTAAATTAGATGCTTTACCCAAATCAAATTATAAAAAAGAGAAAGAGCAAGAATTGTCAAAGCTGAGAATAGCAAGTTATTCTTCAGGTCGTTCTTATGAATACTATGAGACCGAGCTACAATTACAGCAAGAGCTACGGTCAATAGATGAAGAGATATGGAAAGCAAAAGAAGAAATACGCAGAGAAATAACCGATATGTCAACAACAGAAGTAGATTTTCTTGTGTTAAAAATATTTGAGCAGGACAATAATTATGAATTGGGGTTTACTCATTTTGTTGAAGCCTTAAAAAGTTTAGCTCGCACTTACACGGATAAAACACCTCATTATTCTGAATTTGTAGATACTTTAATAAAGTCGTTGACACGAACAAATCCCAAGATTGCAAGTTTTTTAAGTTCAAATTACTTTTTTAGTTACAACGGCGATGGTCAATTTCGCCTCTTAGTAGAAAATATGCTAATAAAGGCCAACAAGAAAAATCAAGAGCATATTTTGTTACTCCGTAAACTTATCGATTTCATAAATCATTGTCCCACTTTTAAAATTCCAGTCCAGATTCGGGAAATTACCTTAAAAGCATCTAGGGACACAATTAGATTCTTATTTATTATCTCACTTCAGGTCTTAATTGCCTTTGTTGCTAAACAGTGGATTCCTATCCCATTAATTGTTTATTGTTTAATAGGAAGTTTAGTCTTTTATCTTGTTGTAATGATATGTCACTTAATTGACCGATGCTTAAAGGAAACCACCCTCGTATCTGTAATTGAGGGAATTGGTGCGTTTGCCAAGGATACAATTGAAAACACAGTCTTATCGCCATTTTATTACGTTTTTTCCCTAGGAGTTGTGCTTGAACCAATAGTCGAAAATATCCTGATGTTTACATGGAGAGAATATTCAGTAGCAAACGGATCTCGTAATCCTATTCTCTTGTTATCCAACGCATTAGCTGATGTTTCACTTAGGACAATTCTGCTCACTATCCGTATGGTAGTTGTGAGCCTACGTTTTTTTGTAGTATTCCTGTTCTGTTCGCTGCATTATGTTACTTTTTGGCTTACCTTTATTGTTGCGGTGATTCCAATCATGTTCATCGTGTCTATCTTTTATAGTCTTGCTCCACTAAGCAAATTAATATATGGTGTTTTAGCCGAGATAGTCTTATCTGTGGAGTCAAATTTAAGACGATACTACTTGGAGTGGATTCTGTTAATCATTTGGGCATTGAGTGTAAATATCCTTGCTAACCTAGCGTTGATTCGGATATCTGGAACTTATCCCTGGATTTCTTTGGTGACTTTTACTACATTGATAATTTCTTACCTTGTATTCATGTTTTACGGTGCTTTATCTACAGGTAGGACACTTGAAGAGGAATGGAATTATATAAAACAGCCACTAAGTGAAAGATTAGCAGAGTTTATTTTCAGTTTCTTAGTTTTATCTTGGGTACTAATCGGAATTGACCGACTTTTCAGCCTTAACCATTTTAAGCCACAATCGGATCTGGTTGTCGGAACATTAATCTTAATAAGTCTTACAGTTATTGTGTTCATAACCTCTACTTTTGTTCAGACAGAGTAGAAGGGTGCGTCCAACGAACCAAAATAGATCTCTTGCAAAAATCAAAAATCTTCCGTTAGGTGAGGAGATTCGTCTATCGTTCCGACAGATGAAGAGAACGATTTAAAATATCCTCAATACCGTAGGGACAAACGGGGGGAAACTCTAATCCTGTCTCTCTAAAGGCATCGCAACAAGCAACAGCATAGAGTTTAAATAGGCTTTCATCGGTTAAATATCGCTTTAAACTGGGGCTATCGTCCAAATAAAGCCTAATATTAGCTCTTTCTCGTTGAATAGTCCCCAACCAACCCCTGGATCGCCGTTGAGGTTGATAGTCCCACTTTAATAAATGATGCAAAATTAATCTGAGACTAGCAAGTAAGCGATCGCGCTCCCGTTTCGACAAATCCCGCACCTCTTCGACTAAATTCTCAATATCTAACTCGGAAAACCGACCAGAGGCTAATAAATCGGCCATTTGTTCGGCCCAAAGTCCAAAGTCTTGCTCATAGGATGCCGTCATCGATTTATCTCCTTCTAAGCTCAATTATAGCGTTTCTGATTCACAAGAGGTACATTCCCGATCCTGAACAGCTTAATCAGCAAAGGTTTAAGTGTGCCGCACAGATGCGAGAACCGCTATAACATTATATTGAACCTCTTGCATAATTAATTTTTGATGGTTCAAAAACGGCAAAACCAAGGATTAAATTACCCAAAATCTGTAAATTATTATTCATTGATAGCCGAGAAACTGGTGTTTTTTCAACGATCGCCGAACCATCAACGGGTTTTGCGTCTTCGGATGACATTATTAGAATAACGAGAAGGTTTTGGCCGGGGTTCTTTTCCCCCTCCCAATTCGCGACTAACTTGCTGGAAAATATCCCGTCGCAGCACAGGATATTCCCCTATCCACTGGTCGAGTTGGGGAAGATGGACATCAGAAAGCTGATTGATATCCCCTAAATCGGGGTCTTGAGACATTAACAAAGCTTCGGCCACCATCCCGGGACGGATCGATTTATGAATGCGTTTGAGGGGAGCGCGAACGATCGCCGAAAAGCCAGTTTGATCACCGATTTCTAGATTAATACAGCGTTGGCGATTTTCGATAATCTCTAATTCCCCGCGTTTATTGACCCTTTCTTCTTCCCCGATTAATTCCTCGGTGACAAAAGCATCGAAAACGCGACCGCGCCAAAATCCCCCATAGGGAAGACGACGATAGGTATTATTGCGAACACTGGCCCAATAAACCGGACCCCAGAGCCAATATAAACCGGCGATAATGTCGAAAATCAGTTTAATCGTTAAACCACCGGGGCCGAATAAATTACCGATTAACCAAGCTGCGGTGAGAGAGATGACAGAAATGAATAAACGGCGCAGAAAATCAGACCATTTACCCCAATAGTGAGCGTACTGGGGACCTGTGGCGATAATCGGGACAATTTGCTCGATCGATTGACGGGTAAGGGGAACCAACATTATCAGTTATCGATTATCAGTTATTAGTTATAGTGTGCCTAATTGATTCGTGAATGGGTAGGCTCGAGAAGAGGACGTTTACCTTTCCTTTAGGTGCGCTATATCAGTTATGACAGCGTTTCTCATAACTAGATGAAGTGTAACCTAATTTGGTATCGACTACCGACTTCCCAAAAGGAAAACTTTGTACCTCATCACTAAGATAAATGCTATAGTTTTGAGTAATTGTCTATCTGTTGGTCGCCATTCATCCCATCGCTAAAAGCGCGGGACTTCTGGCGAAATTTCAGTTAAAAATTAAATCCCTCAAGAAGTCCAATAAAACAATCTATAATAAAATCAATGCTGTTTTGTTCCCAAAGACTGCCACCATGACTTCTTCTCTGGTTAAATCCTTAACTTCTCAGACTGTAACCACTCAACATTTACCCCCGTTAGAAAATGGGGATCGCTTAATTCGTCCTGAATTCGAGCGCCGTTATCAAGCTATGCCAGGATTAAAAAAAGCCGAACTTATCGAAGGAGTTGTGTATATGGCATCCCCATTAAGGTTTAAATTTCATGCTGAACCCCACGGACGTTTAATCACTTGGTTGGGAGTTTATCAAGCTGCTACACCCCAAGTACAAATGGGTATTGAGCCAACAGTTCGCTTGGATATCGACAACGAACTACAGCCGGATGGGGTGTTATTAATCAGTCAAGAAAGCGGGGGAAAATCAACCCTAAGTGTAGAGGGATACCTAGAAGGATCGCCGGAATTAGTGGTAGAAATTGCCGCTAGTAGTGCCGCCATAGATTTAGGGGATAAAAAACGTGCTTATCGGCGCGGTGGCATTCAAGAATACCTTGTTTGGCAGGTATTTGACCAAAAAATTGATTGGTTTAGTTTACAAGATGGCGATTATATTTCTTTGTTACCCAACCAAGAAGGGGTGATTTGCTCTCTAGTATTTCCGGGTTTGTGGTTAGATATTTCAGCCATGCTCAACGGCAATATGTCACGGGTGTTAGACATCTTAAAAGCTGGAATTAACTCGGTAGAACATCAAGAATTTATCCAAAAGTTAACCGCAGCGCAGTCAGAGGAAGCCAAATGAAACCTCCAGCTATTCTCATTTTAGGAGAAACCAGTATTCCCGTGGCTCGTCAAGTGCAAATGTCCCTACCGGAAGCAGTGGTTTATGGGTTAATAGATCGTACCCAGTCGGCGGATTTTACCTATACTAATTTTGGCGAAACGGTGCGAGAATTTTTCCAGACGGGAACGCCAATCATTGGCATTTGTGCGGCGGGTATTTTAATTCGCACTTTAGCACCTTTATTAACTAATAAATGGCAAGAACCACCTGTATTAGCAATCGCAGAAGATGGCAGCGCCGTAGTGCCTTTGTTGGGGGGTTTACAAGGGGTTAATGATCTGGCTCGTCAAATTGCCTCGGTTTGGCAAATTTCCCCAGCAATTACCACCACTGGTGATATTAGATTTAAAACTACTTTATTATCGCCACCCCTGGGTTATCAGTTAGTTAATCCCGATGATGCTAAGAAGTTTCTGTCCGATTTATTGGCGGGTGAAGAAGTAAAATTAATTGGTGAAGCGGACTGGTTAAAAAATAGTAACTTGCCAATTTCATCAGCAGCAAAATTGAGCATTTATATCCTCGATAAAAATAACTTAAACTTGGCAAAACCTAGCAGTAACTGTTTAGTTTATCTCTGTGATGAAAGCCAGAAAATTAATGAAAAATTTGGTTTGTCCCTGGGGGATTTTACCAACGAAATTCAAGGTAAATTATCCATAGTCGGAACTGGACCGGGTGCGCTAAATTGGATGTCGCCAGAAGTTCGAGAAGTGTTGGAAAAAGCCACGGATTGGGTGGGTTATAAAACCTATTTGGATTTGGTAGAATCCCTGAGAAAACCAGAAATTGTCCGCCATGAATCGGATAATCGGGTGGAACTCGATCGAGCAGAAATAGCCCTAGATTTAGCGGCTAAGGGGCGATCGGTTGTCTTAGTTTCCTCCGGAGATCCGGGAATTTATGCCATGGCTGCAGCTGTGTTTGAGGTATTAGAAAAAAAAGCAAAACAGGAATGGCAGCAGGTGGCCATTCAGGTCTGTCCGGGGATTTCGGCGATGCAAGCGGCAGCCGCCAGGGTTGGCGCGCCTTTAGGCCATGATTTTTGTGCGATTTCCCTATCGGATCTTCTCAAATCTTGGCAGGTGATTTCTCAGCGCATTGAGTTAGCAGCCCGGGCCGATTTAGCGATCGCATTTTATAATCCTGTGTCTCAAGAGCGCACTTGGCAATTGGAGAAGGCAAAAGAGATTTTATTACAATGGCGATCGCCGCAAACTCCCGTGGTATTAGCGCGTAATTTAGGACGAAAAGGGGAAACAGTGACGGTGAAATTCCTAGAGGATATGACTATTAAAGATGCGGATATGCGGACTATAATTTTGATCGGATCCAGTAAAACTCGCCTGATTGAGCAGGGTAAAACCAAGCAGTGGGTTTATACTCCACGTCACTATTAGGTAGGGTTTGCGGCAAAAAGTTTTCCCTGGGGGCAGGGTGTGGCCCCCCCAACCCCCACCCCCCCTGCCCCCCCGACATCGGGGGGGCAGGGGGGTTTTACCGATTTTGAGGGGGTCAATTACCTAATTTTCAGGGAAAAAGTCCAGGAATTTTCCACCCGATCACTCCCATATCTGGTACTTTTTGGTTTCCAAAAAGTCTAAAAGTCTTACCCAACAAGGTTTTTAGATTTATTCAGCAACCCCTAATTACCAGTTACTGTTTACTGATCACTGAAAAAAGCTCCCCTCCCTCCGTATCCAGCATAGAAACATAGGTTTATGTAATTGTCAAGATAGATTTGCGAACTTTTTTGTCGAAACCGGATCATAAACCTTAAAAATAGGCATGATGGGAATAGTTGGGATCGAGGGGGTGGAAAGATGGATAAACTGGTGGTTCTGTAGTTATATATACTTAGCTATCTCAGAAATTTACGCTACCCTAGATTTCGGGTTCCTTACATTTTGTTACTTACCATCCGTAAGAAAGCTTAGTTCACTTACCCTATTTTCTCAGAAAAGAATCTTAAAAAAGTGTTAAGGTTTTATACTTGAGGAGTGTTATCAGGAGGAAAATTGTGTTTAAACGACTTGCAGAACAGCATCGCCAACTGGTCAAAGACTTAGTCATGGATTTACAGGCTTTAGCGATCGCCTTAGAAAATCAAGGTTATCTAGTATCTTGCTACACCTGTGGCGGTCAAATGAACAGCGCATCTTTTATGGTGGGATTGGGGGAAACCCATCTAATTCGGTTTCTCGTGTCCGATTACGGCATCACCTGGACAGAAATGCGCGACGATCGAGAGTTAATGAAACTCGAAGGTGCGGAAGCCATCAGCCAACTAGAGGAATTATCTAATCTGATTAAATATCAAATTTCGCCGGCGGAATTTATTGACAAAAAACCCTCCTCCGTGCTGCAACGGTTAGAGACGGTTTAACTCAGATGTGACCTAGACTTGTATGTTTAGGGAACTTTTTTCCCTAAACTTTCAGCCAACTGTTAGCTAGATAGGCCATTCGTTTCATCTCTTTTCGTCCCCGAGAGACGGAATCGAGGATCATGCCACAGGTGAAACTTAAAAAGGCTAAAAGCATGATCGAGGCCGATAAAATAGCGGTGGGAAAACGTGGCACTAAGCCAGTTTCGAGGTATTCAAACAGGACGGGAATCGCTAACAGAAGGGAAATAAGCGCCAAAATTAGCGAGACAAGGCTAAAAAACAGAAAAGGACGAATTTCTTTAAATAGTAGGATAGCGGTTCCCAATACCCGCCAGCCATCTTGAAAGGTTTTTAACTTACTTTGGGAACCTTCGGGACGTTCCCCGTAGAGGGTTGGTTCTTCAGCGAAGGGAATTTTTAATTCTAGAGCGTGGATAGTTAACTCGGTTTCAATCTCGAAACCATTGGACAAAGCGGGAAAAGATTTGACGAAACGACGAGAAAAGACACGATAACCGGAGAGCATATCGATTAAACGCGCTCCAAACAGAAATTTAACGAATCCTGTTAAAAATAGATTACCGGCGCGATGACCGGGACGATAAGCCTGGGAGGATTTTGCCGCTTCCCGACGCGCACCGACGACCATATCCAATTGTTCCCCCAGCATTCGTGCAATTAAGCGTCGTACTGCCGCAATTTCGTAGGTATCATCACCATCGATGAGAATATAGATATCCGCTTCGATATCGGCAAACATCCGCCGGACAACATTGCCTTTCCCCGGTTGGATTTCCTGACGCACGATCGCCCCTGCTTTCAGGGCCTCGGTCACGGTATCATCGCTAGAGCGGTTGTTATAGACATAGATTTCCGCTTCTGGCAAAAAAGTTTGGAATTGGGAGACCACTTTAGCGATCGTTAGTTCTTCGTTGTGACAGGGAATAATCGCAGCGATACGGTAGTTTTGCAAGGAAATCGGCGGAATAGCAGTCATTTCGATCATGGCTGACGACAATGTTTAATGATGGTTAGGGGGGTGTCCTGGCGTTGGACGGCGTGAATTGTCGGACAATGGGGGAAAGCATAATAATCGGGGTGGGGGGCCTTTCCCCAAGCAAAGTCATCGGCATTTTGATCAAGCCATTCCATACCCTCTTTGAGACTTAATCTCCAGTAATCGGTTTCCTGTTGACCCTGGGCCGCTTTTAAGTCCCGAAAATTAATGGTGCCAGAGGTTGAACGAGAGTTAAAAAGGGTTTGCAGGATGCGAGGGAAAGTTTTCAAAGGCTTTCCTATTGCTTGCCGGACTTTTCGGGTTTAACCTCCGTCACGCGCCAACTGAGTTTTAAATTCATCCAGAAGTTCCAAACGGTAACTATAGCGATCGCTATTAAGTTAGCAAGATAGCGATTAATATGTAAGACATTGAAGAAAAAGTTTAAGAGCAGCACGTTGAGGATCAAACCGGCCAAACAAATAAGATTAAATTTAAGAAAACGTTTCAGACGTTGCTGCCACTGATTTTGACCGGTGGACAAATCGCCAAAAGTCCAGCGATCGTTCCAGAGAAAATTATTAATAATGGCCACCTCGGCGGCGATAATCTTACTGCGAGTTACTCCCCAAGCGAGGGTAGTGGGATCGCTGAGGAGATAAAAGATAGCCATATCGACGAATACGCCACTAAACCCGACTAAACTAAAGCGAAGAAAGCGATCAAGCGGGAATTGAAAACGCCTTTTCAGACCACCGAAACGACCGCGGGAACGCAATTTCAGCAGGTGCAGGATATATTCGATGTATTGTTGCCCGGTGACTTTGCTTTCGCCGTCTTGACGCTCTTGGAAAACATAACCCACTTCGGCGATCCGGTCGATATTGCCGCGGCCGATAACTTCGAGGAGAATTTTATAGCCCATCGGGTTTAAGATCGGGCCGGCGATCGCTTGTCGATTAACCATGAAATAGCCACTCATCGGATCCGATACCCGTCCCACCACGTTAGGCAGAATAACTAATCCCAACAGCTGCGCCCCCCGGGAGAGGAAGCGTCGAGTTAGACTCCATTCGCTGACTCCACCCCCTTCCACATGGCGACTAGCCAGGGCGAGATCGGCTCCGGCTCTGGTTTGCTCGAATAATTTTAATAACACTTCCGGGGGGTGCTGTAAATCGGCATCGATGACCCCAAGGATGTCGCCCCGTGCCACTTGCCACCCCCTCACCACTGCCGAGGATAGGCCTTTTTCTCCTTCCCGGCGCAGCACTCGCAGGTGGGGATATTCAGAGATTAAAGACGCGGCGACTTCCCAAGTGCGATCGGGACTATTATCATCGACAACGATCAGTTCGTAATCGTTGGGAAGGGCTTCGTCAAGTATTTGACTGAGAATGTTGACTAATTGAACGATATTTTGCCGTTCATTGTAGGTGGGAATGACTAGAGACAGGCTGAGAGGATAATTTTCTTCTTCTAAGTTGCCGTCGTCCGGGGGAGGAGGAGATAAAGGTATCTGTAGATGCCCCGTCGGGGGAGTTAAGAAAAGATGAGACTGCTGTACCTTCATAAAAAATGTGACCTCACTCGCTCGCAATTGACCTATAGACGCACTGACAACGGCAGAAGATTCTGAATACTTTTGGCCCTTTGGAACCTAACCTATTGAACCATACCTTTGTCGTCTCTTGGGCGGACACAAGCATTGATTAACCGGTACTATCGGCCATGACTCGTAAACCCAAGACGCTATAGCGTTTTTCCGGTAAACAAAAAGTGCGATTGGCACTGCGTAGGTGTCTTGCTTCATCCCCCCAACTGCCCCCTCGCACTAAACGGGCGGAACGATAACGGGGCTGCAAGCGAGTATCCCTGTCTAACCAAGCACTACCATCGAGGGGCGGGGTTCCCTCGTAATTCCGGTGCCAGCTATCGGCGCACCATTCGCCCACGTTGCCGTGCATATCGTAGAGACCGAAATTATTGGGGGCGAAACTGCCCACCGGGGTAGTCCTGGCCAGATAGGCGCTGCTGGGTTCTTGCGCGTAGGGATCATAGACAGCAAAGTAATTGGCGCGCTCGCTGGTGAGGGTTTCCCCGCAGTAAAAGGGGGTGGTTGTACCGGCGCGACAGGCGTATTCCCAGCGTGATTCACTCGCTAGTCGGTAATCTTTGCCGGTGGAGCGGGAGAGTCTTTGACAAAATTCGATCGCCTCGTACCAGGAGACTCTTTCAACAGGTAAGTTATCGCCTTGGAAAAAGGAGGGCGCCGGGTTGAGTTCGAGATTAATTTTGGGAAGTTGGGCGATCGCTCGCCACTGTGCTTGGGTGATCGGGTATTTGCTCAGAAAAAAAGCCGCCGTTGTCAGGGAATTTTCTGGTTTTTCACTGCTAGTATGGTCGCCTTTTTCTTCATTTTTTGAGCCTCGTCGAAAACTGCCCCCCGGAATAGCCACCATTTCTAGTTCGCTGCCGTTGCCTAGGGGTTCGCGCCAGGAACGAGCGCTACCCTGACGGCGATCGATAATTTGCCCTCGACGATCGACTGTGACTGTTTCAAAGCTATATTCTGTCAACTGGAGTTTTTGCAAATTTACTGGGCGAATTTGCTGCAAAAATTCATCTATTGCGTCTATATTCTCGTAATTGGGCTTATTTGAGTTGGCAGAGTAACTGAGCCGAGAGGAGAGAAGGGTAGCTAGTCCAGCACTTCCTCCGGCTAGGGCCGCTAATTTCAGCAAGCTACGTCGGTTTAAGAGGGGATTAGGGCTATAGTTCATATTTTTAGGAGACTGGTCTGATATTTAGGCATTTCTAATCTTGATAGAAACGACTTTTTACTAAACAATAGGCTCTTTCATCGCCGTCACGACTGGCGGGATCGGAGTTTTCGGTATTACCTACTGTTATATAATCGCAAATTTCCCAGCCAGTTCGCTGTAAAATTCGGCGTAACCCAGCATTAGAAAAGATCCAATAGTTAGTAGAATCATTATTTGCTTCTAGTTCATCGAGTAAATAGGCTAGAGGAATCGGGGAAAGATCGACTCGATTAGCGGCATTACTCACCGTATTAAACTTAGTGACGCGGGTGCTAATTAGGCAATAATTGGCAGATTTCGCTAAGGTTTCGAGGGCATAGTAGGGATTTTTGAGATGGTATAAAATTCCTAAGAAGATGACTAAACTATAGCTTTTTTCAGGAAGGAGAAACTGGGAATCTAAGTTAACATCATGAATCTCCACAGAGGAAGAAAGAGCAGTTTTGAGCAGTTTAACCCCTTGCATAAGATTAAAGTTAGTAGGAGCGTAGTCCACTACCTGCACTTTACAGCCCAAAGATTCCAGAAAAAACGCCAGATCCCCATCAGCACAACCAATATCAACAATCGGTTTTTCCGAGATTAATTCCAGTAGAAAACGGTTTTTACCCGTTAATAGTAATTCGAGAATCTCGAAGCAGGTTAAAGTGTTGTAAGGATACCAGCCAAAATTGTCGGGAGCCAGTTTTTCTTTTTCGGCATCTAATTGGACTCGAAACTGGCGGGCCTTATTTTTGATGACGCTAATATCCAGAAGTTTCGGACTAATTTCTTGCAGTTCGGGAATGGTTAAAGATAACTGACCTAATCTTTCATAAAGAGCATTTTTTTCCCGAATCATTTCTTGTTTTTCTTGATTCAAACTCTTCAGATGATCTTTGAGGGAATCTCGTTCTTCAATTAAAATCTCTCGTTCATCAACTAGGCGAGGATATTTCCAGAACTTAAGATATTTCTTGATTTTCATCTATCAATAGGGGGGAATTAATTTTACTAAGTTAGTCTAGTGGGTGTCTGGCTGTTGTATATTTTGACCAAAACCACTCTAATAATACCATTGTTCGGAATCATTTGTCAAGATATTTAATCAACAATTTTGAGGGTTTAAGTCAGCTTATTATTGGCTTTTATTAATATTAAGCTGAGAAGTTTTGTCGATAATTTATTTTTAATAATGATAAATTTTTGAGTAACTTATTTAGAAAAAATTGACCTCCTGACTCCTCTAATTCTCCTGTGAACTAATGATTAGTTTCGATGATTTTAAAATATTTGGGGAAATCTCGACAATGGGGACAGTATTCAATCAAAATAGTGCTGGGATTATGACAGGAAAGATGCCGTTCAAGAAAATGAAAATCTAAGGGAGCATAGATAAAGTAAACTGTATTTCTATCGATTTGATTTATTTGACAGATTTGTTTTTCTTGCAGGAATTGTAAGAGTTGATCATGTTTTAAAACTGAGAGGGGGACAAGCGAGCTAGAAGGTAGATAGGGCAAGCGATATCGCTCTTTGTCCTTTGATGTAATCCTTCAACCGATAGCGGCTAATTTGCATTAGCTCTTCTATATTTTTTTG
>SFBL01000189.1 GCA_007095785.1 Microcystis aeruginosa Ma_SC_T_19800800_S464
GGGAAAAAGTACCTCAATTTTCCCCCTGATCACTCCAAGGGGCGGCACTTTTTGAGGGAAAAAAAGTCTAAAAACCTTGTTGGATAAGGTTTTTAGATTTATTCAGCAGACCCTAATTATTGTAGAGGGGGAGAAGGGAGAATAAATAAAAATAATCTCCCTACCCCACCCTGTCCCTAGGAAAAACTTCTTCAGCCAACCCTAGTTAAGGCCTGCTCGATTCTCTGACTATCGAGGGAGCGGCCGATAAAGACCAAGCGAGTTTGCCGCATTTCCGTGGATTGCCAGGGTCGGTCGAAGAAAGAATCAAAGCGATCACCGACTCCCTGTAACACCATACGCATCGGTTTATTGGCCACATTAACAAATCCCTTAACCCGATAGATTTCTTCCAAGGCCACCAATTCTTTGATCCGTTGGGTCAAAATTCGGGCATCTACGGGAGAATCGAGGCAAAACTGCACAGAATTGATTTCCTCATCGTGATCGTGTTCTTCCTCGTGATCATGATGACTAGGACGACTAGCTAAATCATCCTCGACGGCGGCATTAAATCCCAATAGCACATCGGGGCTAATTTGTCCATCGGCACAAGTAACTATTTTTACCGTCGATCGCAGTTGTGTTTTCAGCCAATTAATAATTTTTTCTAATTCGATTTCGCTGATTAGATCGGTTTTAGTTAAGAGTACCAGGTCAGCGCAGGCTAACTGATCCTCAAATAACTCCTCAATGGGGGTTTCGTGTTCTAAATTGGGGTCTGCTTGCCTTTGTGCAGTTAAAGCGTCCAAATCCGCCACCAGACGACCCCTAGCGATAGCAAAACCATCCACCACCGTGATTACTCCATCTACCGTGGCCCCGTTGCGGATTTCCGGCCAGCGAAAAGCTTGAACCAGAGGTTTAGGTAAAGCTAATCCCGAAGTTTCGATCAGCATACAATCCAATTGTTGCCGTCGCTCTAGCAATTTCTGCATGGTGGGGAGAAATTCTTCTTGTACTGTGCAGCAAAGACAACCGTTGGTCAATTCCACAATATTATCGTTAGGGTCGTCGTCGCAAATCTGACAACTTTTCAACAAATCACCATCAATTCCCACTTCTCCGAATTCATTGACCATAACGGCCACCCGGCGGCCTTGATTATTTTGCAGTAGATGACGGATGAGGGTAGTTTTTCCCGCACCCAGAAAACCCGTGATCACAGTAACTGGAATTTTGTGCATAGATAGAGCGATCAATCATATTCTTAGATCAATGTATCAGACTCTCGGTCTAGGGTTGAGGGTTTCAACGCTAATTCTTTAGGATTACCCCACCAATTGCCGGACTGTCACAAACTAGCTGAAATTTTCTTAGTTAGTCGTTATTGTGGTAAAAGTTTCAGCCGGCTAAAATAATCGCTGAAAAACTTTTGTGGGAGTGGATCATGTTACAACGTCTTTTTTTAGCCTTTACCCTCGCTTTTCCCCTTTATCTAAGCATCGCTATTCAACAAACTTCTCCTCTAGCTGATAGAATAAATCGCCCTTCTTCTCGCGGAATCAATAAAATTGAGCGGACAGTAAAAACTATCCAAAAGCAATTAAAACAAGAGCATTCGGTTCAATTAGATTAATAAATTTTGGCAATCAAGAGGAGAGCTAAAACTCCTCTCTTTCACTTTTCACTTTTTACTTGACAAATTACTTGCTATTTGCTGCGGGGGTTGGTATTCGGGAACTAAATCTTGTAGGGACTTAACTAAGCCCTGACGGTCATTAAGTTGGATAGAATTAAGCAATTGCTCTAATTTGATTTGCAATTTTTCCCAAGCAAGAAAGTGTTCATTAGCGCAAAAAATCTTTGGGTGAGCGGTGGGACGAGCTTTATCGGTATCGATTAATAATTCTTCGTAGAGTTTTTCCCCCGGTCTTAATCCCGTGATTTCAATATCGATATCTTGCCCTAATTCCAAGCCACTTAAACGAATCATCTGTAGGGCCAAATCGTAAATTCTTACCGGTTCACCCATATCTAACAGGAATACCTCACCCCCCTTAGCCATGGCTCCCGCTTGTATAACCAAACGCACCGCCTCTGGAATAGACATAAAATAGCGAATAATATCGCGATGGGTGAGGGTAATATTCTTACGTTGGGCGATTTGTTCCCGGAAACGCGGCACCACGGAACCGCTACTATCAAGAACATTGCCAAAGCGGACGATCGCGCAACAGGTGGAACTGTCGGGTAAAGCGGCCAAAGCTTGCACGACTAATTCAGCACAGCGTTTACTGGCCCCCATAATGTTAGTCGGTCTGACGGCCTTATCGGTGGAAATGAGAACTAAATTACTAACCGAATTCTCGATCGCGGTCTGAGCGACATTGAAACTCCCCCAAACATTAGTGTAAACCCCCTGACTAGGATTTGTTTCGACAAGGGGAACGTGCTTATAGGCGGCCGTGTGATAAATTGTCTCAATCTGGTGTTGTTGGATGACTCGGGCCAGATGATTGCGGTCGAGAACATTGCCTAAATAGGCATACTTGGGTAAATCGGTATAATTTTCGCTTAAATCGAGATCGATTTTGTAGAGGGAAAACTCGTTTAATTCGTAGATTACCAGGCATTTTGGCTTAAGGAAGGCGATTTGTCGGCATAATTCCGAGCCGATGGAACCGCCACCCCCGGTGACTAACACCGCTTTACCGGTGACATTTTTGCCCAAAAGTTCGGGATGGGGTAGAATTTCTTCCCGTCCTAATAATTCCGAGACATCGACACTGCGAATCTGATTGATGGTCGCTTCTCCCGATAAAATTTTTGAGAGGGGAGGAACGGTTTTAATGTCGATGGGTAAAGTTTCGAGACTTTCGATGATTTGCCGCTTTCTGGCCTTGTCTAGGTTCGGAATAGCGAGAACAACCCAGTCAAAGGCCCGTTTTTGGTGCAGTAGTGCCAATTGAGAGGGGGGGTAAACCCTAATGCCTTGCATAACTCGCTGCTGCAAATCGGGATTATCATCAACAAAGGCCAATAAACGATAGTGGGGGTCATTTTGTAGGGAACGTGCTAATTGACGACCCACAACCCCGGCACCATAGATAATAATTGTCGGTTCCCTATCCAGACTACTGACGTAAATATTCAGACGGTGAAAGACAGAACGAATCAACAATCTCACCCCGATAACCAATACTAGGGTTAACAATGCGTCGATAATCAGGACTGAACGCGGCAAAAAGGTATCCCCTTGAAAGTAGGCAAGACTGATTAAAAACCCTGAACTATAGAGAACCGCTTGCAGTACGGAGGAAAGAAATTCTAACCCTGTATAACGTACTACGGGACTGTAAATACCTTTGAGATAGAAAACTAGAGTTTTAATGGCAATTAAGCCCAATATTTGCCCCCAAAAAGGTCTAATTTCCTGATATTCGAGGCTAAGATTCAACCTGAGACAGAAGGCTAGATAGATGGTCAGACAAAAAATCAGGCAATCGGTGACAATTAAAAGAGAGCGCTTCGATGACCTAGATAGGGAATTAGCTAATTTAAGGATTTTGTTGGCCAGTTTTCTATACATTATCCAATTGATTAATTAATTTTAAGTACAATGATGTTTGGCTCTCCCCGACTGGGTGTGATAATCAGTGTTTATCGTTCCTAGTAGTCTTGCTAGGCAAGGCTTTGAAGAATATATTTCTGGAAAATTACCCCTATTCTTCTCCCTTCCACACAGAAACGAGAAGAGCCAATATTTTTATAACAGTAGAGCTGCCCGTCTTTCCGCAGATGATATTACCCAAATCCAAATATGTCAAGCGGCGGGATTTGTCAAGACTTTTTTCGTTTTACCAACTTTTCATCTCTCCCCCAAAATTTTTTGCTCCCGCAAACTAGCCGATAAATGACCGCTAGTCAAGGGTTACAATGGAAGACTGAAACAAAAATTTATAAAGTTAGGTTATGAGTAATCAGTACGATGCGATCGTAATTGGGTCGGGAATCGGGGGATTGGTGACAGCGACGCAATTAGCGGCAAAAGGGGCAAAAGTCTTGGTTTTAGAGAGTTATCTGATTCCGGGGGGCAGCGCGGGTTATTTTGAACGAGAGGGTTATCGTTTTGATGTGGGTGCTTCGATGATTTTTGGTTTTGGCAAAAAGGGGACGACTAACCTCCTAACCAAGGCTTTGGCAGCGGTGGATATGAGTATCGAAACCATTGCGGATCCCGTCCAGATCCATTATCATCTCCCGGACGGATTAGACTTAAAAGTTCATCGCGACTACGAACAATTTTTACAGGAATTAATTAGCCATTTTCCCGCAGAAAAAACTGGTATCCGGCGCTTTTACGATGAATGCTGGCAGGTGTTTAATTGTCTCAATAGTATGGATTTACTATCGCTGGAAGAACCCCGCTATCTGACTAGGGTTTTTTTCCAGCATCCTTTATCTTGTTTGGGATTGGTCAAGTATTTACCCCAAAATGCGGGAGATGTGGCCAGAAAATATATTAAAGACCCGAAATTATTGAAATTTATCGACATGGAATGTTATTGTTGGTCAGTAGTACCCGCCGATCGCACTCCGATGATTAATGCGGGAATGGTCTTTAGCGATCGCCATTACGGTGGAATTAACTATCCCCGGGGGGGAGTGGGACAGATTGCTCTCAAGTTAGTCGCGGGATTGGAAAAAGCTGGTGGTGAAATCCAGTATCAAGCGAGAGTGAATAAGATTATTTTAGATGCAGGACGAGCGATCGGGGTAAGATTGACCAATGGTAAGGAATATTACGCTAAAAAGATTGTTTCTAATGCCACCCGTTGGGATACCTTCGAGAAACTACTCCCCCCGGAATCTCTCCCAGGTAGCGAAAAAAAATGGCAAAAACGCTATCAAAAATCCCCCAGTTTCCTGAGTTTACACCTAGGAGTTAAGGCCGATGTATTACCATCAGGAAGCGAATGTCACCATATTTTACTAGAAGATTGGAAAAATATGGAAGCAGAACAGGGAACTATCTTTGTTTCTATTCCTACCTTACTCGATCCCTCCCTAGCACCTCCGGACCATCATATCATTCATACTTTCACCCCTAGCTGGATTGATCAATGGCAAAAACTGCCCCCCCAAGAATATCAACAGAAAAAAGAGGCTGCTGCTCATCGTCTCATCGAGCGCCTGAAAAAACTCTTTCCCAAACTAGATACAGGATTAGATTATATCGAAATTGGCACGGCCCGCACCCATCGCCGCTTTTTGAATAGAATCGATGGCACTTACGGGCCGATACCGCGAAGAAAACTGTTAGGTTTATTAGGAATGCCCTTTAATCGTACAGCTATTCCTAATCTTTATTGTGTGGGAGATAGTACCTTCCCCGGTCAAGGATTAAACGCAGTGGCCTTTTCTGGTTTTGCTTGCAGTCATCGTCTAGCAGTAGATCTGGGTTTACCTCGTCCCAGAGATTAAAAGCTGAAAATCAGGATTTTTACCGGCGAATTCTTAAACTGGAAGGGAATACTTGACAGCGTTTCTCAGATGGATGAAGCGCGTTTTTGCAACTGGAATTTTTACTTCGGCAAGGTTTAATCCATACTTCATCTTGACGAGAAACGCTGTAGATCGGTTTTGCTGAAGGCGCGGGCAGCTTATTTTAGAGGAATTACTCACCAATGCAGCCAATAAAAACTGATAACTGATAACTGATAACTGATAACTGATAACTGATAACTGATAACTGATAACTGATAACTGATGCTTATTCCTGTTGATTCCTCGAAATCTTTACATTGGCAGCAAAGCTTACGATCGCCAATTATTCGTCAATTGGAGATATTTAGCTTTACAACGCAGTTTTTGACTTTTTTGCTCTGGGATCGTTTAACGGGGGCTAATAGGGGCAAAAAACGACAAAGGAGAGCGAAATGGTTAGTTGATCGCCTCATGAATTTAGGACCAACTTTTATTAAAATTGGACAATCTTTATCGACGCGAGCAGATTTAATTCCGCTCGAATATATCGAACAATTGACCCAACTACAGGATCGAGTTCCCGAATTTAATAGTCAAGAAGCGATCCGAGTTATCGAAACAGAATTAGGACAACCCCTAGATAATTTATTTGCAAGTTTTAGCGTGTCTCCCCTCGCTTGTGCCAGTTTAGGACAAGTGCATCGAGCGCAGTTATTAAGTGGAGAAGAAGTCGTTATTAAGGTACAAAGACCGAATCTAGAAAGACTATTTAATCTCGATTTTGAATTGTTGCATCGTCTCACCCGTTGGTTCAATATTTTCCCCGTGGTGAAAAAATATAATTTAGAAGCTATCTATCAAGAATTCTTTGAGCTACTCTTTCAAGAAATTGATTATATTCATGAGGGCAAAAATGCTGATCGCTTTCGGGAAAATTTTAAGAATTATCCCCAGGTAAAAGTCCCTTTAGTTTACTGGCAATATACCACCCGCAAGGTATTAACTTTGGAGTATGTGCCGGGGATTAAAGTCAATGATCGAGAGACTTTACTAGCTAATGGTATTAACGTAGATGGGATTATTGAACTGGGTATCTGTTCCTATCTCAAACAACTATTACAGGATGGTTTTTTCCAATCGGATCCCCATCCAGGTAATATGGCAGTTAGTCAGAAAGGAGAGTTAATTTTCTACGATTTCGGTACGATGTTCGAGGTAAAATCCGTCGCTAAAGATCAAATGATCGAAACCTTTTTCGCTGTCTTGAGAAAGGATACGGAAACAGTCTTAAAAACCTTGATCTATATGGGGTTAATTGAACCCGTTAGAGAGCTGCAACCCGTGCGAAATATCTTGCAGTTTCTTTTGGATGAATTTCGCAATAAACCGGTAGATGTGAGGGCCTTTGAACAAATTAGCGATCAAGTGTATTTAATGTTTAAACAGCAACCTTTTCGCTTACCCCCCCAAATGACTTTTATTATTAAATCTGTCACCACTTTGGATGGGATTGCCCGCTCTTTAGATCCCCAGTATAATTTATTAGCAGCTAGTCAACCTTTTGTGAAAAGTCTAGCAGTATCGGGAGGAACTACCAACACCATGCTGACCCTAGCTAATCAAGCGCGCACTTTTTTTAAACAACAATGGCAAAAAGGTAATAAAAACGAGAGAATGATCCGTCAATTAGAGGAAAAGATCGAGCAAGGAAATTTGGTTTTTCAAGTTAAGTCACGGGAAAATGAACTACTTCTAAAAAGAATTTATCTGGGAATTAAAGTATTAATTAATGTCTGTCTATTGGGATTTAGCCTTATCTCAGCCCTATTTTTATTAGACACTAACTATAGCAAACTAGCCATTATTCCCTTCAGTTTAGCGGGTTTATTTGGTTTATTTTTTCTGCGTTCTTCCATTGCTTTATTAATTCAGGAAAGATTAGATAAAATGTTAGAAAAGTAAATAATTATCATCTTTAATTAGTAGATTATTTTTGTTGTCCGCAACAAAAATTAAAGTTTGACAGGCTGTCTGTTGACAAGATTTTCCAGAAGTTATCATAATGAAGATGTTTTCATTGCACTCAGCAGTAAGAGGACAAGAAAATGTTGTTAAAATCTTTAGCCCTTAGTTCCCTTGCCGGATTATCCTTAGTTACATCTGTCCCGGTATTGGCTAATCCTTCCGTGCGGAAAAAGAGAAACCCAAGAAAAAGAAAGTCAGCGATGGTTAAATTTTTTGTCTGATACACAACAACAAATACCTGAAGATATTGAAGTATTAACAATCGGCTATTTTCAGGCAAATATATTTGATTTATTTGCCCAGTCAAGAAGTCTCATTTATTAATCTATTAATCCGAGTAACTCATAACCGAAAAGTTAACTATCTCGAAGATAAGCGCAGTCAAAATGATTGCTTCTCTTGGGGTTTTTTAGGTATAAAAGGCGACGGTGAACTTGGACTTAAAACTATTTGGTTAGGACTGCAAAGGTTACATTATAGCGGTTCTCACACCTAGGGGGCACAGTTAAACCTTTGCTGATTAAGCTTTTTAACATCGATAATGTACCTCTCGCGAACAGGAAACGCTATATATCAGCGAGAATTGGAAACTATTTTATCAAATTAGTTACCCCATAGAACCCCCTTGAGCCACTTGGCAGACTTTTCTCTATCAATGTTAATTTATGTTATGGGCGTCTTGAAAAATTCAGAATTGTTGCTATAACCCACATTCCGCACCCTCAACTGTCACAGATCAAAAAAGCCATTAAAGTAGTACATAATAACTAGAATTAATTCAAAGGTTAAAAGGGTTAATGAGAATATATAGCATTAAAAG
>SFBL01000019.1 GCA_007095785.1 Microcystis aeruginosa Ma_SC_T_19800800_S464
TGAGTTAAAAGTTAAACTTCAAGTTTTTATTCAGGACGAATGTACTGATTAACTAATTTTTTGGGGAAAATTAGTTAACCCATCATTATAACATATAATTAATTTGCAAGAGTTCTAATGTTTCTTCGCCTAGTTTGTGCGCTTTTTTTGCCGCCCTTAGCCGTATTTTTAACCACGGGACTGAGTTTAGACTTTGTTATTAACATTATCTTAACTTTAATCGGTTATGTCCCCGGCATTATCCACGCTTTCTGGATTCTCTCCAAAGAAGCCGAGAATTCCTAGTTAGGGTCTGCTGAAAAAGTTTGTTGGTGGGGGCAGGGTGTGGCCCCCCAACCCCCACCCCCCCTGCCCCCCCGACATCGGGGGGGCAGGGGGGGTGTAGGGTTTTACCGATTTTGAGGTAGTCAGTTACCTAATTTTCAGGGAAAAAGTCCAGGAATTTTACCCCCGCTCACTCCAATGTCCGGCACTTTTTGAGGTCAAAAAAATCTAAAATTCTTATCCAACAAAGTTTTTAGCTTTATTCAGCCAGCCCTACTTAGGATCTGCTGAAAAAGTTTTTCCTGGGGGTAGGAGTCAGGAGTCTCCGAGTCAGGAGCCGGTCGTTTCAGGCTTTGTTGCCCTTGTTTTTTGTACCAAGCGACGTACTATAAGAAGGATAATGCAAGGTTTTTGAAAGTCCCAATCCTATTTTCTTGCACTAACATCGGACTTTGATTGAGGATAAAATACCTAGTTTCAGTGGACAAGAGCTTATCTAATAGCAAGGAGAGAGTTAAACGGCTCTCTCCTTAATTATTTCTATTCGTCGTCGTCGCTGGCGCCAACTTGCTTGAGATGAATATGTTTTCTCCCCAAAGTAATTTCAAATTCATCTCCCGGTTTGAGTCCCATTTTTTTGGTGTAGGCCGAACCGATCAGAAGATTATTATTAGATTGGACACTGATCCGGTAGCTGGCCGAGCGCCCACCTCGTCCGTGACCATTGGCACTGCTATCTAAGTCAATTCCCTCAGCATCGATTAAAGCATTGAGAAATTTCATCATATTAACGCGTTCGATACCATTTTTTGTCATGGTATAGTAGCCGCATTCCCGGGCTTTTTCCTCTTTGCTGAGGTTGCCTAGCTGTTTAACTTTCTCAATTAGTTCGAGGCCAGTCAGGGGTTCTGGATTAGTAGTTGTGTTCATTTAAGTTTGCAGTAGATAAGTAAAGGTTAGGGTCATCAAGGCTAGTCGAGGAGAATTGCTCCCCCTGGCCAGAAACAATCGGGTTACGATTGATCTCTACACTTATCTTACACGGTATAAACTAAAAATTATCACTTGCTTGAGGAAATTGATTGTAATTGATTAGACTCTATCTCTCGATCGAAATCTTAACAGAATTTATCAATGTTGATCGAGATGCTGAGGGAAGGGAGGTTAGCCTTTCTGTCATCAATGAGGGCAGGGGTAGGATAGAGATAAAGAGGTAAAAATGAGGGATAATGAAGCTAACAACTAGGGGTCACTATAGTGTTAAAGCCTTGCTGGATCTTAGTTTACAACCGAGGGGAACTCCCGTATCGGTAAAATCGATCGCCCTGCGTCAAGATATCCCGGCTGCTTATCTAGAGAAATTGCTGATAGAAATGCGACGAGCGGGGTTAGTTCGTTCCTTTCGGGGATCGCAAGGGGGTTATCAATTGGCTAGGCCGGCAAATCGTATCTCGTTGGGGCAAATTTTGGAGGCGGTGGGAGAGACGATCGAGCCATTATCAGGTTATCATCCCAGGGACGAACAGGCAGAAGATTGGGTGACATTTACTATCTGGAAACACCTCCACGAGAAATTAAAAGAGGCCCTAGGGAAGATTACCTTAGCCGATTTATACTACGATGCGCGTAGCTGGATCGCCGCTAGGGGAGAGGAAACCAGCTTTATCGTTTAGTAGTTTAGAAGTTATGACAGCAACAAAACAAGCAAAGATTTATGGGGGGGGTTGTCACTGTGGAGCGATCCGTTTTCAAGTGGCGATCGAGCATGATCAAGCTCTAGACTGTAATTGTTCGATTTGTCAGAAAAAAGGCTTTCTGCATCTGATTGTTCCTTCAGCACAATTTACCCTCCTAAGCGGTGAAGATTTCTTAAGTACCTATACATTTAATACCCACACAGCCCAACATTATTTTTGTCGTGTTTGTGGTATTCATCCTTTCTATCGTCCCCGCTCCCATCCTGACGCTATAGATATAAACCTGCGCTGTTTGGATGGCAATGTCTTGGAAGATTTTCAGATCCAGTTCTTTGACGGAGCTAACTGGGAAGACAATATTGAGAAAATTCGGGATATCGATGGTAAAAGGGAGTAATTGTGAAGGGAACGGCAACGGCGATCATTTTAGTATTAGGGGCGGTTTTAGATTATCTGATCGGCGATCCTTGGGGATGGATTCATCCAGTGCAGGTGATGGGGGCGATTATTGCCGTGGCCACAAAAGTTATTCTTAATTGGACGCAGGAAAAAATTCGCCAACGTTTAGGGGGCATAATTCTGGGACTAGGTTTAATTATCTTGGCTGGGGTCTTAACTTGGCTAGGAATCCAATGGTTAGGTCAGGTCAATTTGCTGCTTAGTTGCCTAGTACAAGTGATTCTCTTGGCTAGTTGTTTAGCCGGTAGAAGTTTACGCCGGGCTGCCGAAACAGTCATCGCAGCTTTACAAGCGGAAAATATCACCTTAGCTCGTTGCCAACTAAGTTTATACGTTGGTCGCGACACAGATAATCTCGGCCAGGAAGAAATCCTTCGCGCCCTATTAGAAACTGTCAGTGAAAATGGTGTGGATGGAGTTACTGCGCCGCTTTTTTATGCCCTTCTCGGTGCCTTTCTGGGGGTAGGACCGGTACCCCTCGCTTGCGCTTATAAAGCTGCTAGTACCCTCGATTCGATGATTGGCTATCGTCGGCCACCCTACACCCATATGGGCTGGTTTAGTGCCAAAAGCGAGGATGTTTTGACATGGCTACCCTGTCGTTTAACGGTCTTAACTCTCGCCCTGATTTCAGGCCGGCCGGGGCGAGTTTTAAGCATTTGTTGGCGCGATGCCCGTCGGGATCCTAGTCCTAATTCCGGTTGGAGTGAATGCGTCTATGGGGCGATTTTGGGGGTGCAATTGGGGGGGAAAAATCAATATCGGGGCCAGATTGTGGAAAAACCTTTATTGGGCGATGACCTCAACCCGATTACCGTCAAAACCGTCGAACAGGCTTTGCATTTAACTCGTACTTGTGTATTACTTTGGTTGGCGATCGCTGTTAGCTGCTTAGTTGCTAGAGATTTTGCTCAATTTTAGCGACCAGAGGCGACGGCGTTGACGGGATTGACGCTGCCAGTAACGGATAATCAGGGAGAAGGTCAAGAATAGGGATTGCAGTATCTGTATTTGTCCGCAGAGACGTTGATAGTTTTGTCGGAGATGATAGGTTTTCGCCCCGGCGATGACAATATATTCGGGGGCGGGGTAAAAAATGTGGTGTAAACGTCGTTCCACCCGGTTTAAAATTTTGGTCACTCGCCCTAAAATCCGCCGCAATTGCCACAATTTCCAGACTAGAAAGCAATTAAATAAAGTTAAGCCTAGATTGAAGCCGAGAACAAAAAAGAACATGATCGAGGCGATGGTCGAGTTAGGCCAATTTTAGCCCACATTCCCGACTTGAAAGTGTCGGGGAAAGAAATCTAAGAAGCTGCCCGCCTATTTAGAGTCTGCTGAATAAATCTAAAAACCTTGTTGGATAAGCTGTTCGTAATTTAAATTGCTTGTTGAGATCAGGCGGTCGGCGGTCGGCAGGAGTCAGTATTCAGGAGTCAGGGGATAGGAGACAGGTTTTGGGGGTTGGGGTTTTGGGGTTTTGGGGTTTTAGTTCAATTTCCCCACTTCCCCCCGCAACGCGCACGAAGTGGTCTCCCCAATTCATAATTCATAATTCATAATTCCCACACCTCACACCCTACACCCTACACCCTACACCCCACACCCCACACCCTACACCCCACACCCTGCCCCCACGAAAAACTTTTTGCCGCAGACCCTAGTTAGCGTCCGAGGGCGTGTAATCCGTTAATAATTTCGGCACAGCGCTCGGTAACTGCCTGTAAAGCTTCTCTTTTGTTAGAAATCGGTGGCGGCAGCACTTCCCCGATGCGAATAGTTAAGGGGATACTATGGGGAAAAGAAGAACCTTTTTGAAAAATCTTTTCTGTCCCCCACAAACTGACGGGTAACAGGGGAACTCCCGCTTTAGCGGCAATCATCGCCGCGCCTAGTTTTGGTTGATGGATCAATCCGTCCTTGGTGCGCGTTCCCTCCAGAAACACTCCTACTGCCCAGCCCGCTGCTAAGGCTGCCATCGCCGCCCGAATTGCCCCGCGATCACCACTGCTGCGTTTGACGGGATAGGCCCCGTAAAGAGCGATCGCCTGTTTTAAAATCGGGATGGTAAATAATTCCTCTTTAGCCATATAAGCCACGGGACGACGCACGGCACAGGATAATAGGGGTGGATCGAAGTAACTGGCGTGATTGCAGACGATAATCAGAGGATGACGCTGGGGGACATTTTCCACTCCGTAAACGCGACCGCGAAAATAGCCGTGTAGGGTGGGGCTAACGATCGACCATTTAAAGAGATGATATAAAACTAAACTGGCAAAAGGTTCTCGCTCTTGAGGCTGGTTCATGACTGACAATTGTTCCCTAGACATGGAAAAGTCCCTGGGAGTCTTGCCGTGTTTCGACCCCAAGGACTTTGCTTTCTTCTCACTCCTCACACAATCAAAATATATAGCAATTTATGGGTTAGGGAAAGGTTAAGCGTGCCGCTTTCTTAACTGGCATAATTACCTACCTAGGGTTTGCGGCAAAAAGTTTTTCCTAGGGGCAGGGGGGGTGTGGGATTTTACCGATTTTCAGGTGGTCAATTACCTCATTTTCGATGGTAATTAATTTTGCTTAGGTACTGAAAAAAAGTTGGGTTAAAATATAAAGGCTAAATCTAGTTAGAAAAAGAAATTTTTTATGGAAAAACAGGTAAATTGTGCTGTAGATTGCCTAAATGGTTGTATTTTAGGCGATAAATGCCCCAATCAAACCCATGCCGCCGAAGCAGCCAAATTTATTGCCGCAACTTCTTTGGACAAGATGTTAGAAATGGCAGAAGCCGCTAGACTGAAAAAACTGACGCAACCGACCCAATGGATTATTCCCGATGATTTCTAGGGTTTGGCCAGGGAATTGGGTTAGAAGTAAGTCCCGATGCAACAAGTTACACCGCCAAGTATGAAAGTAGTACCCACTTGCCACTTCCCACTTTCAAGTCAGGAGACAGTATTTAGCTTTTTAGCCGTCAGCCATCAGCTTTTTCTCCCTGCTCCCCGCTCCCTTCTGCCAAGTCTTGCGCTCTAGGCTGTCATTTTCTTCCCTAGCCACCCGGATTAAGAGGGCTGCTAAAAAGAGACTGGCTAAACTGGAACTGCCGCCATAACTAAAGAGGGGGAAAGGTAAGCCGGTAGTGGGTAAAGAACCAGTGGCCACACCGATATTTAACAGGGATTGACCGATCAAAATTACCATCGCCCCGATCGCCACTAATTTTTTGATGCGATGACGACATTTAACCGCCACGATCAGGGCGAGAGTAGCGTAGAGAAATAGCATGATTAACAGTAAAATACCGCCAATAAAACCAAATTCCTCACCAAAGACAGCGAAAATAAAATCCGTATCCGGGAAGGGTAGATAAAATAATTTTTGTTGGGATAAACCGTAACCGCTGCCGGTGGTTCCGCCAGAACCGATCGCCAGTAAACTCTGCACTAATTGATAACCATCACCCCGGGGATCCTGCCAGGGGTCTAAGAAAGATAAAATCCGTTTTCTCTGGTATTCGCGGAAAGTAACACTAACCACGGCCATAGTTAAACCCAGTAAAGCACTGCTGGTCATGTAGGATAAAGGCAGACCGGAGGCAAGAGCGATCAGCCAGAGAGTTATACCACACAGAGCAGTGGTACTCAAGTTCGGTTGTAAGAGGATGCCCGCTAAAATTAGCCCAAAAATAGCGATCCAAGTTAACCGTTGATTGACATTTAAACGCGGCCAACCACCGAAAACTGCCGCCCCTTGCAGCACGAGAAACGGTTTCATAAATTCCGACGGTTGCAAGAGAATCGGCCCGATTTTAATCCAACGGGTGGCACCATTGATATTAGCTCCTAAACCGGGGATAAGAGTGATCAAAATTAATCCTAAAACTAATAAGATCATCCAGGGGGCGATTTTGAGGAGTTTCTCGATCGGCAATCGCACCAGGAAATTAAAGCCAATTAAGCCAATCCAAAGCCAGATTAATTGGCGGATAAAATAGTATAGTCCGTTATCAAAGCGACTGTCAGCCAGAGCGTAGGAAGCGGAAAAAAGCACGACTAACCCGACTAGCAGCCACAAGAAAGTCATCCAGCGCAATAATCGCGCTTCGGCTGACCAGTTTTTCACATCGGGGTCAAAAATAGGAATAATGTATTGCCACACGGAGATTTTCGAGAAGAAGTATCTTGTACAGATTAACCGAAAAGACTAGGCTCGATCGCAGTTTGTTCCACTATCTGGCAGCCGCATGACCGATTAAACCGACATTTTCACCGTGCCATTCCAGGGTATCACCGATCGCCTGACCGTCGTGATAGGCAGCCAAGAGAATTTCCGCTGTTTTCCCCCAAACAATATTACCCTGACGATCAAGGGAAATCATGCCCAGATCCCGACCATTAGTTTGGGATTCGCGCATCGATTTCTCCACGGCAGCGGCGAGGGAAAAACCATCGGTGACGCGAATGACCACCTTAGCGGCTAAACACTCATCAATAATATCTTCCCCGACTCCCGTACAACTTACTCCGGCCCATGGATTTGCATAATTGCCGGCTGGCATGGCACTGTCACTAACGCGACCGATTCTTTCTAGTCCCTTACCCCCAGTAGAAGTTCCGGCGGCGATGTCTCCTTGCTGATCAAGAGCCACCACCCCGATAGTTCCCCGTTGTGCTGACGAATCGGCGAATAAACGGGCCATTTTGCGGTTAAAATTCGTTTTTCTTTCCTCCATCCATTCTTGAATCCGATAATCGGTTAGGGGATCATAGAGGGGAATTTGTAATTCTCTAGCCAGATCGGCAGCTCCAATTTCCGAGAGAATGCGATCCTCTTGACTTTGGAGAAATTGAGCGAGGCTAATGGGATTCTGTACCCGCGAGACGTTAATGACACCGCTTAAACGCTGGTGACGACCATCCATCAAGGCTGCACTCATTCGCACCTGACCGTCCGATTGCACCACCGAACCGGTCCCGGCATTAAATCGCGGTTCATCCTCCAGTAACATACATCCTTTTGTCACCGCTTCCACAGCACTAGCGCCATTGTCAAGGAGGTTGTAAATATTCTTAACAATCCCCCAGAGAGAATCGCGCACTGATTCTAAACCACCTTTGTCCTCTAGGGAACTCGCTCCCCCATGAATAATTAACTTCGGGTTTACTCTGGTCATTATTGTTCTAGCATCACATTACCGATTAGATCTAAACTATCACGTTATCGCTACTCCGCTTCTCCAGTGCCGTCTTAACCGGTAAGTAGTCGGACAAATTTAAATTCACAGTCTCGCAAGGGGGAACGGGGAAAGGCAAGGGAAAAATTATCTATAATTACTCACCGTTGGCTCATTTCTGAAACCGAAAATTTGATCAATTGCGGTTTAGCCAACACATTGAGCGTTTTCCCCGCAATTTATCAGTACAAAAAGACCATTTTGAGGTTAACGAATTGATTGAGAATTTGAGCGGGTAAGTGGCAATCAACCCACTCAAAGCCTAATCATCAACGAGCCTTAAAAAGAGGGCGAACGAGGGGACTTGAACCCCCGAGTGGTGGAACCACAATCCACTGCCTTAACCACTTGGCTACGCTCGCCTTACACCTTTTCAAGTATAGCACAAGACGAATGGTTGACAAGAGGTTTTTTATCCTAATTCAGGCTATGGTTAGGGTACGTGAGTGATGATTTGAGAGCTTATGAAATTGGCGCGGTTAGGGGGAATGGTGTTAGGAGTGGTTTTAGGGGGAATTGCGGGGATATTGCTGACAACTAACCCAAATCGTCAAGATTACGAACAATACGCTTCCCAGAGGTTAACTAGCTATCTTAAGGATAATGTCTGCGCTCGGGCGCAAGCTTCCCTCGAGGTGCAAGCTCTCTTACGGGGTTACTGTAAAATGTTAGTGGATACGGGTCATCCTTTTTTACAAGAAGCGATCGCAACTAACACCACTAGAAAGAATTTTGTCATTTTCAGCGTTTATCAAACGGAATTATTGTTCCCTCCCCCTTTACCTAGTTATCAATTCAGTACCGTCGGTTTTTTGAATAAATTATACATCTACGAAGCTTTAGAACTGTAGTCAGATAATTGAAATTTTCTGAGCGCAGCTCCTGATGGCAGTGATTTTATTGTAGTGGTGATAGCTGAAACCCTTGCGAATTGGGCATTTTTTTTATCTTGGGTGATTGGGATTTCCTCCATTTACGGAAAAAAGCAGACTTTGCCATTCTAAAAGTACAGGAATCGGGATACTGAGAGATCGGGGATTGTCTAGGGGTAGGGAAAGCTCGATCGCTTCGATAACGGGTAGCTGCGTTAAGATATCCTGCATCTTGTATTGACCAACGTTAGCTGCGGGTGATTCTTGGGCAAAAGCATCCTCAGCCGCTAAAATTTGACCTTTAGCAGTGGTTATCGTTAATCTTTCCGGGTGAAGAAACTCAATCCCCTCTGGAAATCCCACCAAGCGCAAACTAATTTCTACCGTTTCCCCATCTTTAACCCGTTTGAATAACACCACCTGCCAAGGACTACCAGTATCATCGCGCAAACTATGACGGGATTGATACAACAGCTGCCCGGGTCCTTCTAGCTGTTGTCGAGTTAGAGCTAGTGCGGACAAGGAAAAATCGATTTGAAGGCTGATAAATAGCAAAAAACTCACGAGAACACAAAATAATAACATAAATCGTTTCATAACTTTATTGACATTAGCTAAAAAATATGGTATGAGCTTCGGCACTTGAGCCAAATTAACATAATTGTATCACTATATAGTTAATTATTCAGAAAAGCTGCTGTCAAGGGGAGTGGAGCGGCTTTTTTACGCAAAGACATTGTATGATTGATTAGATAAATTGATGGTTGCAAGTAACTTCGAGATGGCTAACAAACCCGATGAATTTGCCAGAACAGAAATCAGCGATAGTCTGAAAGACAAAGCAGAGCAAGAAATCCGCGAAAAACAGAAAATAGTTGATTACGACACAAAGGAATATCCTGTGGAGGTTTTAGTTCAAAAATATAAAGATGGTTTAGAGGAAGACATCAATGAACTTTATATACCAGATTACCAAAGAGAGATGATCTGGCCAGAAGCTCACCAGTCGAAGTTCATTGAATCAATTTTTTTAGGACTACCCATACCCTATATTTTTGTGGCAGATTTACGCAAGGACGAGGAAGAAGATTTAGGGAGGTTGGAAGTTATTGACGGAACTCAACGCATTCGGACTTTAAGTAGATTTCTCAATGATGAGCTAGAATTATGTGAATTAAAAAAGTTAAAAACATTAAATGGGTTTAAGTTTAGTGATTTACCATTAGGGAGACAAAGGCGCTTCAATCGTTCTACTATTCGCATGATAGTGCTTACAGAAAAAGCCGATGAAGAAGTACGCAGAGACCTGTTTGAACGTATCAATACAGGTAGTATCCCCTTAAATGATATGGAAAAACGGAGAGGTATATCTCCTGGCCCCCTAGTTAATTTAGTAGCAGAACTTGCTCAAGAAGAAAAATTTATCAAACTTTGTCCCTTATCGGAAGCGTCTCGTCGCCAAAGAGAACCAGAAGAATTTATATTACGTTTCTTTGCCTATTTGGACAATTATAAAAATTTTGGTAAAAGGGTCAATGAATTTTTAGATGAATATCTGGAGGAACATAATACAAATAATCTTGATCAAGAGAAGTTTCGTGAGCAATTTTTAATCATGTTAGATTTTGTGGAGAAATATTTTCCCAATGGATTTTCTAAAGCAAAAGGCCATGTTAGGACTCCCAGAATTCGCTTTGAAGCCATTTCCGTGGGGGTTGCCTTAGCCTTAAAAGAAAATCCCCAATTGGTTCCCAATTCAATCGATTGGTTAGACACAAAAGAATTTAAGGAATATACTACTTCTGATGCCAGTAATTCTCGACCTAAAGTAATTCGTCGTATAGAATACGTTCGTGATCATCTTTTGAATTAACTATGCAAACAGTTTTGATAGATTTTCGAGAACGGGTAGAAGAAATTAATATATATTTCGCATTTTTAGAAAAATTAGGACAGGAAACTACACAATTATCGGTATTAAAAGATGATGGACAAAGGGAAAATATCCCCCTAGACTACCAATTAATTAAAACCCTTAAAGCCAATAGTTTTTTACTACTCTATAATCTGGTTGAATCAAGTATGAGGAATGCAGTTACCGCAATTTTTGATGAACTCAAAAATAGAAGAGTTTCCTATAATTTGGTAAGTACCGAAATTAAAAAAATTGTTATTGAAAATTTCAAAAAACGCTCCCCAGAGAATATTCACTCTAACATCAGAGATATTTCTACTGATATTATTGCAGCTGGATTTCAAAGTCAGGAATTATTCTCTGGTAATATTGATAAAAAAGAAGTTAGGAAAACTGCGAGAAATTTTGGATTCTCTTGTGATACTGAATATAACAAGACCAAACATGGGGAAAGCTTGGATATGATCAAGAACAAACGTAATGATTTAGCTCATGGAAATAAATCGTTTGCTGAAATTGGTAGAGATATTACTGTGGAGGAGTTGCTAACAATTAAGGAGGAAGTAATTGCTTATCTGGAACAAATATTAAACAATATTAACCAATATATTACCAGACAAGATTATTTACATAGCTCTCAGATTAATGATCGATAAATATCTGGATATGATTTAAGATACTCAAGGCAATAACTTCAGCTAACTTAACGGGGACAGCATTACCAATCAAGCGACCAATCCGGTCAAAAACTACCGGTTCATCAGGAGATAAAAATTGATAATTTTGAGGAAAAGTTTGTAATAAAGCCGCTTCCCTTAAAGAAATAGCTCGATCTTGCTCTGGATGTCCAAATCGACCATTACCATAGCCGAAAAACTGCGTTGTAATTGTTGGACTTGGTTGCTCCCATTCCATACGACCATAGACACTAGGATAGGTTTTACCGCTATTTTTTAAATGACAACTGGCAATTAATTCTTCTGGCCAATCACTCCAAGTACCCCCCGGTTTGGAAACTCGAATACGACGTAAATTTAGTTCAGATAAATTACTACATTGGTGCAGAGGATCAAAATCAGATTTTTGTCCTGCTTGCAATGGTTGAAGATGAGCGATAGTCTTGCGGACTGTTGCATACATTTCTGGACTATGAGTGGCAGGAAGTAGATTAATGCTACCAAAGCGTGAAGCCAATAAAACCAAGCGTTTTCGAGTTTGAGGTATGCCATAATCCAGACAATTGACCCTAGAGGATTCAATAGTATAATTTAAGCTAATTAATTTCTGAATAAACTCCTCAAAAACTGAAGTATTCTGTAATTGTGGAACATTTTCCATAGAAACAATATCCGGTTGACAATCTTGCACCAAACGAGCAAAATCTTGGAGAAGTTTCCATTTCATATCACGCTGCTGGTAACGTCTTGAATAAGTAGAAAAAGGTTGACAAGGGGCGCAACCAGCTAAAATTTTCACTTTGCTGCCGTAAAAATGACTTGCTAAATCATCGCCGCTAACATCCTCGATATTTTTTAAAATAAACTGGGCGTTGTTATTATGTTCGTAGGGAAATTGACAAGCTGGGTCGATATCATAACCCGCTTTAACGATTAGTCTAGCTTTCTCAAAACCATGGGTTAGCCCCCCAGCCCCACAAAATAGATCCACTGTAGAGATATGGTCAATCAATGACAAGCTTTATATCCTCCGATCAAAGATAGGAACAACCTTTGATCCTAGCCCATCGATCGAAAAACTACTATGGGATGCACTGGTAGAAACAAGGTGAACAGTCACAGAACTTAACGGCCTATGATTAAAGAGACGAGGAATCAGAACCCGAAATAAATCCTCGCTCCGCCATTGCCTTGATTCTCCCTGATAATTATGGGACTTTTTGCCCGTCACCAAAACCTCCGTCAGTGGTTTAAATCCCAACACTTCGGACGTAGCGCGACCGATAGTCGTTATGCTTTACTGGTAGCCTGTTTCATCGGAATTCTCTCCGCCCTTGCCGCTATTATCCTGAAATTGGGCATCGGTTGGTTAGGTGGTTGGCGGGTGCATCTAGTAGCCAATTCCTCTCCTTTCCTAGTTTTGCCCCTCGGCGGTTTTCTGCTTGGTTACAGCGCCGGCTGGATTGTGGAACACTTCTCCCCCGCAGCCGCCGGGGGTGGTATTCCCCAAGTAAAAGCGGCCTTAGCTAAATATCCTTTGCCCCTGTCTTGGCGCGTCGCCCTAGTAAAAATGATCGGGGCGATCCTGATCCTTGGCGGTGGTTTAACCCTTGGTCGTCGGGCCCCCACGGTACACATCGGGGCGGCCCTAGCAGCCCAATTAAGCGTCTGGCTGCCCACCAGTCCCGATCACCGTCGTCAGATGATCGCAGCCGGGGCCGCTGCCGGGTTAGCGGCCGGTTTTACTACTCCCATCGCCGGGGTCCTCTTTGTGATTGAGGAATTAATGCGCGATGTCTCCAGTATGACCCTAGAAACGGCGATCGTGGCTTCCTTTACCGGTGCTGTGGTTTCGATGATGCTGCAGAATACCCCCTCGATCATCACTGAATATGCCAATATTAGCTTCTCTGCCCAAGAAATACCCATTTATTGCCTTTTGGGGGTTTTAGCGGGCTTATTGGGGTCTTTATTCAATCAAGGCATCCTTTTTTGTAGTCAGTTGCAGCGGCGTTGGCGGTTATCTCTGGCTTGGCGCATTGGTCTAGTCAGTTGCTTATCGGGAACGGTAGTGGCTTTTTTACCCGACTTTTTTCGAGATAATACGGGTTTACGGGAATTTTTGCTGGCAGGGGAATTAAGTTGGCAGAATACCGCCCTCGCTTTTGTGGTCTATTTTTTCCTGACGATGATCTCCTATAGTTCTGGCGCACCGGGGGGACTGCTCGCCCCCGCTTTGGTGTTGGGATCCTGTTTGGGGTTTCTGGTGGGGGGAATCGAGACGAAAATTATGGGTTTCGGCAGCGAACCTAGTTATGCTTTAGCTGGTATGGGGGCTTTTTTTACGGGAGTAGTCAGGGTTCCGGTAACGGCGATCGTGATTGTCTTTGAACTGCATCGCAATTTTAACATTGTGCTGCCCCTGATGTTGACCTGTGCCGTTTCTTATATCACTGCTGAAAGCATTCTACCCGGTTCTCTCTATCAGCATTTACTTTCCGCTAGTGGCATTATTCTCAACGAAGAAACCCCTGCTAATGATGTGCTGGCCCATCTATCGGCTATGGATGTGATGCAATCACAGGTGGAAATTCTGCCGGCGGATTTACCCCTGGGGGAAGTGGTGAAAATTATGTCCCGTTCCCATCATCGCGGTTTTCCCGTGGTGGAACAGGGGCGACTATTGGGGATTTTTACCCAAAGTGATCTGGATAAATGGCGATCAAAAAACAGTCAAACCGTCCTGCGGGAGATGATGACTCCCAATCCGATTACTGTGGCCCCCCAGGCAGCCTTAAGCGATGTTTTATTTCTGTTAAATCGCTATCAGCTTTCCCGTTTACCCGTTACCGATGGTCAAAAACTGGTGGGGATCATCACCCGCACCGATATTATCCGGGTGGAAGCTGATCAATTGGGGGGGGTTTGTCAACTGCCCCAACCCAGTACCCCTTCCTATGTGGTTTATCAAACTCGTTCCCCGGCTGTGGGAATAGGCCGGATTTTGTTACCTATTGCCAATCCCGACACCGCTACCGCTTTGTTTAAAATTGCCGCTGCTGTCGCCCGTGAACGCAATTATGAGATAGATTGTCTCTATGTGATTACTGTGCCTCGTCTTAGTTCTCCGGCGGAAGTAAAGGTAGATACGCGCGAAGGACGCAAATTACTTCATCGTCTGGAAAGATTAGCGCGACAGCAGAATATCTCTGTTCATACACAAATTTCCGTTGCTCAGGATATCGCCGACGGGATTTTGGCCACGATTCGCGAACGACACAGCAATTTATTAATTATGGGTTGGACGGGGGAAAGATCCACCACTGGGGCGATTTTTGGGTTTTTAGTCGATACTTTGATCGCCCAAGCTCCCTGTGAAACTATCTTGGTAAAATTGGGGACAAAGGATTGTTTTCCCAACGATTCTAATCGGGAAAGGATGTGGCTGATTCCCACCGCCGGCGGTCCCAATGCCCAACGCGCCTTAACATTATTGCCTAGTTTGCTGTCTTTGTCCGAGTCTTCGGATCATCCCAAACTTTGGTTATGTAAAATCTATTCTCCGACGGAGTTACTGCCAGATCTGTCTATTTTGGAAGTTTTACAAGCATCTTTACAGAAAGCGATCACACAGCCGATTGTGCCTTTACCGATTCGTTCGGCCTCTCCGGCCGAGGCGGTGATTAATCTGGTAGAATCGGAGGATTGTTCTTTGGTGCTTTTGGGTGCCTCTAGGGAAAGCTTGCTCAATCAGTTCTTAAATGGCAATATCCCCTCGACGATTGCCCGTGCGGTTAATTGCACTGTGATTCTCGTGCGAGGGGAATTATCAGATTAGTTTATTAGCTAGGCGGAAGCTAAACTTAAACCGAAGGGTACGGCATTGTCAATTTTAGCCCCTTGACTTTCCTCTAGGGAATGGGGGTAGAATATTTCCCCGTCTAGTTGACCATCGGAGTCATCGTCATCCCCATCGCTGATATAAAGGCGCTCACAGGGGATATTATCGGAAAGGATGGCGCTGGCCATCATCCCAGTATGAATCTCTAAGAAAGCATCGGCTAGGGTCTCGAATACTAAACGCTGCCCCGGGAAAACCACCCTTTCAAAATACCAGTTAGCAATATTGGTGATGCGAACAATTTGAATATGATTGGTCGCATTGACATAACAACAAAGAATACTATTTTTCTTGCCGTTGGGGAGGGGATCGAGAATCTGTGCCATAGCAATTGGGGTGATCTTAAAGTGGGTTTGTCATCGCTCCTTCACCGTAACATCCTTTGATCCCCGATAGTTGTAAAGATGATTACATTACTCTGATAAAAATCTACTGATCGCTTTTTCTGGTGATAGAAAGCGGTTTTTATTAAAAAATCATTAAATTTAACTAATGTCTAGTTTTGGCTATTTGTCAAGGGGGGAACTACGTTTTTTTGCTGTTTTTCTTGATTTTTGGCCAGGCTATTTATCGCTCAATTTTGTTGACGGTTTCAGGATTATAGAAACCGCGGTAATTTTTGTCAAGTTAGATACCGCTTGCTCATGATCTCCGAGATCTGGTTGACTAAAAAGGGGTGGCCTGTGCTGGGACTGATAGGTTTGACAGTGCTGGGGATAATAATCCCTCGATTGTTCGGGGTTTCTAGGCAAATTTCCCCTGAGAATCCCCGTCTTTTGCAAGCGGGGAGATGTCAACTCATCAATACTTGGGACTCTATCAATCAATTTTCCCCGCCGAAGCAGCATTGATTATAAACTTTCTAAAACCTCTTTAGCGGCGGCCAAAGTCCGTTCGATATCAGCCTCTGTGTGAGCTAAAGAAGTAAAACCAGCTTCAAACTGGGAAGGAGCTAGATAAACGCCTCTTTCCAACATTCCCCGGTGAAAACGACCGAATTTAGCCACATCGGCCTTTTTAGCATCTTCATAGTTATGCACGGGGTTGCCAGTGAAAAACATTCCGAACATGGCACTAATATAACCCCCAGAAACGCTGTGACCAGCATCTCTAGCCACTTTCAGCAGCCCTTCAGTTAAGGATTTGGTCACTTTATCGAGATATTGGTAGGTGCCGGGGCGCTGGAGTAACTCGAGGGTTTTAATTCCTGCTGTCATGGCCAAAGGGTTGCCGGATAAGGTTCCCGCTTGGTACATCGGGCCGGCCGGGGCCACCATCGCCATAATATCGGCCCGACCGCCGTAGGCCCCCACCGGCAGCCCACCGCCGATAACTTTGCCGAGGGTGGTTAAATCGGGGGTAATGCCGAATTTTTCCTGAGCGCCACCGTAGGCGATGCGGAATCCGGTCATTACCTCATCAAACATTAATAGAGCCCCGTATTCCTTGGTTAATTCCCGCAAACCTTCTAAAAAGCCAGCATCCGGCACGATAAAGCCGGCATTACCCACCACCGGCTCTAAAATCACCCCGGCAATCGAGTCGGGATTTTCGACAAAGAGAGCTTTTACCGCTTCCAGGTCATTGTAGGGGGCGGTTAAAGTGTTGTTAGTGGTGGTTTTGGGAACCCCCGGCGAGTCGGGTAGGCCTAGGGTGGCTACACCAGAGCCGGCTTTAACCAGGAACATATCGGCGTGACCGTGGTAACAGCCCTCGAATTTGATGATTTTATCCCGGCCGGTAAAAGCCCGCATTAAGCGCAGGACGGACATACAGGCTTCGGTGCCGGAATTGACAAAACGCACCATTTCAATGCTGGGAACGGCATCAATCACCATTTCAGCGAGAATATTTTCCTGGACACAGGGAGCGCCGAAACTGGTCCCTTTATCTAGGGCCTGGTGGAGGGCGGCAATCACTTCGGGATGGGCATGACCACAGATAGCCGGCCCCCAAGTTCCCACATAGTCGATGTATTCGTTACCGTCCACGTCGCGAATATAGGCCCCTTTGACGCTTTCAAAAACGATGGGTTGACCACCGACGGATTTAAAGGCCCGCACGGGGGAACTTACGCCTCCCGGCATTAATTTTTGAGCGGCTGTAAAGATTTCTTTCGATTTTGTTGTTTGATACGAAGATGTGCTAACCAATCCTGTCTCCTTGTCTACTTGAGTCTATCGATTCCGGGGAATGCCCGGAGTTTTGTTTTGTTAACTTCCTGCTGCTTGTTCCATTTTAAAGATCACTGGCCTAAATTTGATGCAATTTTTTCCCTAAGAAGGGTGCCGGTCGGCTAAAGTCTCGCTATTCTTAACTTGTAGCCTGATGCTTAACAACTTATGTAATTGGCTGAGAAGGGGCGAAAATTTCACTTTTGACAATTTTTCCACAATCTTTTTAGAATTGCCAGAAAAACCTAGCAATGGCCGAAGTTATTGCTATTGATAGATTTTAGCCCGGAAAGAGCGATCGAAAAAAGCTCCGGTTTTCCACAGATTTTCCACAGGGGAATTCTTGCTATTATTTTTTAGCGTACAAAAAAACTATTCCTGCTATGAAATTTACCAGTAGTCAAAGCGAACTCAACAGCAATTTATCCCTAGTTAGTCGGGCCGTTGCCAGTCGTCCTACCCATCCGGTGTTGGGGAATGTTCTCTTTTGTGCCGATGAGGAAAAGGGCGAAATTAGCCTGACTGCTTTTGATTTGAGTTTAGGGATTCGCACCAGTTTTCGGGCCGAGGTGGTGGAAGGGGGCAAAATTACCCTGCCAGCAAAATTGCTGAACGATATTGTCTCTCGTTTAGGAGAGGGGGAAATTACCATCTCTGTGGAAGAAAACGAGAATGATGAGGAGCATAGTCTCGCTTTCCTGAAAACCGCCTCGGCACAGTTCCAAATTCGCGGCATGAAGGCCGATGAGTTCCCAGAATTGCCCACGGTGGCCGATGGAGAAATTGTTAATTTACCTATAGTTGCCTTGACAGAAGGGCTAAAAGGTGCGTTGTTTGCCGCTAGTGGCGATGAAACTAAACAGGTGTTGACGGGGGTACATTTAACTAAAACCGTCGATTGTCTAGAATTTGCCGCTACAGACGGTCATCGTTTAGCGGTGGTACAAACTCCCCTAGAGGAGGTGGAAAGTGCCTCTGGTGGCTTTAATGTCACTATTCCGGCCCGGGCCCTGCGAGAATTGGAAAGAATGATGGCAACAAAACAAAATATCGAGACTATTACTCTGCATGTGGATGATTCTCAAGTCATCTTTGAAATGGGGGAACAGAGGTTAACCAGTCGTAAGTTAGAAGGGGCCTATCCCACTTATAATCAGTTAATTCCTAAATCCTTCGAGCGCTCTTTGGTTTTAGACCGCAAACAGTTAATCCGTTGTTTGGAATTAGTGGCGGTTTTATCGGACCAAAAGAATAATTTAGTCAAGTTTAGTCTCGATAGCGAAAATAACCGTTTATCCCTAGCGGTGGAATCTCCCGATTTAGGTAGTGCCAAAGAGTCCATGGCGGCGGAAATTCAGGGAGAAAGTGGCGATATTGCCTTTAATGTGAAGTATTTAATGGACGGTTTGAAGGCTTTACCCAATAATGATATCCAAATGCAGTTAAATGCTAGTACCCAACCAGTTATTTTTACCCCCTTGGGAGGTTTAAAGATGACCTATTTGGTGATGCCGGTACAAATTCGTCAGTAGTTCTGACTTAATCGGAACCGTGGTATCTGTTTTTAACCTATCCCATTTTTGATTGTAAGTAGCTGGTTATAATTAAATTGAAGATAGATTTTGGGTTCGATCCCCCCTTGATAAGGGGGGTGTCGATCCCTCCTTAATGCTAGGGCTAATTCATTCTCCGAATCTACTTCTTTTTTTTGCTACCTTTAATCGCTTACGAGGTAAGTTAGGGAACAGGGGAGTACAGGTTTTTGCTCTCATAAGTACCTAAGCAAAATTAATTACACATATCTAACCACCTCTTGCCTCTTGCCTCTTGCCTATCTTCACTAGGAAATTAATTTTGCACGACTACTCACGACATTTTGACAAATTTTCAGCTATGTATTTCCAAGAAATCGACTAAAAACTTTACCAGATAAGGAGTTAAGAGAATGACATAAGAGAGAATGAATCAGCCCTACATCTGGGGGGTGACTAGTGATTTCTAGCTTAACCTGCGTTCGGGATAACGCTATAGAAGGGACTGTTAGAAAACCCTGGCCAATTCTAGATTATCAACTCCTTGATTAATAGGCAATCGCTAACAAGAAGTCCCCCCTATCTATGGATTGGGTTTTACATCAATCTGCTTAACCCGAACTCAGTTTAATTTAGGCTTTTCTGCTGAAAACAAAAGATAATCATCAAACGCCATAAACCAACCCCGATTTCTTGACCAAGCTTCAAGTCCTGGGTTATCTTTCTGGAGATCGATAACTAAATCATGCTTACTAATTCCTTGGCTAATCTGGGCAAAATAATGAACCATTGCCGGCCAAACATATTCACTAATAGATAAAGCTTGGATATTAACAAATCCATGCTTTTTGAGTTTTTCTACATAAGTATGTCGGTCGTATTGATTAGCAAAGGGAATACACATTTTCTTACTATTAACCCGCAGCCAGAAGTTAATTTCTCGACCCACTCTAGGCAAACAATCCGCTATAGCCAACCTTCCACCGGGCTGCAAAACTCGAAAAGCTTCCGCAAAAAAATCCTCACGAGTGTCAAAATGAAAAGCACATTCTAAAGCGGTCAACTTATCAAAAGAATTCTCAGGAAAGGGTATTTGAGTAGCCGAGCCGACTTGAAGTTTTATCCTGTCCGATAACCCTGCTTTAGCTACTCTTTCTTGAGCAATTTCTACTTGTAACTCAGTTGTATTTAGACCGATAATTGAGCCAACATTGTTTTCTCTTACCCAGAGTAAATCCTGTTCAGCAAAACCGAAACCCACATCCAAAAGGTGATCTCCGGCTTTAAGTTCGGCTACTTCGGCTAATTTACGCGCTAAAGCGGCACAAGCTCCGTTATAAGTTGTTTCTTCTTGCCAATAACCAAAATTAAGCCATTGGGGAAAATTAGGATCATGAAGATGAGGATCGCGTTTCGCTATATTAGTATACAGTTCAGAAACTTGAAACTGATCTTGCAAAAACGCCATTTCTCGAACCGGATTAAGGATAAATTGTTTGATGGTTGCCCAGCGATTACGCCATTCATCTTTGAGGGGAATTTTGCCGATGTTTTCCAAATTATTATCCTCCTAAGGATTTTTCAGAAATATTGCCATTTTTAATTAACCGAATCCCTGAGATTCTCTAGATGCTTTAAAAAAGATTCCACACCTCTGGATTAATCATATAAGGAGGCTTCTCTCCCTGAAGCACTTGTAATATTTGATTCGCCGCCGAAACAGCAGCCGCTAGACTCGCTTCAGGGGTTACTCCAGCTAAATGAGGTGAGAGAATGACATTCTCAAAATTATATAAAGGATTATCTAAAGCCGGCGGTTCTGGTTCAAAGACATCTAGGGCGCATCCAGCTATCAATTTTTGATTAAGGGCGATCCCTAAATCCTTTTCACAAACGACTTTTCCCCGGGAGGTATTAATTAAAAAAGCTGTTGGTTTCATCTTTTTAAAAACTGAGATATTAAACATTTCCCGTGTTTCACTTGTTAGTTCAGGATGCAAAGAAACAAAGTCCGATTCAGCCAGAAGAACATCTAAATCTTTGACCCAAGTTGCTCCTACTGTCTCCGCTTTGCTGGCTGGAACATAGGGATCATAAGCTAATACTCTCATCCCCAGTGCTAGGTTACATTTGTGAGCCACCAGAGTACCAATTCTTCCTAAACCCACAATACCAAGAGTCTTGTTTTCGAGTTGAATCGGTTGGCTCTGATTGCGAATTAAATAGTTACCCTTTTTCACACAATGATCTAAAAAAGGGAGCTTTTTGGCAAGGGCTAAAATCATAGATAAGGTGTGTTCTGCTACAGCTGTAGTTGACATTCCGGGATTATTAACAACGATAACACCCTGTTCTGTTGCTGCCATAATATCAATAGAATCTGTGCCAAATCCAGAGGTACTAATTACTTTTAAGTGTTTTGCTAATCGGATTGATGAAGCCTCTAACTTATTAGGATAACGCACAAATACGCCAGATACTTCTTGAATGGCATCATTAATTTTCTCCAGTGTAGGATTAGCCAAAATCTCTATATTAGTAGATTCTTCAAGAAGTTTTTCCCCCGCTTCATCATACATTTTTCCGATTAAAAGAACCCTGGGTTTTTGAATATCCATAGTCAGAGTTTTTGGTGAAGTAGTAGTCATCGTAATTTTTCCTAAATTGAGTTTTGGCCATGAAACAGTTACAGAGATTTTGAGGATCGATAATCATCTATGGAAACAAGTCGCCAACTAGAATCCTCTAAAAGTTCTAACACCCATTGATGATACTTAAATAAACTTTCTCTATGTCCTACGCTAATAAAAGTGGTCTGTGCTTTTTGTAACTGCTGATATAAGGTTTGTTCGTTGTTCAAATCTAAAGCACTTGTGGCTTCATCTAAGATTACATAGCGGGGATGGGTTACTAACAATCGGGCAAAAGCAAGGCGTTGTTGTTCTCCTAAAGATAATATATTTTCCCAAGGAACTTCCGCATCAAAGCCATGAACTTTTGTGGCTATATTTTGAAGATTAACTTGTTGTAAAACGGATTCAAGTTCTCCATCGGTCATTTCACGGGTTGTTTTAGGATAAAGTAACTGTTCTCTGAGAGTTCCTAAAATAATATAAGGACGTTGAGGTAAAAAGAGAAATTGTTCTAAGGGAGGTCGTTTTAAACAACCAGTTCCTGCATTCCATAAGCCAGCAATAGCTCTTAATAGAGAACTTTTACCTCGTCCACTCGGTCCGACAATTAATAAACCCTCGCCTGGTTCGATAGATAGGGATAAATGTTGAACAATTACCTTTTCATAATCTGGTGTTTGTAAAGTAACATCCTCAAACTCGATCTGATTTTTTTCAAGGGTTTTAATGGTACTAGCATCCTTGGGTTGTTGTCCCATTTCTTCTAAGACCGAAGAAAATTCAGATAGACGCTCAACATAACTGGAAAATCTGCCCAAAGAACCAAATTCAAGGATTAACTCAGAAAAACCATTAGCAAACATACTGCAAGCAATAATAGCCTGATTAACTTGTCCGAAATCAATTTCCCCCCGAATATAGGCTGGAGCGAAGACGACAAAGGGAAATATTTGAATAACTGAGCGATAACTTCGACTAAAAATGTCTTGATTTCTCTCCCAATCAATCTTACTGAGAGAATTTCTGACGAGATTATTAAATCGACGTTGAATTATTTTAAACTCTTGATTTTCGCCTTGAAAAAAGGCAATGGATTCAGCATGATTCCGAACATGAGTTAAAGTGTAGGTGTAATTAGCTTTGGATTCCAGTTCTTCTTGACTAATCTTATCTAATTCTCGACTTAAAGAAACAGCAATTAGGTTGCCGATAATTGTATAAGCCACTAAAATTAAGGCAGCTAGTCGGGAAATTGAGAAAAGAATTACTAAAAAAGTCGTCATTTCTAAGACTTTTTCTAATAAAATAGCCCCAAAATTAACAGCATTTCTAGCAATGGGTTCTATTTCTTGAGCTATCCGTTGATCTGGATTATCCACATCGGATCTAAAATTAATTTTATAATAGGCGCAATCACTCAAATATTGGGTAATAACCTGCTGATTTAGCCATTCATACCAATCCAGAATAATTCTTTTTTTAACAAATTTAGAAAATGCAGTAAACAGGGTAATTAAAAGTAATCCTAAGCCATAAAGCAATAAACTTGTCAGAAACTTAGAGGCATTTTTATCTTGAATAATGACATCAACCAAATAGCGGTTAACGAAGCTATTAGCTGCATTAGAGGCAACCAGTCCAACAATTACTAAAAGGAGGAGAAACAGCATTCCCCAGGAACTTATTACCTCTGAAAATGTCCTTCCTTTAGGATCAGTTGGATACCAGTAAGGAGCGGCAATCAATTTCAAATTATCAAAAAATTGATGAGAACTTTTAACGGTTTCTTGTGGAAAAAATGGAGTTTGCATAGTTTTGAATATAGGTTAACTTTTAGGAAATGCCTTGAATTTTTTTTAACTTCAAGCTTTCTAACTTCAAGGCTTAGGATTATTTAATCTCCTAAAAAAGCCTCTAAATCAGTAAGTTCTTGTAAGATTAAATCCTCACTAATCTCCTGCTGAACTTCAGTGAAGTTAATCATCTTCTGGGCTGTTTTTTGAACTTTTTCACCGAAAATACGGTCAAGCAGATAATCAACTAAGCGTCTAATATTAGGAAAGTCAAAGACTAAAGAAGTGGGTAAGAGAACTTCTAATCCTTTCTCTAAACGATTTTTCAATTCAATAGAGGATAAGGAATCAATCCCCATTTCTATCAATCCTTGTTCTCTATCTGGCATAGATTTAATCCCTAAAATCATTCTGACTTGTTTGCTAACATATTCTAACAAATATTCCCGACGTTCTCCGAAAGGCATCTCCTCTAAAAGATGCAGTACAGAGTCTGATTCTTGAACAGACTTAATGGGAATTTCTGAGAGTCCTAAATTTTTTAGGAGTGGTTTCTCGCCTTTAAATTGATAGATATTTTTGAAACGAACCCAATCCACATCGGCGATTAAAACCTGTGTTTGATTAGAAGCCATAATAGCATCCATGATTCTCAAGGCCATATCTGGAGCAATTTCCCTGATCCCAATCTGTTTGAGCCAGTCCTCATAGTCTTGAGATACTATACCATTACCCGCCAATAATGCCCAATTTAAAGCCGTTGCAGGAAGACCTTGAAGATGACGGAAATGAGCCAAAGCATCCAGCCAATGACTAACAGTATCATATAAGCCTTGTTCCTTTGCCCCCCAAATTGCACCTGCCGAAGAAAACAGCACAAAATAGTCTAATTGAGTACCCAAAGATAGTTGATGTAAATTCCAAGAACCCTTAACTTTTGCCTGAAAAACTGCTTCGAGATCCTGCAAAGTACAGTCTTTTAATTGAGCTTGTCGGCCTGAGATTCCGGCAAGATGGAAAATGCCACGCAAGGGATAAGCGGTTTTTTCAATCTGGGTAAATATAGACTGCATAGCCTCAAAATTGCCAACGTCTGCCGAAATCACTTCGATTGATGCTCCTTTTTCCTCTAATTTTCTGATTTTTTCTGATATTTGGGCTAATTCGGTTACTGAATCCCACAGGAAGCGGGCTGGTAATGAGCGGCGTGTCGTTAAAATGAGATGTTTTGCTCCTAAATTGACTAAATGTTCCGCTAATTCTAAGCCTAGATGTCCTATTCCTCCCGTAATTAGGTAGGTAGCCTCAGGTTGAACCTTAACGGTTTTTCTCTCTAGAGACTTCAGAGGAAGCAGACGAGCAACATAGCCTTGACCTTTGCGGAAGACCAAATGATCCTCATCGTGAGCATGAGTTAATCCTAATAGTAATGCGGTAATATTTTGATTAATATCAAGGTCGGGATCAAGATCCAGCATACCTCCCCATAATTGCGGATTTTCTAGGGCAATAACACGCCCCATTGCCCAAAGAGGAGACTGAAACCCGAAAGAAGGCTGTTCTAATTCAAAGGGTTGGGCCCCCTGAGTGACAAGGAATAATTGAGGGGGATTAGGGATTGTTTGAATAGCTTTGAGAAGATTTAAAAGATAGTTACAGCGATTTAATAAAATGGATTCTGGTTGATCTTTGGCATCACTATTCAAAAGATAAATAATTCGATCTGGAGATGGATTTGACGCAAACAATTCCTCTAATTGTTGTAGTTGATTAGCATTTAAACAAGACTCAAAAGATGATATTTGTGTATTTTTCTCCCCTTGATAAATTATCCGACAGGAATCACACTTTTTAAGTAGTTGCTCTTGAATCCCTAAGACAAAAGTATTTTGTTGAGGTTCAACATCAGTAAAAATTAGCCAGTTTTTAGCGGTGTTAGGGGAGATTTCTGAACTTTGAGCCAGAATAATACTTTGCTGAAATAAAGCAGTACCTATTTTTTGATCAGGAGAAACAAATTCCACCTGAGAAAAACCCGATTTAAGCAGCATAGATTCCCAAGTTGATGCTGTAATTATAGGATGATTTGGCCGCAAATGATAATCGCTAAAACGCCACCAACCTTGAGTGACACCAAAGATTAAATCAATCCAGGAAGATTGCTGAGTTAATTCTAACAGTAATAAATGACCGCCTGGACGTAGTAAACTTTGAATATGAGGCAAGGTTTCCTCTTGTAAATTGGCGGTAGAGTGTAAGACATTAGCTGCGATAATCAAGTCATAAGAATGACAGCAAAACCCTTGTAATATCGGGTCTTTTTCAATATCGAGAACTTTGTATTCTAGTCCAGAAAATTCAGCCAAATTATCTCTAGCTTTCTCTAGAAAGAAGGGGGAAACATCAGTGAATGTGTAGGTAATTTGACGAGAGTTACAAGCTTTAAGAACCTGTTGGGTTGTAGCTCCAGTTCCCGCCCCAATTTCGAGAATGCGGAGGGAGGCTGAGGGAGAATAACTTGAGAGTAGAAGTTCAACGGTTTTAGAGATACCCAGATTGAGAATTTTTGCCGAAGATGTATTTTTATAAAATTCGCTGGCTCCTCCTTGTCCATCTTGAGAAAATAGGATAGATAAAGGAGATATTTTTCCCGTAATAATGGCCGCTAAATTTGTGGCAACTTGTCGAAATAGATTGAGTTCTATTTGAGCATTAGGATAATGATTGATTAAATCTTCTACCGCTACATCAGGATTAGATTGTTCAGGTTCTTTAACAATTTTCCATCGGGTATTTTGCTTTTCTAAAATGCCGACTTTCGCTAGTATTTCTAGGACATAATTCCAGAAAGATTTATATTCTTGTTTGAGTCCAGCTTGAATAAAACTTTGATCGGGATCAAGAAAGGTATTCATTTGAAAGAGTTCTAAATCTTTCAGAGCTTTAACAACAAAGTCAGCCGTCAGTTTTTGCATTTCAGAAAAAGCGAGAGAAACTCCCATCAATTCTGAGGATTGTAATTGGGGTTCTAAGTAAACCTCTAAATCCGTTTTAAGGCTGGTCAGATTTTCTAGCTTACCGTTAGCTAAATCACAGGGAAGCCAAGCTACTTGATAAAGTAATTTGGCAAAATCAAAGTCCTCTTTTTCTTGATAATACAGCTTAATCAACTGTTGAACAATGGCAGATATTGTTGGTTTTTCATCTTCAGAATAATGACCTGTTTCTAAGAGGGTTTGCATCAAAGTAGTTTTGTCCTTTTCAGATAACATTTTGACTAGATTAGATTCCTGTGGAACAGTGGCAGATGGGGTTTTTAAAGGAATCCAGTGTTGACGTTTTTGAAAGGGATAAGTAGGTAAAGCGCATCGTCTAGGATGATAGTCTTGATCAAAACTAAACCAGTCTATCTTTGCACCGCGAACATAGAGTTTACCTAGACTTTCTAATAAAACTTGCCAATCAGAAAATCCCGATCGTAAACTGGGTAGAGTTAGAGGTTCAGATGAAGATAGAGATGATTGAATAATTCCTGAGAGAATAGGTTGAGGTCCAATTTCAATAAAAGTATCACATCCAAGAGATTGTAGGAATAAAGCTCCTTGGTGAAATTGTACCGTATTTAGTAAATGTTGAAGCCAATACTCAGGAGTCATAATGCTGTCATCAGCAATTTCTCCCGTTAGGTTAGAGACCAGAGAAATTTGAGGTTGACTGAAAGAAATCTCTTGAAGAATCGTTTTAAATTCTGCAACCATTGGTTCTACTAAAGGGGAGTGAAAAGCATGAGAAACTTTAAGTTGACGAACTTTAACCCCAGCATTAGTAAAATGGTTACAGAGTTTTTGAATTACGTTTTTTTCTCCAGAAATAACGGTATGTTGTTCTGCGTTAATGGCAGCAATAGCGATTTTTATTCCCTGACTTTGGCAATGCTCAATAACTGAGTTCTTATCGAGAAAAATAGCCGCCATTTCCCCTTGATTTTGGGGTAATTGCCCCATCAAGTTGCCTCGATGGCTGACCAGTTTTAAGCCACTTTCAAGATCAAAAACACCAGCAAAACAAGCAGCCGAATATTCTCCTAAACTATGGCCTAAAATAGCGGCTGGTTGAATTCCCCAAGAATGCCATAATTGAGCGAGAGCAACTTCAATCAGAAATAGTGCAGGTTGGGTATAAGCGGTTTGGTTTAAGGAGTCATCTGTATCAGCAAATACGACGTTTAGTAGGGATTTACCCGTTAGTTTTTGATAGTATTTTTCCCCTGCGTCTAAAGTTTTTCTAAAGGTGGGTTGAGTCTGATAGAGTTGATGAGCCATCCCTGCATATTGAGAACCTTGTCCTGTAAATAAAAAGGCAATTTTAGGCGGTCTTTTTTCATCAGCTATACCATGAATAGTTGACTGATAATCTAGTTGCTTGAACTGACGTAATTGTTCAATAAAATCACTGTTTTTATAGCCAGTTAATGCTAAACGATTCGAGAAATGAACTCGGCCTGTATTGGCCGTAAATACTACATCAGACATATCCTTTTCAGGTTGACTTTCTAAAAAGTCTATGTAGCGACTTACTAAATCTGTTAAAGCTGGTTCGGTTCGAGCGGAAAGGGTGAGCAAATGATAGGGACGTTTGCTCTGATTGTCTTGAGGAATAATGGGAGGAGCTTCTTCTAGAATAACATGAGCATTAACCCCGCCAATACCTAAAGAGTTTACCCCTGCCCGTCGGGGTAATTTTTCGTCCTTGTCTTGCTTAGTAGTCCAAGAAATAGCTTCATTATTAATATAAAAAGGATTCTGAGAAAAATTAATTTGAGGGTTAGGATTTTGGAAATGTAATGTAGGTGGAATAACTCTATGTTTGAGGGACAAAGTAGCTTTAATTAAACCGGCAATACCGGAAGCAATCTGCATATGTCCGATATTAGTTTTTACTGAACCTAAAGCACATTTTCCCTCATTTGCACCCTGATAAACTTTAGCTAAAGCATCAACTTCAATGGGATCTCCAAGGGGGGTTCCTGTGCCATGAGCTTCCACAAAACTAATTGTATTAGCATCAACACCGGCAAAGGCTAGGGCTTCCGTAGCGGCAGCAATTTGACCCTCTCCACCGGGGGCAGTAAATCCTAATTTTTGGCCACCATCATTATTAATAGCAGAGCCTTTAATAACTGCATAAATATGGTCATGATCGGCTAAAGCATCTGACAATCTTTTGAGCAGAATTACTCCTACTCCACTGCCAAAAATAGTCCCTTTTGCTTCAGCATCAAAGGCGCGACAATGACCATCAGGAGACATAATCAGTCCTTCTTGATATAAATAACCAATTTTTTGAGGAGAATTAATTGAAGCAGCTCCAGCTAGAGCCATGTCACTTTCTCCACTAATTAGACTCTGACAAGCGAGATGAACTACAACTAATCCAGTAGAGCAAGCAGTTTGAACATTAACGCTTGGGCCCTGTAAGTTTAGTTTATAAGAAATTCGCGTTGTTAAATAGTCTTTGTCATTAGCTACCATTGTTTGAAACCCTCCCGTTGAATCTAGTGTGAAGGGTTGTAACTCGTCATTACTATCTAATTGACCCCGATTAGGATAACAATTATTTATCAAATAGGTGTTCATACTTGCGCCAGCAAATATACCAATTGATCCTTGATAAGTACTAGGATTATAACCAGCGTTTTCTAAACATTCCCAACTACATTCAAGAAGTAAACGTTGCTGAGGATCTAGTAATTCTGCCTCTCTATCTGTATAGCCAAAAAATTCGCTGTCAAAGTATTCAACTTGATCGAGAATTGGTCTAGCTCTAACATAATTAGGCTGATTAAAGAGTTCCGGAGACACTCCCGACTCTTGTAATTCTTCTTCCGAAAAGAAAGAGATAGTTTCGATTCCATTTTTTAAATTTTCCCAGAAGGTTGTTAAATTTTTAGCCCCAGGGAATTGCCCCGCCATACCAATAATTGCAATGTCATGGGTTTCATTATGGCGACGGGTCCGATTTTCGGCACGTTGACGGCTTTTTTGTGCTATAACTTGAGTGGTATTTGATTCTTCGCTTAAGAAACGGGCTAGGGTGGCAACGGTAGGATTTTTAAACATTTCAGCAAGGGATAGCTGACGGTTAAAAAGTTTTTCAAGTTCATTTTGAACTCGGATTAAGTGTATAGAATGTCCCCCTAGTTCAAAGAAGTTATCCTCCAAACCAACTGAGGTTAACTGTAAAACTTCACTCCAAACTGCTGCTATTTGACGTTCATTTTCTGATTGAGGTAAGGTTTGATTTTTCTGGCGCTCTTTTGCTAAATATTGCTCTATTTCTTGGATAAGGCTGGTAAATAATCCCTGTTCAAAATCCTTTTTTAATTTAGATTTTTGAACCTTGCCAATAGAGGTTTTAGGAACTAAATTCCTTTCTAAGGGAATGACATAAGCTGGAGCAATCCCGAATTTTTGGGTCAAATGACTGCGAATTTTTCTAACAACTTTTATCCAGTGTTCAAATTGATCAGATTCTGGGCTAAAAGTAATAATTAATAAGTCAGTTTCTCGACTTTGATCAAAGACGGCAAAGGCGGCTGTATAAGATACTTTAACCCCTTCTAATTCTTCGATTGTTGTTTCAAGTTCATGGGCAAAGTAATTAACACCATTAATTATAATTTCTTGTTTTTCTCGCCCAGTAATAAAGAGTTCCCCATTAAATAAATACCCCAAATCTCCCGTAGTAAACCACCCTTCTTGAAAAACTTCCAGGTTGAGTTCATTATTATTGTAATATCCTTTAGTAACAGAATTACCTTGAATTTGAAGCTTTCCAATTTCTCTTTCAGGTAAAGGATTATTTTCCTGATCGACTATCCGGATAGTTGCTCCAGGAATCGGCTTTCCTAGAGAGACAAAACTATTTTCTTCGGTGAGTTCATTTTTACTTAAACCGGCTGACCAAGTAATCCCAGAACAGGATTCAGTCATGCCAAAGGCCGGTTTAATCGCTCTCTCCCGTAGTTGATGTTTTTCAAGAATTTCTAAGAATAGGCGAATCGTTTTTACTGAAACTTGCTCGCCAGCATTCACTAAAAATTTCATTGAGGAGAGGTTATAAGAGGCGTGCTTAAGTTCTTCGGCCTGTTGATTAATTAAGGAAAATGCAAAGTTAGGGGACCAAGAAATGCTTACTTGATGCTTTTGAATGAGGTCTAACCATTGGAGAGGTTGGCGTAGGACTAATTCCATCGGAACATGAATTTGATGACAAGCCAAATCTACCGCCATAATTCCTAAAAATACGATAGCTCCTACATGATCTAAGGGCATCCAATTAAGGGTAACTTCTTGTTGGGTAAAGTGGTTCATTGCCACTGTACCAGCAGTCATGGACAGAATATTATGATGAGTTAATATTACTCCCTTGGGCATACCCGTACTACCCGAAGTAAAGAGTAATAAGGCCGTATCTTGTGGATCAATAATCGGTAATTGATGGACTTTAGAGGGGGCTTTTCTGAGTTCATTAACTGAGATAACTTGCCACCCTTCTAGATGAGAGTAAGTTCCTAATTTTTCAATTTCAGTAATTAGTTCACTGTCGGATAATATCAAAGGATTGTCTAAAATTTTCCAAACATTCTCTAGTTTTTTGACGGCAGAATTTTCCAGATCATAGCTAGGAGCAACGGTCAAAGGAACTGGAATAATTCCCCCTAAAAAACAAGCCCAGAGTGCGGGAATAAAGTCTTGATTTTTGGCAATTTGTAGAATGACTTTATGCCCTAATTTTATTCCTTTTTGTTCCAGTCCATTTAAAATAACCAGAGCATCTTGATATAAGTCTTGATAACTCTGAAAATATTCAGTTGCGTCATTTTTAATATAAGTAATTCCATGATTATTATGTTTAGTGGCACTTTCTAAGACTTCTGACAGAGTCCGCCAATTATCTTCCAATTGTCCTCCAAAACTGATTGAATGCTTAGACATTTTTTTACACCTCTTTATCAAAAATAGGACTAATCTTGAAAACCTGATAAACCAGTATATCGCTACCCACAAGTTAAAAGTCAGAAGTCATCAACTCAAGTTTGAATTGTACCTGATAGAGGTGCGATGGTCAAGGGCTTTTTGGGTTTGAAGGCTGATGGCAGTCGGTCACTAGATCTACCTGAGCTTGTTTGATGATTAACTGAGAAAAGTTTTGAGCGATAGTACTTAAAGGATCGATCGCTTTAATGGAGTCAATTCCTTTGAGTTTGAGAGATTTTGTTAAGAGATGAAATTCGGTACACCCAGAAATATAGGAGCGAGTGTTATATTTCTCTAATAATGCTTCTATATCCCTAAGAATACTTAACGGATCGTGTCCTCTTTTTAGCACTTTATAGATCATTTCATGAATCAACTTTTGATCACTTTCTGAGAGAGAAATAATCAGATCTGCGGTGGTGCAGCCTTCATGAAATAATTTTTTCTGGTAAGTCCCTGTACTAGCAAGTAAAAGGGTAGGTTCATTATATTCTTGGAGTTCTTGATCCGCTATTTTAATTAAGGAAATAAGTTTATCCGTCAGATTTTCGGGAATCTGAGGTAGAGCATAATGAGCCGTACAACAGCCAATGACTATGCAATCAGCCAGTTTATTGAGATGTTCCAAATTGACTTGGATAAAATCAATAAATTCTCTTTCTTTTCCACTATCAATAGAACCTGTGCGATCAGGTGCAGAGGGAAGAGAAAAAACGATGACATTAGGGGCTTCTTGTTCCTTATCAATAAAAGGGTTATATTCATAAATCGACTTAAGAAATTCGGCGGTAACCACTGGTCCCATACCCCCTAAAATGCCAAGAATCGGTAGTTTTGTCTTCATTAAAATCTCCTGCTCGTATAATTGCTGTTGACTAAAAATTAAAGTCTTCTGTGAACAGTTCCTGCCCCTCTTGAATAAGATTTTCTGAGGAAGCTAAGGATAAGTTTATCAAAGGTTCATGGGCAAATTTTAAAACTTGCTCCAGCCAGTTTTTGAACAAATTTATGATCAATAAAATTCGCTCATGGATAAATATATCTGTGTTGTAGATTAGCTTGAGATAAAGTTCTTCTTCCTCAACAAAGATAAATTCTAAATCAAATTTAGCGGTAATCATTTTTGGGTCAATGGAGTTAACTATAATTCCGTCCAAGGCCAGATCTACATTTTGATTGTTTTGCAGGACAATTGCAACATCAAAGAGAGCATTACGGCTAGGATCTCGTTGTAAATTCAAATCAGATACGATCTGATCAAATGGATAGTCTTGATGATCATAAGCCTCTAAAGTGGTTGTTTTTACTTTGCTAAGGACATCCGTAAAACTGTCGTGATCTGCTATCTGATCCCGCAGGACGAGAGTGTTAACATAAAATCCGATTTGATCTTCTAAATCAGGATGATTTCTGCCAGCGATAGCAGAGCCTATTGTAATTTCATTTTGCTCAGTATAACGGAATAGAAAACTCTTAACCAAACTAACTAAACCCATAAATAAACTGGCTTCTTGTGCTTTAACTAACTTCTCAAAAGTATCGATCAATTCGGGTTCAGGTTGCCATGTAATTGTATTTCCCTGAAAACTTTTAACAGGTGGGCGCGGATAATCAACAGGTAAGTTAAGACGAACAGGAACTGGAGTTAATTTAGCTAACCAGTAATCCCGTTGATCTTGAAGTTTCGAGGTCTCTAATTGATTTTCTTGCCAAGAAGTATAGTCTTTATAATGAATTCTAAGAGGGTCCATTAATTGGGAATTTTCTTGTCCATAGGCGTGATAATGGGTGAGGAAATCTTTAATTAAAACCCCTGCTGACCAACCATCAAAAATGATATGGTGCATATTAAACAAGACGATGTAATTCTCTTGACTTAGTTTAAGTAAGTTAACTTTAAGTAACGGTCCCACTTCTAAATCAAAAGTCGTTTTGGCATTATGGCTGATTGCTTCTTCGATCAGGTTTTCTTGTTCTGTGCTAACATAAGCTGTCAGGTCTATTTGTTTAATGACAAAGTTCATTTGATTATGGACAACTTGACGGGGTTGATTATTGATTAAAGTAAAGGTTGTCCGCAAAATTTCATGGCGTTGAATTAACTGTTGAAAGGCATTTTCAAAAGCATCAATATTGAGATTGCCCTTGAATTGATAAGCACTGGGCATTCCGTAAGCATTATGATTGTGATCTAGAAATTCTAAAGCCCAAAGACGACGCTGACCATGAGACATCGGATAGGATTTTTGGGGGGGAATTGCCGCAATGGGTTCTTGATAATTGTATTGAGTCTGGGAGATTAAAGTCGCCAATCCAGCAATGGTTGGAACTTTAAAGAAGTCAGCCAATTTTACGGATACATTTAGTTCTTTATGAACCCGGGTTACAACCCTTGATAAGAGTAGAGAATGACCGCCAATTTCAAAGAAGTTATCAAAAATACCGATAGGATGTTTAGAGAGAATTTTTTCCCAGATACTAACGAGATTGGATTCTAAATAATTCCGGGGTGCAACATAATTAGAAGTCACCAGAGATTTACCGGTTTCTCTGAGTTCTCTCAGGGAGTGCAGGTCAAGTTTCCCATGTCGAGTTAAGGGGAATTGCTTTAAAAAAATAAAGTAACTCGGAATCATATAAACTGGTAAAAATTTGGCAAGAAATTCTCGAATCTCAGCAATTTCCAGAGTTTTGTCTGTTTGACAGTAAGCAGATAATTGAGTTTGATTATTAACTTGAACGGGTAAAACAATCGCTCTTTCAATGGGAGCATAACGAGTCAATTGATATTCAATTTCTCCGGGATCAATTCGATAACCATTGACCTTAACTTGATTATCTTTTCGTCCCATAAACTCAATGATACCGGGAGCAGTTTGCTTGCCTAAATCGCCGGTTCTAAAGAGAGTTTTTGTCTCATCAAGAAAGCTAGGTTTAAATTTTTCTTGAGTCATTTCGGGTTGGTTATGATAACCCGATGCTAGGGCGGCACCTTCTACACAAATTTCGCCGATTACATGGAGGGGAACGGGATTATTAAATTCATCAAGAACCCCTAAGCGATTGTTATGGAAAACTTGACCGAGGGGGATTTCGCTGTCTAAGTTTTCCGTGATTTCATACTGGGATACTCCTACACAAGTTTCTGTAGATCCGTAGACATTGCTAACAATTTCTGCTGGAAAACGTTTCCGTAAAGCTAAGGCAGTTTCCCGATCTAATTTTTCCCCTCCTACCGAGATATATTTTAAGCTGGAAATGGTTTCTTCTGGTTCAAGTAGCCCGAAGATTTCTCGATAGATAGATGGGGTGGTGTGTAGGGCATTAATTTGATTTTCCTGTAAGAAAGAAACCAAATGTCCTATATATTTTATTTCGTACATATATAGGGATGCACCTATGGTTAAAGGGAGAAAAATATTACGAATAGATGGATCATGAGTAACAGCAGCTGTGAAAATATAGCGCCATTCAGGATGTTTATCTAAATCAAAGGTAAGTCGTAAGCTTTGAATAACATTCAAAATTGAGATGTGACGGCCCATGACTCCTTTAGGATTACCAGTTGAGCCTGAAGTGTAGAAAATATAGGCGGTTTGGCTAGAGTTGCGAAATATTTTAGGCTCATCTTTGTCATATTTTTCAACAATAGGATCAATTTTATCTAAGCAAATTTTCTCCATTTTTTCAGGTAACTTAGAGATAAAATTACTCTCCGTTAGGCAAACATGACAGCCACTATCTTTTAAAATAAACTCAATGCGACTGTTAGGATATTGAGAGTCTATAGGAACGTAAGTCGCTCCAGTTTTAAAGGTAGCCAGAATCCCGATGATTAAGTTGTGATCACGCTGGAGCATCACCCCAATCACTTTTCCTACACCTAGCTGATATTCCTGCTGTAAATAATGAGTAAGACGATTGACTTTTTCATTTAATTCTTGATAGCTAAGGCTAATTTTTCCCGCAATTAAGGCGGGAGCATTAGGGGTTAATTTAACTTGAGCTACAAAGTCATCAATGATGGTGGATTTTTCAGGGAGTTTGCGAGTTTTTCCCGTTAATTGTCTGAGTAACTGCTCTTGTTGGACTGAGGTTAATAAAGGTAACTGATAAAGAAGATTATTAGCATCGTCAATGATTCCCCTCAGCAAAATTTCAAAGCTTTCAATAAATTGTTTAATTGTCTCTTTTTTAAAGAGTTCTGTATTGTAGTTGCAGTAAATAATGAGGTTATCATTAAGTTCAATTAAGTTAAATCCTAGATCAAAAGGGGTGTAACCAATCGGTTCCGGTGGCAAGGATACTTTTAAGTCTTTAAACTCAGGCAGAGTTAAACTAGGATCCATGTTAAAAGATACCGAAATGAGAGGGGAACGAGAAAAATCTCTAGGTAATTGTAAAGCTGCTAATAAATCCTCTAAAGTATAACTCTGATGGCGAAAAGCGTCTATCAGGGTTTGTTTAGTATGTTGTAAATGTTCAATAAAAGAGGTGGTAGCATCGACTTGTATCCGCAGGGGTAAAAATTGAGAACAAAAGCCTACTAAGTTGTCACTGCCTTCTATTTGTCGCCCAGAAATAGGAATACCAATGACTAAATCTTTATGGCCAGAAATTCGACGCAAAAAAGCAGTATAAGCGGCGAACATCGTCATAAATAATGTAGCTTTATTTTTGCGTCCTACTTTCTGCAAATTTTGCCCAACTTCAGAAGGAATGACTTGACTTTCTTGTCCACCAGTGTAGGTTTTAACAGCGGGACGGGGAAAGTCGGTGGGAAGCTCAAAGGTTGGCAGATCTTCCTGATAGGTTTTCAACCAAAAATCCCGATGCTCTAACATTTGTGGACTTTGCGTCTCTTGCGCTCGCAAAGCTAAATATTGCCGAAACTGCATCGGTGGTTTGAGAACCTCTTTAGTTGTGTTATTTGGGGATGAATAAAATTGACCAATTTCCTGCAAAATTAATCCTAGTGACCAACCATCTGCCACAATATGATGAGTTTTTAAAGATAGCAGATAATGGCTAGGTTTTAAGCGCATTAAAATCACAGCAAATAAGGGGGCAATCGACAAGTCAAAGGGTTTTTGGGAAAACTGAGATCGTAACGCTAAGGCCGTCGCTTCGGGATTATCTTCATCCTTCAAATCAATTAGTTTTAATTTAATGTTAACTTCATTGACAACTTCCTGTAATTCTCCTTGTTCTATAATTTGGGTTCGCAAAGCTTCATGGCGATTAATAACTTGATTAATCGTTTTTTCTAAAATGTAAACATCTAAAGAACCTCGTAATTCTAGGGATGTTGTGACGTTATAGGATGCTGAAGCATTCCGGTCTAATTCAGCTAATAACCAAAGCTGACGTTGAGCTTCACTGGTGGGAAAGGATTGATTTAAAGATGGTAAATGTCCCCTACCATCTTCATCTTCAGAGAGCTGCTTTTTTTCTTCTTTCTTGACTTGGGGGCGTTTAGCATTAGCAAAAAAACTGGCTTGCTGCAATTCCGTAATCGCTTCTTTGACAGCTACTATAACTTTGTCTATATCCTCATTAGTATGGCAGGTGGAGAGAAAACAAACTCGTTTTTCCCATGTGTAGATTCCTTTGAGATTTAATAGGTAATAAAAGAGGGGTAATTCGATGGGTTGTAAGAAGATACTATAAGCTCCAAAGGGTTCAAAGCGGAATAAAGACCCAAAATTAACAACCCGAATCGGAATGCCTATTTCTTGAAAGAACTGATTGACTTCGGTGGCTAATCGATGAGTTAATTGATTCACTTTTTCTTGAATCGTTGGACTGTTTTCCCGAAGATGTAACAGCACAGCACGACAAGCAGCAAGGGCTAAAGGATGACGACAAAAAGTTCCCCCAAAAGCGGTTAACTCGGTTTGGGGATGAGAGTCATCTCCGTACTGCCAGAAACCGCCGTCAACGGTATCTAAGAAATCTGCTTTACCGCAGATCATACTAATTGGTAAACCTCCTCCAATCGCCTTACCATAAATGACTATATCGGCTTCAACATTGAACCATTCTTGCGCTCCTCCCGGAGCAATCCGAAAGCCGGTAATAATTTCATCAAAAATGAGTGTGATTCCTTTTTTGTGGGTTATTTGTCGTAGTTTTTGCAGAAATTCTTGAGGCTGTAAATCGGGTTTGCGACTTTGAACTGGTTCGACTAATACGGCGGCTAAATCATCAGCATGAGTAGCAATAATATCGAGGCTTTCTTCAACTCCATAACTCAAGACTATTACGTCTTCAACCATTCCTAAAGGGGTGCCTAGACTTAAAGGTTGAGCAGTGGTTTTATCTTCTCCTACTCGTGCTAAGATGCCGTCAAAAGTTCCATGATAGGAGCCGGCAAACATAACGATTTTTTGACGTTTTGTACGGGAGCGAGCAATGCGAACAGCCGCCATAATCGCCTCGGTTCCCGTATTACTAAAAGCGACTCTTTCGACTCGGCCCATTTCACTAATTAAAGCGGCGGTTTCGGCGGCCAGATTTGACTGCATTCCTAAACCTATTCCTCGATTTATTTGTTCTTGAACCGCTTCAATGACAAAATCAGGACTATGCCCAAAAAAGTTAACCCCAAACCCCATGGCTAAGTCAATGTAATTATTGCCATCAATGTCCTTAAAATAAGCCCCTTGAGCGGATTCTGAAACAATGGGATATTGAAATTCTTTTAAGGCCATGCGGAAGTCAATGGTCGGTTTAACATCTACCATTGTCTTACGGCTATTTTGTGAATAGGCTTTTGATTTGGCGGTTTTCTGGTTATAAATACCCTGTAAATTTTGAATAAAGGCTTGTTGTTGTTCGGTTAAGGATTTGTTCTCAGTCAGCTTTAAGGCTAAGGGGTTTAAATTGGGAGAACTAGGTTTCTCAGGAGATTTGGGCTTCTCTTGAGAAACCGGCGGGTAAGTTTCTATTTTAGAGCTTTGGGCAGGAATGATTTGAGTCTGATTCGTTAATATTTCGGGGGCTATACTGGGGGAGACGGGGGCAGTTTGAAGAACTTCTAATTGCTTGATAATGGTTTTTTCATGGAGGTCTTTTAGGTCTTTTAAAGATTGTAATTGAGCCATCATTAAGGCTTCTTTACCAGAGCTTTCACCAGAGACAGTGAGCTTAGGAATTGCAGGAATTGAGAGGGGTTCATCTGGCACACAAGCAAGAATTAATTCTTGTCCATTGTTAATGGGAATATTGTTTTGTTTAGAGAAACTATTCGCCGTAGCAAACCCACAACTTTTTAAAACGGAACACCAATTTTCACCCCTTAATAAGGGTGTATCTGAGCGTAATTTTTGATCCTGAAAGCGCCACCAGCCGGGGGTTAATCCAAAGGTTAAATTCAGCCATGAGTTATTTTCTACGGTTTCGAGGAGAACTAAGTAACCACCGGGGCGCAGCAGTTCCCGAATATGGGTTAGAGTTTCTGTAATATTTCGGGTCGCATGAAGGACGTTAGCGGCCACAACAATATGATAATTACGAGCAGGTATCCCCTGAGAAATGGGAGACTTTTCAATGTCTAGTTGATGAAAGTTTAGGTTATATTTTTTCTGAAATTTTTGCCTAGCTTGATGCAGTAAGAAGGGAGAAACTTCGCTAAAAGAATAAGTGATATGATCGAGATTTAAGTGGTTAAGAATTGCTTCTGAAGTGGCACCAGTTCCTCCTCCTATTTCGAGAATTTGATAGGGGCGATCACTATTAGAAAAGTTGGTTAAAATCTGGTTAATAGCTTGGGCGACTCGTTGATTCATCAATCGAGATACGGGAGAATTGCCATAGATACTTTCTGCATGAGCAACGGAACCTTCTGGGAAAATTAATGTCAAGGGGTCTATATTTCCCTTGAGAACTTCTGCTAAATTTTCGCCGCAGCGCTGCAACATTTCTAATTCAGGTTTTGCAGATGGACAAGTTTTTTGTAGGGTTTCTAGTGCTTCGGGTAAGGAAAAAGACTCAGGTAAGTTTTTGACAGTCCAAATATTCCCTTGATTTTGAAGAATATTGGCTTGCGCTAAATCCTGCAAATAACGATTGAGCAAAATGTGATATTTGGGAGCAATAGGTAAGGTTTGTCGTAGGGTTTCTATTGTCCATTGTTCCCCTTGATTAAGTTTTTTCCCTAAGGACTCTAAACCCTTGATGATATAGGCTGTAGCGATGGGTTGCAATTGCTCAATGACTTGCAAATAATTGCTTAATTCTGTCTCGTCATCGATAACTTTAGTTATTATTTCTGAAGTATTTTCTAAGGGTTTTTCTTTGACAAATTGGCAGAGGTATTCGGCGATATCAACAAGAGTTTGTAAATCGGTAAAGAGTTGATCTATTTTCACTTTGACTTGAAATTTTTCTTCAATTTTGCGAGAAAAGTCAGTCAAGATAATTGAGTCTGCTCCTAAGTTTAGTAATGTCTCATCCTCCGGCAGTTCGTTCTCATCTTCTTTCAGAAGTAAAGCCAAAATTGATTTTAATTGATTACGGATTTCCTGTTGATGTTTTTGCATATTGAAAACTGTGGTTTCGGTATCGGTAAGGTTAGAGGTTTGTGAGTCTAGAAATATTTTGTCAATGCTCTGATTTTCTGTTCGAGGATTAGGCTGAAATTGGAAAGGTTTCCTTTGAAAGGGATAGTTCGGCAATCTGACTTTTTTGTAGCCATAATTCTGATTGAATTGTTCTGGGTTGAAAGGCAGGCCATTGAGGTAGAGTTGTCCCAAGGCTGAAAGAATTGTATGCCAGTTATCTAAGCCACGATTGAGAGAACTTAACCAGATGACCTCATCTTTATAACGACGACCTTGTTCTGCCAGTATTGGTCTTGGTCCCACTTCTAAAAATAGGTTATATCCCTTGTTGAAAGCGGTTATCAAACTCGACAAAAATCTTACTGGTTCTCGGCATTGTTTGCTCCAATAAGTGGCATCTGGTGCATTTTCTAAAACCTCTCCATCAAGTCCTGAAAGTAAGAGAATTTGGGGTCGTTGATAAGAAATTTGACGAGCCTCTTTTTCAAATTCTTTTAAAATTGGCTCCATTAAAGGGGAATGAAAAGCCTGAGTAACGGGGAGATATTGGGCGGGAATTTTTTGCTTTTTGCAGGTGCTAATAACTTCCTCAAGGCTGGCACTTTCTCCAGCAATAACAATCTGTTGAGGGTGATTAATGGCAGCTATTGAAACCGTTTCATTATAATTTTTAATTAGGGAACTTACTGTCTCTTCATCAGCAAAAATTGAAGCCATTTTCCCGGAGGTTGTGGTTTGCATTAATTGCCCCCGTTTGACAATTAAGGCGAGTCCAGCTTCTAAGCTAAATACCCCTGCGATACAAGCTGCTACATATTCTCCCACACTATGGCCAATCAGTAAACTGGGGGTAATTCCCCAAGATTTCCATAGCATTGTTAGGGAATATTCTAGGGCGAATATAGCCGGTTGAGCGTAAGCGGTTTGATTGAGTAAATCGGTCTGTTCACCAAATAATATTTCAGTTAAAGGATGGTCTAAATACTTCGCTAATATTTCGGAACATTGATCAATATATTGACGAAATGTCGGCTGAGTTTGATAGAGTTGATGCCCCATGCCGGGATAACAAGCCCCTTGCCCTGTAAAAAGAAAAACAATTTTAGGGGATTTTTCTGATGTAAAACGTTGATAAAAAGTCAAATCATCAAGTGGGGTTTCTTCAGCAAAAGCGGTTAATCTTTGTTGTAATTCTGGACAAGTATCGCCAACAATGGCTAAACGTTCAGGTAAATCTATCCTTCCGACAGCTGCACTATAACAAATATCTCCAATTTCAGGATGAGATTCTAGGAGGGTATGAAAACGTTTAGCTAATTCTTTTAAAGCGGTTTTGTTGTGGGCTGAAAGAGTTAAGAGATGACTAGGAATTTGTTGTTGAATTTCTGAGATTTTGCTTACGGGTGCTTGTTGAACAATGACATGGGCATTTGTGCCGGAAAACCCGAAAGAACTTACCCCAGCTATAGGGACTTTATTGTTATTCGGCCAAGGTATATTTTGAGTAGGAATTTCAATAGGATGGTCTTGCCAATTAATCAGAGGATTAGGGCTTTGGAAATGAAGATGGGGCGGGATTTCACCCTGTTGAAGAATCAGAATCGTTTTAATTATTCCCGCCATGCCAGCAGCGGCTTCAAGGTGGCCGATATTGGTTTTCACTGAGGCGACATAAAGAGGGTCGGAGCGCTTTCCATAAACTGAGGCAATGGCATTCAATTCGATGGGATCTCCTAAAGAAGTGCCTGTGCCATGAGCTTCTATGTAGCTGACATCTTCAGGGACTATTCTGGCATCAGCTAGAGCTTGACGGAGCAATTCTTGCTGGGCGGGTCCACTGGGTACGGTTAAACCGGCAGCAGCCCCATTATGATTCACCGCCGAACCTCGCAACAGGGCAAGAATGTGATCCCCGTTTTTCTGGGCTTCTGATAAAGTTTTTAAGATTAAAACCCCACAGCCTTCCCCTCGCACATATCCGTTAGCAGAGGCATCGAAGGTTTTGCAACGCCCATCGGGGGACATCATTCCCGACTGAGAAAGACTAATCGTAATTGCGGGTTCTAAAATGAGGTTTACCCCACCCACTAAAGCGAGTTCACATTCACGATTTCTCAGGCTACGAATCCCCTGATGGACGGCTACTAATGAGGAGGCACAGGCTGCATCAATCGAGAGACAAGGACCGTGAAGATTGAGAAAATAAGATAGCCTTCCGGCGGCTGCGCTTAGAGCATTGCCGGTGCCAAAAAAAGAGTCAATTTGATCATAGTTTGTGCCGTAAACCTTCAGGGCATGATCAATGCTAGTAATCCCCACAAATACCCCTACTTTATTATCTGCTAAATTTTTCAGAGGTAAATTGGCATTTTCTAAGGCTTCCCAAGCAACTTCTAAGAGTAACCTTTGTTGAGGATCCATGGAGGCTGCTTCTCTTGCTGAAATCGAAAAGAAACGGGCATCAAATTCTGTAATATTCTCTTGAAGAAATCCCCCATAAGCGGTGTTCATTTTTCCTAAAGTTGGTTCTTGAGAATACAGTTTTGATATATCCCAACGGCTTTTAGGAACTTCTACTATGGCATCAAGTCCAGCTTGACAAAAACTCCAATACTTTTCTGGGGAATTAATACCTCCAGGAAAACGACAAGCCATTCCGACCACCGCAATGGATTCACTTTGTCTCGTCTCTAATTCATTGATACGAGCTTGCATTACCTCCATTTTGCTTAAGGTCGTTGCCATTAATTTTTTGTAATCTATACTCTCAACCATGCCCCATTCTCTATAATTTCTAAGTTTATCCGCCGTTAAATATAAATTAGGATGCTGCTATCAGTGAATATAAACAAAAGTTTAACTCCACAGAGTTAAGCTTACTCATGTTCATCTACTTAGCCTACCACATCTCATGCCTTTTGAAACATTATTTTTAAAATTTAACCTCCATATTGATCAAGCTCCGTTAATTTTTGATTAAGTAATCTTGCCAGTTCGTCTTCACTGAGGTTGTCATAGGGACTATGATTGTCAGGAATTGGATTTATTTTAATCTCAAAATCGAGATGATTGGCTAGAATTTGTTCCCGTAAGTAGGTACTTAAGCTGAGAAGATTAGGATAATCGAAAATAATCGAGGATGGCAATTTACACCCTAAATCTCTTTCTAAGCGATTTTTAAATTCTATAACCATTAGAGAGTTTAAACCTAAGTCTAAGAATGATGTTTGTTGAGGAATAACCTTATTTTCATTTAACCCTGTCACTTCTCTTAATATTTTCTCCAGTCCTTCTACTAAAGCGGTTATTCGTTCGTCTATAGAGACAGACTTTAATTGTTCTAATAGTTTTGCTGGACTTGTTTGTTTTTGATTGTTTAGGGTTAATACCTCGCTAAAGAAGGGTTGACTAATGTTGAAAGTTTGATTAAAAATCGACCAATCAATATCGAGAACTATCCCTTGAGTAATATCACCTAAAATTACCTGACTGAGATATTGAAACGCTTGCTCAGAAGGCATCATCTGCAAACCCCAATTAGCGAAACGTTGTTGATCAATTTGGTTGCCCGTCTCCCAAGCTCCCCAATTAATACTAATACCAGGTAATCCTAAACTTTGCCGTTGCTGCATTAGAGCATCCAGGAAAGCATTAGCCGCCGCATAATTACTTTGACCCGGTGAACCAAGGATAACAGCCGCAGAAGAAAAGCTTACGAAAAAGTCCAAAGATAGAGAGCGAGTATAACGATCTAATAATAAAGTTCCTGCTACTTTTGGACTGATTACCTTTTGATATTTTTGCCAACTTTGATTACTGATCAGCCCATCTTCTAAGACCGCTGCTGCGTGAATTATTCCTCGTAAGACGGGTAAGTCTGCCCCAAAACGAGAGAATAAATTTTTCATATCTGTGGGGGAAGTAATATCAGCTTCAATCAAGGTTACTTTTGTGCCTTTTTCCACTAATGAGGCTATCAATTCTGTTGAAGATTTAACATGGCGACTACACAAAACTAAGTGACTTGCTCCCATTTCTGATAACCATTGAGCCACTAATCCGCCCAGTTTTCCTCCCCCTCCCGTGATTAAATAAGCCCCTGACTGATTAATAAACTGTCGTTTTTCTGAGATAGGAAGAGATGCAGAAACTAACCTGGCTGCGTAGCGGGTTCCTTGACGTAAAGCCAAACGGAATTCATGGGGGAAACACTTTAATTCATTGAATAAAAGTTCATCTTCATTAGCTTCTTTATGGATTGGTAAATCTAAACAAACACAACCCATTTTAGGATACTCTTGATTAATGACTGCTCCTAATCCCCATAAATGAGACTGTTGAGGAGATAAAGCCGTATCATTGCTCATCTTATTAGCCCCGCGAGTAATCAGCCATAAATGGGGTAATTTCTCCCAGTTATTAGTGAGGGTTTGCACTAAATTTAAGACGGCATGAGAACTCTGATCTACTGTATCTAGAACATCTTCAGCTTCTGAAGATTCCCAACAAAAAACAACACCAGTCGGAAATTCTCCAGATGGATAAGCTTCTTGATAGAGACGCTGAAAATCAGATTTCTGAGCGGGATTGATCACAAAATAATCTTGAGAATGACATTGATAATTCTGCCCCATTTCTACAGTAATTACTTTTTCTCCTGCCTTTTTGTATAAATTAATTAGGGAATTTAAGTTTGTTTCTGGACGAACCAAGACTAACCAAGAATTTTGAGGATCAACGGCAACAGTTGGCATTGAAGAAAGTTTTTTCCATTCCACTTTATAAAAGCAATTGTTTGACTTTTCTTGCCATAAACTCTGTAAAATATCTGGATTTATGCGCCGGGCTGTTAAGTCAGTAAAGCGAGCGCAAAGCTGTTCTTGTTCATTATAAATATTAACATTTACTCTCATTTCACCATTAGTATCTGAGATGACCTGAACTTCCGTCCAAACTTGCGAAGTTGGATTTAGGAATATTTCCAAGGAAGAGAATCCATAAGGTAGATGCAATTCTTGACCATGAATTTCGGGGAAAGCTGCCCCAATACTTTGTAAGCAAGCATCCAAAAGAACTGGATGAAAATGATAACGCCGATCCGCTAAACTAGGGTTAATACTAATTTTAGCTTGAGAGCCTTTTTTGAAAGAATATAACTCTTGAATCGCTTGGAACTGCTCCCCATACCTGATCCCCATCTGCTGATAAAGTTCATAGAATTCACGAATAGAAATCGATTCTTTAGGGTTTTCTCTTTCTAATTTAGTTTGGGTTAATTCTGAGGCAGCCAAGCTTTGTATCTCCTTAGGTTTGACTTCACCTGTAACATGAAGAACCCATTTTTCTTGTGCAGAATCACTGCTAAATATCTCAAAAGTATAAATCAGTTGAGATGATTTTTTAGGTCTAAAAATTATTTGGACTATTAAGGGAGTTGGAGATAAGAGTAATCCCTGATGAATAGAGACATTTTGAAGGGTGACAAAATGCCCATTAAATATTTTCTGACTTGCGGCTAAAATAGCTTCAATAAAACCAGTAGCTGGAAATACAATGTTATCAAATACCTGATGTTCTTCTAAATAACTAGGGTTAAGATAACTCACCTCACCTTCAAAGATCATGTCTCCCGTTGCTAACTTTTTAAAATCTTTAATAAAAGGATGTAACTGAGTCTTGATTTGCCCTAGAGAAAATTCCGAATTAGATAGCCAATACCGTTCTCTTTGAAAGGGATAAGTCGGTAAAATAATCCGCTTACCTTGTTTAAATACTGTAGTCCAGTCTACAGAATAACCATTAACAAAAAGTGTCGCTAAACTTCTATACATTTGTGCCTGTTCATCCTGCCCGGGTACAATACTAGGCAACCATAATAGATCCTGGTTGGCAGAAATAAGGCGAGCCATACTCAGTAATACAGGCTTAGAACCGACTTCTAGAAAACAACGATAACCCTGATCTATTAAAGACCGAAATCCTTGACTAAACTGTACAGTACTACGCAGATGATCTACCCAATAATCAGGAGTTGTAATTTCTGAACCTACAGCTTTCCCTGTCAGATTACTAATAATCGTTAAGCTAGGTTCATGAAAAGAAATTGTTTTTAAGACCTGGTAAAAATCATCAAGAATAGGCTGCATTAAGGGAGAATGAAAAGCATGAGATACCGCTAAACGTTTAGTTTTATACCCTTGTTCAATAAAGTTTTTTTCCAGTTGCTCAACAATCTCTTTAAATCCAGAAATGACGGTAATTGAGCCATTGGCTGAAGCAATATTAACTTGATTTTCATAAGCAGTTAGAGCGTTTGCTACCGTCTCATAATCAGCATAAATAGCGGACATACTGCCATTGTGGGGCAATTTTCCCATTAATTTACCCCGTTGAGTCACTAATTTTAAGGCATCTTCTAAAGAAAAGACTCCTGCCCAACAAGCCGCCACATATTCCCCGATACTATGTCCTAAAAGGGCTGAAGGTTGTATTCCCCAAGATTGCCATAATTTGGCGAGGGCATATTCAAGGGAAAAAATCACCGGCTGAGTGATTTGGGTTTCCTCTAATAACTCACTATTTTGCTCTTGAAAGATTAAATCTAAGAGAGATTTTTCTAAAAGGGGTTCTAGAATTTGATCACAAAGATCTAATGTTTCCTTGAACACAACTTCTCGGTTATAAAGGGTTTCTCCCATGCCAGAATATTGAGAGCCTTGTCCAGAAAAGAGGAAAGCTATCTTTGGCGGACTCTCTGATAAAATCGGTCGGATTAATGAGTCAGAATTTTCACCATCTTGGTAATCAATTAAGGCTCGTTGTGCCGTGGTTATTGAGTCTGCTAAAATACAGATTCGTTGCGGAAAAATCCCCCGCCCTGTACTGGCGGTAAAACAAACATCAGCTAAATTGATAGACTCAGTCAAAATATCTTGATAATTTCTCGCTAACTCTTGCAGCGATTTTTCAGAGCGAGCCGAAAGGGGTAATAGATAAAAATTATTCTCCGAAGGTTGAGGTAAATCAGCGTCAATTTCCCCAACAATGATATGAGCATTCGTTCCACTAAATCCAAAGGAACTTACTCCAGCAATCCTTGGACGTTCGCTGATATTCCAAGGTTTTCCTTGTACAGGAACTTCAAAAATATGAGAACTCCAATCAAAGCGGGGATTAGGATTTTTAAAGTGAAGATGAGGAGGTATTTTATGGTGTTGTAACGCTAGAACGGTTTTAATTAATCCAGCAATTCCGGCAGCCCCTTCTAAATGGCCTAAATTCGTTTTTACTGAACCAATAATTAAAGGCCGATTAGGGGAGCGTTGACCAAAAACGGCGGACATACTTTCTAATTCAATCGGATCACCAAGGGCTGTTCCAGTGCCGTGAGCTTCGATATAATCGATTTGTTCAGGCTTGAGATTAGCACGTTTAAGGGCTTGATATAATAATTTTTCTTGAGCTTGACCATTAGGAACGGTTAGCCCACTACTTGGACCATCATGATTGACGGCTGTGCCATAAATTTTCGCCAAAATTTGGTCTCCATTCTTAACCGCTTGGCTCAATTTTTTCAGAACAACTATTCCACAGCCTTCTCCTCGCACCATGCCATTTGCGCTCTCATCAAAGGTTTTGCAATGTCCATCAGGGGCAAGCATATGGGCGCGACTTTCGATTAAAGAAATAATGGGAGTTAAAATAATATTAACCCCTCCGGCTAAAGCCAGATCGCACTCACCATTAAGTAAGGCATTATAAGCTAAATGAATCGCTACTAATGAGGAGGAACAAGCGGTGTCAATAGTCATTGATGGACCCTGTAAACCCAGGACATAAGAAAGACGACCCGCCGCCATACTAACAGAAGTTCCTGAACCAGTATAAGCATTAATGGCTTGAGGAGAATAACTTAATTGGGCATAATCTTGAGTCATGCAACCGATAAAAACTCCCGTCTGACTGTTGCGTAATTTTTGGGGATTTTGTCCAGCAGATTCTAAAGCTTGCCAGGTGGTCTCTAAGAGTAAACGCTGCTGAGGATCCATGGCAACAGATTCTCTAGGAATAATGCCAAAAAATTCTCCATCAAATTCCTCAATTTGTTCTAGAAATGCACCGTAAGGAGCGTATATTTTGCCCGGTACATCGGGATTAGGATCATACCATGTTTCCTGATCCCAGCGATCTTGAGGAATTTCTGTTATAGCATCTTTTCCCTGTTCTAAAAGTTCCCAGAAAGATTGTAAATTCTTAGCACCGCCGGGGAATCGACAAGCCATGCCGACAATAACAATAGGATCATCATCGAGTTGTGATTTTTCTGGCTGTTTTTGAGAAATTTCTGCTTTTATTTGAGGGTTAAATACCAGTTGAGAATTATCTAGAACTTCTCGCTGTAAATAATTAGCTAAGGCTTCAACATTCGGAAAACGAAAAGTAATCGTCGAAGGGAGAGAACAATTAAAGTCAGTTTGTAACAGATTTCGTAACTCTGTAGAAGTGAGAGAGTCCATCCCCAAATCAAAAAAGCCCTGTTGAGGGGAAAAAGTTTCATCATTTGAGCGTCCTAAAACAGTAGAAACACGCATGATGATATGATTAGTTAGCCAATTAGGACGCTCTTTTAAGGTTAAATTTTGCCATTGTTTTAAAAACTCAGATGAGGGGGCAGCTTGGGGTTTTCCTTGAGGCAGAAAGTTTTTATAAAAGCTTTGATGAATATAAGGAAATTGTTGCCAGTCAATCTTAATTACACCAGCGCGGATAATCTGATTTAGGAGAATTTTTTCCAGAGCATTAAGGGCTAAATTGGGTTTCATCGCCCCATATCCCTTAGCGGCTAATCTCTCCAAAACATTGCGATCTACTGCTGCACCTATTTCGCTCCAAGGACCCCAATTTATGACCGTTCCGGGTAAATGATGCGCCTGACGATAATAGATAAAAGCGTCTTCAAAGGCATTAGCTGCTGCTGCATTAGCTTGTCCAGCTGACCCAATTAAAGATACAGCAGAAGTATAACAGACAAAGAATTCTAATGGGTCATTTAGGGTGAGTTGATGAAGCAACCAAGTTCCTTTAACTTTGGGAGCTAAAACATAATTAAAGCGCTCTGGTGTTAGTCTTAATAAAGTTGTATCGTCTAAGGTTCCAGCAATGTGAAAAATGCCCCGTATAGGATATTTAGAACGGCATTCTTCTAGGACGACGTGCAGTTTTTCAGCATCAGTAATATCAAGTTCTTTGAGGGTAATTTCTGCACCACTAGAGGAGAGATTGGCTAATATTTCAGTGCTAATTCCTTCTGCCCCTCGACGACTACACAAAACTAGATTCCGCGCCCCTTTTTCAATCATCCATCGGGTTGTTGCTAATCCTAACCCCCCTGTGCCTCCTGTGATTAAATAATAGCCATCAGGACTAAAGTTGATATTTCCATCTTCAAGTTTTCTCTGCACTAAACGGGGATAAAAACGCTGTTCCCCCCGCAAAGCAACCCGGGTTTCTTGGGGATTACTGTAGATTTCTTGCAGCAGTTTGTCTGCTGGGTTTACTTCATCTGGATCTAGGTCAATTGCCTTGAAATTAAGTTCAGGATGTTCTAAGACTAGGCTGAAGGCTATTCCTAATAAGGAGGCTTGAGAGGGAGAGGTTAGGGTTTTAATGGCTTTTGCTGGTACTGCTCCTTGAGTCACTAAAATCAGAGCCGGCGGATTTTCTTGCTGCAATAATGCTTGTAAGAAAAAGAGAAATCGTTGACAATGAATCTCGACTTGTTGATCAATTTCTCCAGGGATTTTTTCTAAGCCCCAGAAGTACAGTATTTGACGAGTTTCTGAAGTTATCGAGTTTCTCAATATTGATAGGTAATCTTCAGCAATCTCCGGGTTAATATCTTTGGAAAAGACGCAAGAACAACTTATTCCTCTCTGTTGGAATAGAGGGATTAAACCGTTAGCAATTCCTTGACTATCTGCCCAGATTATTTGATGAGAGTAAGATTTTGCTGGCAGAGAAGGTAATTGCTCACTGCTTCTACCAATAATGACACTTTGTTTTAATAAATTTCGGGTTTTTGCTTGGCTTGGTTCGATAATATTGATGTCTTCAAATTGATTCTCAATTAGTAAATTTTGCCAATCTTTTGTGCTGATTAACGGATAACCATTCCGCCGCAGATCTTGACTACATAACCACCATCCTTCTGTCAAGCCAAAGGTTAAATCTACCCAACGTCTTGCCCCTGTACTTTCTAAGAGGATTAGTAGTCCCTTGGGAGCGATGAGAGAGCGCACATTTTCAAGGGTTTTTTGAAGGTTGGCTGTGGCATGAAGAACATTAGCGGCAATGATTATGTCAAAACTGCCAGGGAGAAAATCTTGAGTAAAGGGATTTTTTTCAATGTCTAAAGTTTGATATTTAATAAAGGGATAGTTTCTAAAATTTTCCTTGGCTCTTGTTAAGAAACTAGAGGAAATATCGGTGAATACATATTCGATATGTTCTTTGGGTAAGTGAGGTAAAAGGCCAGCAGTAGCGGCTCCTGTGCCTCCTCCAATTTCGAGAATTCTTAGGGGATAATAGGGGGGGAAATTTGCAATAGCACGGCTGATTGTGGTGGCGACTAACTGATTCATCAATTTAGCTCCGGCGGCTTCCGAATAAATTGATGCGATCGCTTCTAAATCCCCTTGAGGAAAGAGTAATTCTAATGGATCAACTTGACGACTCATGACTTCGGCTAAAGCAGAGCCACAACGCTCCATTAGACTAATTTCTGCTGGATAATCGGCAAATTCTTGGCGGAGAATTTTAATTTGCGATGGCGATGAAGGTGCTTCTAATTCTTTGACGAATAACCAGCCATCTTTTGTCTGATTAACGATTTTTTCTTCAGCTAAAATACTTAAACATCGAGATAATAAAGGTCGGTAAAAATCGACAATTTGACCTTGATTTGCTATCTGTGCTTCGGAATAAGTTTGACCTAATTTTGGCTGTCCATTAAGTTTTGTTAAGGCTTCCCAAATATAGGTTACGCTTAACTTTTCCAAGGCCTCCATTAAGCTCTCATATTGCCCCAATTTTTCCCCTAGTTGTTGTTCTAACTGTGCGGGGTGAATTTGATTTTTAATCACCTGGGGAGCTACTAAAGTTTCTCTACCATTCCCTAATAATTCCTCGCAATGCATCCATTCTTCTAGATAGATTTTAGGGGGTATTTCTTGGGGGATAATCTCTTGAGATTGAACGGCTTTTAGTTCTAAGTTGATGAGGGATGCCAAGGGTTGACCTTGGGGGGAATAGATATCAATATCAGCGATAATAATGTTAGGGTTAGGGGAGGAGTTTTTCAGTCGAACCGCGCTGATTACCTGCTCATCAGGAGGGTGGAAAAATGCCAATTGCCCAAGGCGAACAGGAACATAAGTTACTGAGGATTCTTCTTTAAATAAAATGGCAGCAATCCCTTGAAAACAAGCGTCTAACATAGCTGGATGAAAATGATATTTTTCCCGCTCTAGTCTATCGGTTAATTTGATTTGAGCAAAAGCTGCATTTTCTCCGCGCTTTAGTTGATGAATGAGCCGAAAGTTACTCCCGTAATTTATCCCTGATTTTTGATAAGTTTCATAAAAGGAGTTGATATCGACTTCTTCAGAACATTTTTTTACGATTTCTTCTAGATGACAATGGGTTAAATTAGTTGATTTCAATTCCTCAATTGTTCCAGTAACTAATACTTCCCAATTTGGCTCAAGTGCATGGTAAATTTTAAAGCTTTTTTGCTCAATGATTAACTGTAATGTGTCTTCCGTATCTTTTAAAATTAATGCCTTCTTAAATTCAACATTTTCTAAAATAACTTTTTGATTCTCCCCAGCAGCTAAGGCCATTTCTATTAAGGCAGATGCTGGCAATATGGCCTGATCAAAAACCTGATGTTCTCCTAAAAATGCAGGTTTATGTTGACTAATGCTCCCTCGATATTGAAGCAGAGCTAAGGGAGAAGGAAAATGCTCGCCTAGTAAGGGATGTCCAGAGTAATAATTAGGGTTTTTATAGCTAGAAGACTCTGATTTATTGCCAGAATTTATCCAGTAGCGTTTGCGGATAAAAGGCGAATTAGGTAAACTAATTTTTTGCCCTGGATGTGAGCGATGGAAGGCTTCCCAGTTAATATTAAATCCTCTCACATAAAGTTGACCTAGCACCCTTTGCTCATGGTGGTCACTGTGACAATCTTTCCCTAAACTAGATAACCATAGAATTGAATTTACCCCTAACTTTTGACGACCTATATTAATGAGATTGGCACCGATTCCCATTTCTAGGAAGATTTGATATCCCATTTGATGCAAAGTAGAAATTCCCTGGGCGATTTCGTCGGATTTCTGCCTAATCCTTTCCCCTCTATTAACTGAATTTGTGAGAGATTTTTTCACAACTTCACCCTGATAAATTAGGGTAATATCGGGAGAGTTATAATCGACTTCTGTGGTGCTTTTAAGTAAGGATAAAAGGTCTTCTGAGTTGGGGTTTTGTGGGCTAATTCTGGTGCGTTTCGCCACCAGCTTGACGGTATCTTCAAGGGAAAAAACGCCCGCTTGTTGAGCGGCGAGATATTCCCCTAATCCAGAACCTAAAATTGCAGAAGGAGAAATTCCCCACGATTTCCAGAGTTCACAAAGAGCATATTGATAGGCAAATAATAACGGTTGTACAGACAAAGGAATCTGAGGCTCTAAGGCTTTTTTAGATGACAATAATTCCTGAAGAGAAAATTCTAAATATTTTTTAAACAGATGATCGCACTGCCTAAAAGCATCATGAAATACTGGCTCATTATTGAGCAGGGTTTCAATGATTTCTGGGATTTCTGGACTAATTTCTTGCTCGTCATTGCAGAGAAAAGCAATTTTAGGATTGCTTTGCGCTTCTCCATAAATAATGTCGAAGCTATTATTTTGAAAGTGCTTTTCATCCCCATCGCTCTTGAGAAAAGCCTGAATTCCTTGGCGCAGACTCTCTTGATTAGAAACTAAAAGAGCAAGGCGGTGTTTATGGGGAAAACGACCGGTATTTAAAGATAGAGCAATGTCCTTGACGTTGAGAGCTTTTTTCTGCTCAAGATAATCTACAAATTGAGTCGTAAAAAGACGTAAACGTTCGGGTTCTTTAGCCGAAAAAGTAACGAGAATGGGGGATATTTTCGGTTTTTGGGATTGCGGTTGAGGCGGTTCGCTTAAAATAACATGAGCGTTGGTTCCCGATGCTCCAAAAGAACTGACTCCAGCCGCTTTGAGCTTGCCATTGTTAACATTCCAAGGACAATTTTGCGTGACGATACTAATCGGCAAGGCATCCCAATTAATATGAGGATTGGGTTTTTTAAGGTTTAGATGAGCCGGAATTTCACGGTAGTGTAGCGATAATGCGGTTTTAATTAATCCTGAAATTCCCGCCGCCGCCGCCAGATGACCTAAATTAGTTTTGAGAGAACCGACTAATAAAGGGTTAGATTTGCGACGATTGACGCATAATGCCTCGGCTATGGCTTTAATTTCGATGGGATCTCCCAAAGATGTTCCTGTACCGTGAGCTTCAACATAATCGATAGCCTCGGCATCTAAACGAGCGTCAGCTAGAGCTTCTCTGATTAATTCTCTCTGTACGGGCCCATTAGGAACGGTAAAGCCGCCACTGGCTCCATCGTTGTTGACTGCGGTCCCTCGAATCACTGCCCAAATGTGATCACCATCTTCCAGAGCGTCACTGAGTCTTTTTAAGACGATGACTCCGCAACCTTCGCCGATTCCAAACCCATCGGCACTTTCGTCAAAAGTTTTGCATTGGCCATCTGGGGCCAACATCTGATTGCGGCACAAGGAGATGACGACTTCTGGAGTTAAAACTAAGTTCACTCCTCCGACTAAAGCTTGTCTGCATTCTTGGGAACGCAAGGAACGGCAAGCGAGATGAACAGCGACTAAGGAGGAAGAGCAAGCGGTATCTACTGCCAAACTCGGACCATTAAGATTTAAAAGGTAAGAAATACGCCCAGCTGCCGCGTTAGTATGATTGCCCGAAATATGATAGGCTCCGATGGCATTATAGTCCTCATTTGAGGTAAGAATACGGGCATAGTCATTATTAGTAATCCCGATAAAAACCCCTGTTTTTCCCCTCCTAGCTGTCGTTGTTGCCATTCCTGCATTTTCCAAAGCTTCATAGGCTACCTCTAAAAGCAATCTTTGCTGAGGATCCATAGCGACGGCTTCCTTGGGAGCAATTCCGAAAAAATGGGCATCAAACTGGGAGACATCATCGAGAAAACCCCCCTGAGAAACATAGATTTTACCCACTTTATTCCGATCTGAATCATAAAAATCCTGCTGGTTCCAGCGCTCATTAGGTATTGCTCTGAGGTGATTTTTACCCGCTTTCAGGAAAGACCAGAAGGATTCAGGTGTCGCAATATTATGACCGAAACGACAACCTAAACCCACGATAGCTAAAGGTTCGCTTTGTTGAGACTCGAAAGCTTTTAATTTTTCTTTAGCTTCACTAAGAGCTTTAAAAACTCTAGTTTGGATTGATTGCTCGTTTTCGGATAAGTTCTTTTTATCTTGAAAGTCCATAGTGTTAGACTCGACTTGGAACAGAATAATTATTGCGACTGACGGGGTGACAAGCAAATGGACAGTGAAACAGGGTGTTGTCGGGGTTAGGGTGTTGTGCCTAGTAAGTCGGTCAATTTGATGGTTTACAGTGAGGAAATTTTTCCCCCACCTCACTTAAACTTCAACCTCGTTGTCACCCCTTCAGCTATTACGACCAGACATCTAATCGTACCTGACCAAGGTAGTAATTGTCAATAGACATCTGCAATAAACGTTTATGGGGTGTGGCATCCTAAGCTCTGCTCTGCTGGTCTCGCGCAAGTCTATCTTTAAATGTCACACTTGCTGCACTTCTTAATATTCAATTAATAATTTTTACTAATTTATTGGGTTCAGTGGTTTCTACAGTGAAGATTTTTTGTTAAAACATCCGGTTCTTCGGTTTGTGTTATGCAATGGACGGGGGTTATAATAGATGTAACCCTTATATAGAAAGACATTTGGCAATTTTTGTCAATTGTTTTTGATCTAGAGCGAACTAATCAATTAAGTCTCTTGCCAGATAAGGATTTAGTCGATTTATGTCCCCCTATCGAACCATACCAAGTAACGAAGAACCAAACATCCCAGGGAATGTAAAAATTTGTAAAAGTATATGGAGATGTGTAGAATGTCGGCTAGTATGCTACAATGTCGAGGCTCGGAACAATTAGAAGCGGCGGAAAGCTCGACCTTAGCCGTAGTCGGGTTTTCTGTAGTTCGTATAGCAATAATCCCACTCGTGAGAGACAGGAATTATCGCTTTAAGGGAACAGGGAACGGGTAAGCATTGTCCCCCATGACTCTGAATACCGCCATCAACTAATACTTAGGGAAAAAGTTAGAACAGCAATGGAAGCACATCTGGTTTCAATAGATTACCAAATTCGGCAACTTCAAGAAATAGATCCAGTAACTACTCTATTTGGTAATGTAAGTCAGAATAAAACCGGGGAGCAGGATAGCGTTCTTGAGGTCATCTCTACAGATTTACAGAAAAAAATTAACAGTTTAACGGCAAATAATTCTGTTAATAATTTAGCATTTCATCTGGCTGTTGTTCAAGTTTTAATGTTTAAATACACTGCTCAAGTCGAGTTTGCCACGGCTACAGCAGCTTTGAATACAGAAAAATTAGATAGCCTGATATTCTGCCGATTTAATCAACATAATGTTAGTTCATTTAAAGATTTACTAAGGATCATTCGTAAAGATTTACAAGAAGGATACCGCCATCAAAACTATGCGCTGGATAGTTTGGTCAAAACCTTGGCAGCAAGAGGAGGAAATCTAGAGAACATTTTTGACGTTGCTGTGATTAAAGAAGGACTGTGTGGGGACATTTCTTCGTTAAATCGGTTTCAATTAGCTTTTACCATAGCAGCGGATGATAGTGGTGTTTCTGTCACTTTTATTAAAGATAAATTTCCCAGGGATTTTGTCGAGAGAATGCTAGGACATTACCGGAAAATCTTAGAAACAGTGACGAGTAATCCCGATATAGATTTGTCAAAAATTGATATATTAACGACCGAAGAACGAGAACAATTGCTGAGAGATTGGAATGATACGGCCATTGAATATCCTGAAAAGCAATGGATTCATCAGCTATTTGAAGAACAAGCCAAACTTTACCCTGAGAGAGGGGCGGTCATTTTTGAAAATCAAGAATTAACTTATCAAGAATTAAATGAAAAAGCCAATCAACTTGGTCATTACCTACAAAAATTAGGAGTAAAACCAGAGGAATTAGTAGGAATTTATCTAGAGCGTTCCTTAGAAATGGTAGTAGGATTATTAGCTGTTTTGAAGGCTGGAGGAGCTTACGTTCCCTTAGATACTAATTATCCTCAAGAACGCCTAAGTTATCTATTAGAAGATACTGGGCTAAAAGTTATCATTACTGAGGAATCGCTGCGGGGATTGTTGGGGGAATACCGGGGAATTGTTGTTGCTTTGGATACAGATTGGCCAGCAATTTCTCAAGAAAGTCAGAACAATTGTGACAGTGGCGTAACGGGGGAAAATTTAGCCTATGTTATTTATACTTCGGGATCCACAGGTAAGCCTAAAGGCGTAATGAATAATCATAAGGGGATTAGGAATCGTTTGTTGTGGATGCAGGATACTTATCAGTTAACTAAGAGTGATGGCATTTTACAAAAAACCCCTTTTAGTTTTGATGTTTCAGTGTGGGAATTCTTTTGGCCTTTATTAGCGGGTGCAACCCTAGTAGTAGCAAAACCCGAAGGTCATAAAGATAGCACCTATTTAATACAATTGATCCAAAAGCAGCAAATCACTACCCTTCATTTTGTCCCCTCAATGTTGCGAGTGTTTCTGCAAGAACCAGAGCTAAAAGGATGTAGTTCTCTCAAGCGGGTTTTCTGTAGTGGAGAAGCTTTGTCATTAGAGTTAACACAACGCTTTTTTGAGCATTTTGACTGTGAACTTCACAACCTCTACGGTCCGACTGAGGCGGCGATTGATGTGACTTACTGGCCTTGTTTGCCGGAGAGTCAAAAAGCCATAGTGAGTATTGGCCGACCGATTGCCAATACTCAGATTTATATTCTTAATCCGCACTTACAACCAGTTCCTATAGGAATTGTGGGAGAATTACACATTGGTGGCATAGGTTTAGCTCGTGGATACCTCAATCGTCCCGAATTGACGGCCGAGAAATTTATCCCTAATCCTTTTGCTAAGGTCGAAGGAGAAATAGGGGGAGAAATTAGGGCAAAATTATATAAAACGGGAGATTTAGCCCGGTATTTACCCGATGGAAATATTGAATTTTTGGGGCGTATTGACCATCAAGTTAAGATTCGAGGTTTCCGGATTGAGCTTGGGGAAATTGAAACTATACTCAGTCAACATCCAGCAGTTGAGCAAGCGGTAGTTATTGCATCGGAGACAGAAACAGGGAGTCAAACACTAATTGCTTATGTTGTGGGTCAGTCTCAAGAGGGGGAACTCTTGGCGACTTCAGAAAAAGGGCAATTATTCGATGAGCAAATCGAGCAATGGCAAAGCCTCTATAACCAGATTTACAGGCAAACATCGGCAGATTCTCAAGGGATATTTAATATTGTTGGCTGGAATAGTAGTTACACGGGGGAACCTATCCCGACTGCTCAGATGCGAGAATGGCTAGATGATAAGGTGAAGGTTATTCTCGCTCAACAACCTAAAAAAGTTCTGGAAATAGGTTGTGGAACCGGGTTAATATTATTCCAAGTTGCTCCCCATTGTCAGCATTATTGGGGAACCGATATTTCATCAGTAGCCTTAGACCATATTCAGCGAATTAATCAAGAAGGGCCAAAGCTGGAGCAAATAAGGTTATTTACCCGTACTGCCGATAATTTTGAGGGTTTGGAGTCAGAAGGATTCGATACAATTATCCTTAACTCGGTTGTGCAGTATTTCCCCCATATAGATTACTTACTGAGGGTTTTAGAGGGAGCTATCAAGGTACTAACTCCGGGGGGGTGTATTTTCCTTGGAGATGTGCGAAACTTGCAACTCATGGAAGCTTTTCACGCTGATGTAGAACTTTATAAGGCTAACCCTGAGGATGCGATTAAGGATTTTAAACAGCGAGTACAGAGAAAAATTGAGCAAGAAAATGAGTTATTCATTGACCCAGATTTTTTTAGAGCAATTCAGTCCTATTTTCCTCAGATTACTGAAGTCGAGATTCATCTAGAGAGAGGTCAACACCACAACGAATTAACTCAATTCCGTTATAATGTTGTTCTGCGGATTGAAACGATTCTGGATTTTAGCACCGACTTTCCAGAATTAAACTGGACTGAACAGCAGCTGACTTTATCTGAGGTAAGAAATCAACTGGGGACATCTGAGGGGTTAAGGGTGATAGGTGTCCCTAATTCTCGCTTGTTTCGACCTTTAAAAAGTGTGGAATTGTTCAGAAATTCTCAAGACTTGGGGACGACCGAGGAATTTCAAGCTATTAAATCGGAAATTATCCCAGAAAATGCCGTAGAACCTGAAGATTTTTCGGCTTTAGCTGAGGATTTATCCCTTTCGGTTTGGGTAACTTGGTCTGATACTCCGGACTGTTACGATGTGATTTTTGCTCCGCTAGAAAATTCCCGTAGAAATTACATCGCTTTTACCCCCACCCACACCGCAAAACCTGAATGGCAACTTTATGCAAATCATCCTTTAAGGTCTAAGTTAAACAGTAAACTGATTCCCCAACTGCGGAGTTATCTGCAAAAACAACTCCCAGAATACATGATACCCCATGCCTTTGTGCAATTGGATGCTATTCCTCTGACAAATAATGGCAAAATTGACCGCCGCGCCCTACCCTCGCCAAGCTATAACAGTTTAAGGGATTCGGAGAATTTTGTAGCACCTTGTACCCCTCTTGAGGAAATTTTAGCACTGATTTGGGCTGAAGTTTTGGGCATCGAAGATGTTGGTATTCACGATAATTTTTTTGAACTTGGGGGGGATTCGATTCGGGGGATACAAGTGATCGCTAAGGCGCGAGAAATGGGTTTTCATTTTTCCTTACCCCAATTATTGCAGCATCAAACCATTCAAGAATTAGCCAATTGCGTTAGCTATGAAATCGATGCTTTGGGTACTGAAAAAACGGAAGTTTTTAGTTTAATTTCTGAAGAAGTTCGCTGGGATTTACCGGAGGAAGTGGAGGATGCTTATCCTCTAACTGCTCTACAATTGGGGATGATATTTCATAGTGAATATCAGGGTAATCTGTCGGTGTACCATGATGTGTTTACCTATCATATTCGTGCTACTTTTAATTTTCCAGCTTTACATAGTGCTATTAAGGAGATTGTCCAGCGGCATCCGGTATTACGAACCAGTTTCGCACTCTTTGAATATCAGGAACCCCTACAATTAGTTCATCGACAAATCGATGTTCCTTTAGGATTAGATGACCTAAACCATTTATCTCCTTCTGAACAAGACACGGCTATTGATGATTGGATTGAGCGGGAAAAAATCCGCACTTTTGACTGGAATAGTCCTCCTTTATTTCGCTTTCATCTCCATCGCCGCAATCAGGATAACTTTAACCTAACTTTCAGCTTTCATCACTCTATTTTAGATGGTTGGAGTGTGGCTTCGTTACTCACAGAATTGTTACAGCAGTATCTCTATCTTCTCGACAAAAAAGTTTTACCTCTTTCTCCCCCTCCAGATGTCAGTTTTAGGGATTTTGTCGCCTTAGAAAAGAAAACTATTCAATCGACAGAATGCCAGAATTATTGGCAAGAAAAACTCAGAGATGTCACGCTGACTAAACTTCCTCAGTGGTCGAAATCTAATCAAGTTAATCAAGATTGGGATTGGTTAGTTCCCATATCTAGTCAGGTATCTCAGGGATTAAAACAACTCAGTAAACAAGTGGGAGTCCCCCTAAAAAGTGTTTTATTAGCGGCTCATTTTCGGGTATTAAGTTTACTGAATAATCAGAGGGATATTGTTACAGGTTTAGTCTCTAATGGACGGTTAGAAGTAGCCGATGGAGAAAAGATATTAGGTTTATTTTTGAATACTTTGCCCCTACGTTTAGAGTTATCTGGAGGTTCTTGGAGCGATTTAGTTAAGCAAGCTTTTGATGTTGAAAGAGAATGCTTATCTTGGCGAAGATATCCCCTAGCTGAGTTACAAAAAACTTGGGCGGGTCAACCTTTGTTTGATACGGCTTTTAACTTTATTCACTTCCATGTTTATCAAGGTATCATCGGGGTGCAAGATTTAGAGGTCTTGGGCGGGAAGTTTTTTAATCAAACTAATTTCACATTGGTGGCGAATTTTAGTCTTCATCCTCTTTCATCCCAAATAGAACTTACCCTTAAATATGATGGGAATTATCTAGGGGAAAAGCAGATGGAGTTAATCGGAGGATACTACGAGAAAACTCTCATCGCTATGGCAACGGAAGGGTTAGAACGTTATGAAACTTGTTGTTTACTTTCTGAGCAGGAACAACATCAATTATTGAAAGAATGGAATGATACCGAGGTTCACTATCCCGATGGCTGTATTCATCAATTGTTTGAGGAGCAAGTTAAGCGCAGTCCTGATGCGATCGCTATTATTGCAGAAGATGAACAATTAACCTACCGTCAATTAAACGAAAAAGCGAATCAATTGGGGCGATATTTAGCGAGAAAAGGGGTAAAATCTGAATCTTTGGTGGGGATTTGCCTAGAACGGACGACTGAGATGGTTATCGGGTTATTAGCCATTCTCAAAGCAGGGGGAGCTTATGTACCTTTAGATCCAGCTTATCCAACTGAACGCCTCAATGTCATTTTAGAGGATGCCCAAGTTTCTGTGTTGCTGACACAAGAAAAATTAGTCGAGAAATTAGGGAATTATCCAGGGAATCTGGTGATATTAGCAGCAGAACCAAGAAATATAGCCCTAGAAAGTCCCGAAAACCTCTCTTTACCCGTAAGTTCTAGTAATACCGCTTATGTGATTTATACCTCCGGTTCAACGGGGAAACCGAAAGGGGTTGTCATTGAGCATCAAAGCATGACAACCTTACTGAATTGGGGCAAGGAAGTCTTTAGCAGTGAGGAATTAGCGGGGGTTTTGGGTTCCACTTCTATTTGTTTTGATTTGTCAGTATTTGAACTATTTTTGCCCTTGACTGTGGGGGGTAAGATTATTCTGGCCCAGAATGTTCTAGATTTGCCTAGTTTAAGTGCAGCCAAAGAGGTGACATTAATTAATGCCGTACCTACAGCAATCGCCCAACTACTGGAAATTGAGGCGATACCTGAGACTGTGCAAACGGTAAACCTCGGTGGAGAAGCTGTGTCTAATCAATTAGTCCAGAAGCTTTACCAGCAGGAGAACATTAAGAAAGTTTATAATCTCTACGGTCCTTCAGAAGATACCATTTGTTCCACTTTTAGCTTAGTGCCTAAAGGACACCATGGACAACCGAGTATCGGCCGGCCTATTGCCAATACTCAAGTTTATATTCTGGACTCTTTTAAACAACCGGTTCCTCTAGGAACTATTGGTGATTTATATATCGGGGGTGAAGGGTTAGCTCGATGTTATCTTAATCAACCGGAATTAACCGCCGAGAAATTTATCTCCAATCCCTTTAGCAATGAACCCAATGCCAAACTCTATAAAACAGGGGATTTAGCCCGATATTTACCCGATGGAAATATTGATTTTTTGGGGCGGAGTGATAATCAGGTAAAATTGCGGGGTTTCCGCATTGAATTAGGAGAAATTGAGGCAACTATAGGGACTTACCCCCAAGTTAAGCAAACGGTGGTGAAGGTTTGGGAAGACTCCTATCGCAATAAGAGATTAGTCGCTTATCTAGTAGGAGAAAATGGACCGATAAATACTGAGGATTTGCGTCGTTTCTTGGGTCAGAAATTGCCAGAGTATATGATTCCGGCTCTTTTTGTCTCCTTAGAAGCTCTCCCTCTGACTGCTAATGGAAAAATTGACCGTTCAAGATTACCCCTCCCTGAGATAGCTTGGACATCTGAGCGGGATTTTATTCCCCCTCATACTCAGAAAGAAAAGATTTTGGCCAGTATTTGGCAAGATGTTCTCAGCATTAAACAAGTGAGTCGTTATGACCGCTTTTTTGAAGTTGGGGGCGATTCTATTCTCAGTATTCAGGTTGTCGCTCGCGCTCGTCAAGCCGGGTTGAAGATTACCCCTAAACAGATATTTGAATATCCTACTCTTGCGGAACTGGCTACAGTTGCCGATTATTCCACAGCGGAATTAGCTAAACAGGGTTTAGTGACGGGTATTGTGCCTCTCACTCCCATTCAACTGTGGTTTTTTGAGCAAAATCGCGCTGAAATGCACCACTTTAATCAGTCTGTCCTCTTAGAAGTTCCCTATCACCTGAAAGCTGATTTGTTAGCTCAATCTCTGAGAAAATTAATCGAACATCATGACGCTTTGCGGTTACGGTTTACTGTGGAGGAAGGACAATGGCAACAAGTCAATGAAGGAATGCCAGATGAACTACCTTTTGAAGTGATTGATTTGTCTTCGATTCCTCAATCTCAGCAAGGGGAAACTCTCTTAGCAATGGCAACAGTTCAACAGGCAAGTTTAAACCTCTCTAGTGGACTATTAATCAAGGCCGTACTATTTGAATTGGCCCCCTATCAACCCAGTCGGTTACTGATTATTATTCATCACTTGGGGGTTGATGGTGTATCTTGGCGAATTTTGCTAGAAGATTTATTGATGGCCTATCAACAGTTGGAAAGGGGGGAGAATGTAGAACTTCCTCCAAAAACCATAGCTTTTCAGGATTGGGCGCTTCTCTTGAGGGATTATGGACAAGGGGAGAAAGCGAGAGAGCCATTAGACTATTGGTTAACTCAACCTTGGTTAGAAGCGAGAAATTTACCTGTAGATAACGAGAGTGGAAAACCATACAATACAGTAGCGACGGCCAATGATGTCACGGTGACTCTAGATGAAGAACAAACCCGCACCCTCTTGCAAAAAGTCCCCGCTGCCTATAACACTCAAATTAATGAGGTTTTGTTAACCGCTTTAGCGGAAACTTTGACACAATGGACAGAAAATTTGACCATATCCCTTGATTTAGAAGGACACGGACGAGAAGATTTGTTCAGTGAGGTTGACTTATCGAGGACGGTGGGTTGGTTTACCAGTCTTTTTCCCGTTATTTTGCGACTCCCCCCCGAAAATCACCCCGGTGAGCGGCTCAAATCTATTAAAGAACAGTTACGAGCTATTCCTCACAGGGGAATTGGCTATGGAATTTCGCGATATTTGAGTGATGATGCTGATATTAAGTCTCAATTAGCTGAAATTCCTGCCAGAGAAGTTTTGTTTAATTATTTAGGTCAATTTGAGCCAGGACGATTGCAAAAAGGGGATTGGAAATTAGCGGATGAGTCTAAGGGGCCTAATCACAGTCTTAAGGGACATCGTAGTCATTTATTGGAGATTACGGCCAGAGTTATAGAGGGACAGTTACAAGTAAACTGGACTTATAGCGATCTCATCTATGAACGTTCGACGGTAGAATATTTAGGGCGCAGCTATAAAGAAGCTTTGCTGAAATTGATTGAGCATTGTTTATCTCCTGATGCTGGGGGTTACACTCCCTCAGATTTTCCGGTAGCGCAATTGAATCAACAGGAATTAGATGATATTCTGGCAGAAATTGACTAATAAGGAGAATCTTTCGTGGCAGACACAAAAAATCAACCCGCCAAAAATGTGGAGTCTATTTATCCTCTTTCCCCCATGCAGGAAGGGATGCTCTTTCATAGTCTTTATACTCCTGATTCAGGGATTTATTGTAGCCAAACTCTAATTACTCTGGAGGGAGAAATTAACCTTACAGTTTTTAGGCAAGCGTGGGAAAAAGTTGTCGAGCGTCACTCGGTATTAAGGACTCTATTTCTTTGGGAAAAACGGGAAAAACCTCTGCAAATTGTGCGAAAAAAGGTTGATTTGCCTTGGGATTATCAAGATTGGCGCAATCTTTCCCCCAGAGAACAACAACAACGTTTAGATTTATTGTTACAAACAGAGCGTCAACAAGGGTTTGAACTCAAAGTTGCTCCTTTAATGCGCTGCTTGATGATTCAACTATCAGACCAAACTTATAAATTCCTCTGCAATCATCATCATATTATTCTGGATGGTTGGAGTATGCCTATTATTTATCAAGAAGTTTTAGGGTTTTATGAGGCAGGTATTCAAGGGAAAAGTTATCATCTTCCTTTGCCGCGTCCTTATCAAGATTATATTGTTTGGTTACAGCAGCAAAACCCATCTGTTGCTGAGAGTTTTTGGCAGCGAACTCTTGAAGGGTTTATGACTCCCACCCCCCTGAGGGTGGACAGACTCCAGTTAATGAAATCTGAAGGTAAGCCGACTTATAAAGAGTATAACTGTCATTTATCGGCTTATCACTCGAAAGACCTGCAATCTTTGGCACAAAAGCATAATCTGACCTTATCTACTCTAGTACAGGCCGCTTGGGCGATTCTTCTCAGTCGCTATAGTGGGGAGTCAGAAGTTTTATTTGGGGTTACGGTTTCTGGTCGCCCCCATGATTTATCAGGGGTAGAACATAGGGTAGGATTATTTATTAATACATTGCCGCTGCGAGTCTCCATCAGAGAATCAGATTTATTGCTATCTTGGTTACAGGAATTACAGCAAAAGCAAGCAGAAATTCAGGATTATGCTTATGTTTCTCTGGCTGAAATACAGAGATTAAGTGATATTCCACCGGGGGTTCCCCTGTTTGAGAGTTTGGTCGTTTTTGAGAATTATCCCAGAGAAGCGTTATCGAGAGATTCTCGTCAATCCTTAAGGGTTAAGGATGTGGAGAATTTTGAGGAAACTAATTATCCTTTGACGGTGGTTGCTATTCCTAGACAAGAGTTACTGATTCAGTTAATCTATGATACCAGCCGTTTTACTCAGGATACGATTGAACGGATGGCCGGACATTTACAGACTATTTTAACAGGAATTGTTACTGAACCTCTGCAACGAGTAACACAATTACCTATATTGACAACAGAAGAGCAACATCAGTTATTAGTAGAGTGGAACAATACTGAGGCTGATTATCCTTTAGATAAGTCTTTACATCAATTATTTGAGGAACAAGTTGCCCAGAATCCGCAGGGAATAGCGGTTATTTTTGAAGGACACAAATTGACCTATCAACAGTTAAATAACCGGGGAAATCAGTTAGCTCACTGTTTACGAGATAAGGGTGTAGGTCCAGAAAGTTTAGTCGGGATTTTTATGGAGCGTTCCCTAGGGATGGTCATCGGTTTATTAGGGATATTAAAAGCTGGGGGAGCTTATGTACCTTTAGAGCCAGATTATCCTACCGAGCGCTTGGGGGATATCCTCTCAGATTCGGGTGTTTCTTTGGTGTTAACTCAGGAATCTTTAGGGGATTTTCTACCCCAAACTGGGGCCGAATTACTGTGTTTAGATAGGGATTGGGAAAAGATAGCTACCTATAGCCCAGAAAATCCCTTCAATCTAACGACTCCTGAGAATTTAGCCTATGTGATTTATACATCAGGTTCAACGGGAAAACCCAAAGGAGTATTAATTAGCCATCGGGGGTTAATGAATTTAATTTGTTGGCATCAAGACGCTTTTGAAATTACGCCTTTAGACAAAACTACTCAACTAGCAAGAAGCGCTTTTGATGCTGCGGTTTGGGAGTTATGGCCCTGTTTAACAGCAGGTGCGAGTCTTGTCTTAGTTAAACCTGAAATCATACAATCTCCCCCGGACTTGCGAGACTGGTTAATTGCCCAAGAAATCACCGTCAGCTTTTTACCAACTCCTCTAGTTGAGAAGATTTTATCTTTAAAATGGGATGAAAATATAGCCCTTAGAATTATCTTAACGGGTGGGGATAAACTCCATCATTACCCTTCAAGATTAATGCCTTTTAAGCTGATTAATAATTATGGACCCACAGAGAATTCAGTAGTAACTACATCAGGATTAGTTCCCGATTATGAGGAAGGAAACTCCTCATCTCCGTCTATTGGTAAGCCAATTTCTAACACAAAAATTTATATTTTAGATCAGAATTTACAACCGCTTCCGATTGGGGTTCCTGGAGAGTTACATATTAGCAGTGTGGGGTTAGCGCGGGGTTATCTCAATCGTCTGGAATTAACTCAAGAAAAATTTATTTCTAACCCTTTTAATTCGGGTATATCCCCTACAAAATTATATAAAACGGGGGATTTAGCTCGTTATCTTCCTGATGGCAATATTGAATTTTTAGGGCGCATTGATAATCAGGTTAAGCTGAGAGGATTACGGATTGAATTAGGGGAAATAGAAGCAGTTTTAGAGACACATTCTCAAGTGGAAAAAGCCGTAGTTATTTTGCGAGAAGATACGTCAGAAAATCAACGCTTAGTCGCTTATATAGTCAGGAAATTCCCCTCATTAGGTATCGGAGAATTGCGCCGTTTCTTGCAGCAGCAACTCCCCGCTTATATGGTTCCTTCTGCCTTTGTCATGTTGTCAGATTTTCCCTTAAATAACAATGGCAAGATAGACAGGAAAAAATTACCTGTCCCCGATGAGACATCAATTATTGAATCTGCTTATATAGCTCCAAGAAATGAAAAAGAAAACCTCTTAGCTCAGATTTGGCAAGATGTTCTTCAGCTATCACAAATAGGAGTTAATGACAACTTCTTTGAGTTAGGAGGACATAGCTTAAAAGCTATTTCTCTAGTGAGTAAAATTCAAGAAAAGTTAGGGCAATCTTTGCCTATTAAACAAGTATTTGCTCATCCTACCATTGCTGAACAAGCAGTATTATTAAGCACTATTACTCCTCTGACGGTAGCCACTATTCCCCTTGTATCTGCACAAGAAATCTACGAAACATCCCATGCTCAGAGACGTTTCTATGTCCTGCAACAGATGGATATTAATAATGTAGCTTATCATATTGTTTCCACTCTCAAAATAGCAGGAGATTTTAGCCCCGATGTCTTTGAAAAAGCCATACAATTATTGATTTCCCGTCATGAATCCCTGCGGACATCTTTCATTTTAATTAACGGAGAACCACAACAGAAAATCTTGCAAAATCGTCCTTTTGATTTTGAATTTAAAGACTGGACAAATAAACCTGATGAAGAAATCTTAGAAACGATTGCAAAAGAGAGAAAAGCGTTTGACTTAGAAAAAAGTCCCCTGGTGCGCGCTAAGGTTTATAAACTGTCTCCGAATGAATATATTTTGGAGTTAGAAATTCATCATATTATCTGTGATGGTTGGTCAATGAGTTTGTTAGCTAAAGAATGCTTACAATACTACTCTGATTTAGCAAAAGGATTACAGCCTAGTATAGAGCCATTGCCGATACAATATAAAGATTATGCAGGGTGGCAAAATAATCTTTTAAGAAGCGAAAATAATCCCAAAAACCTAGATTACTGGCGGCAAAAACTGGACAATGGACAACTGACCAGAGTTCACTTACCGACAGACTTTAAACGTCCCCAAATAAAGACGTTTAAGGGGTCCCATTTAAGCTGGACATTTGACCGAGAAACGATTTCTAAATTAAGAAAAATTTGTCAGGAAAACGAAATAACCCTATTCATGGCATTGGTAGCGGCTGTCAAAATATTGCTGTATCGCTACAGTGGTCAACATGATATTACTATTGGTACAGAAATCGCCACTAGAAACCATCCTCAACTGCAATCTCTAATCGGTTTATTTCTCAATACCTTAGTTATTCGTGACCAAATTGAACCCGAAAAAGGCTACAAAAATCTCCTCGCAAAGGTTCGTCAAACCGTTACCGAAGCCTTAGAACATTCCGATTATCCCTTTGATATTTTAGTAGAAAAATTAGCTGTTTCTAGAGAAATTAACCGCACTCCCTTGTTTGATATATTAGTCCTTCTGCAAAATTTTGATCAACCTGTAGGCTTAGAAAATATACAAATAAAATCTCTAGATTCCCTGACCCCGACCAGTAAGTTTGATCTATCTTTTGTGTTTAGTGAAGCTCAGGAAAAACTCAGATTAGAGCTAATTTATAACACCGACTTATTCCAAGAGGAGAGGATGAAAAAATGTCTCATTCACTTCGATAAACTCTTGAATGAAATGCTATCTAACCCCGCCCAACCCGTCAAAGACATTTCTTTGTTATCGGCAGCAGAAACCGCTTTCATCGCCAATTTTATCAATCCTATTCCTCGCTTAGAAACCCGTACCATTATCCATGATTTTATTGACCAAGTTGAAGCTAAACCGGAGAAAACATCGATTATTTATCCAGGGGGTAAATTTAGCTATCAAGAATTACATGAACTAACTAACTTTTGGGCTTATGCCTTAAAAGAGTTAGGCGTGGAAAAAGACAAGGTTTGCGGTGTTCTCCTAGAAGGAGATTATCGTCAGTTAATCGCTATGCTGGCAGTATTTAAAGCCGGAGGAATCTATTTACCTCTACGTTTAGATGAACCAGAGGAGCGTCGGCAACGCATGATGATTAAAACCAGCCCCGAAATTATCTTAGTTGCGGCGGAGAATTTAGAGAAGATTAAACCCCAACTATCCGCATTAGAAAAACCGCCTCATATCCTAGTGATTAAGGCTCATAAAATTCAGCAATATCATCAGTGGAATGGCATGGATTATCAAGAGTTTCCTTACCAATTAAGCACACTGAAACCCGTTCTAGCTATCCCAGATGCTGATGATTCTAATTATATTATGTTTACTTCTGGCTCAACTGGTGAACCTAAAGCAATCTTAGGCAGTCACGGCAGCTTACGTCATTTCATTGATTGGGAAAAACGGGAATTTGACATCAATGAAAGTTGGCGCTGTTTACAAATTGCTCAAATTAATTTTGATGCTTATTTGAGGGAAACCTGTGTGACTTTATGCTCAGGGGGAACGCTTTATATTCCAGAGAGTACAGAGCGAGAAGACTTAGAGCTTTTATTACTGCGAATAGGAGAATGGGAAATCAATTTACTACACACTGTCCCCTCGGTAATGCGTCTATTTTTAAAGATAGGGCGTGGTTTAATTAATGCACATAATCTCCTGAAAAGTTTGCGAGTTTTTGTCTTAGGAGGAGAACCTTTATTTGTGAAAGAACTGGCTGAATGGCATCAAATTTTTGGCTCTCAGACAGAATTTGTGAATATTTATGGGGCAAGTGAAACTACATTTGTTAAGCATTTTTATAGAATTCCTAACCCTAATAATATTCCCTATGAACGGGTTCCTGGTGGTCAAACTTTGCCAGATGCCGCTTATGCAGTGGTTGATGGAAATCGCCCCAGAGCAGTAGGAGAAGTAGGAGAAGTGTTCGTTAAATCTCCCTATTTAACCAAAGGTTATTATCAAGATGAAAGCTTAACTCATTCAGTTTTTGTGCCTAATCCTTTGAATGGGGGGAGGGATATAGTTTATCGTACTGGAGACTTAGGCAGACTACTTCCTGATCTAACTTTAGAAGTAATAGGACGCAGTGACAACCAAATTAAATTAAATGGGGTACGGATTGAATTAGGAGAGATTGAAGATGTCCTCAGTGGGATTGAGGGAGTAGAAAAAGCCTTAGTTATAGCTAATAAAAAGGAGGAATTAGTAACCGTAATTGCTTATTATCAAGCAGAGGATACAGTTCATCAGGAATATATTCGAGGTAAATTAAAGCAACTCTTACCGATTTATATGCAGCCTAGCTTTTTAATGCGGTTAGAAGCTTTTCCCTTGTTACCCAATGGAAAAATTCATCGTCTAGCTTTGCCAAAACCCGAAGAAAATATTACTGACTCAACTAACCAAGTCCCAGATTTTAATCCACAAGAAGCTTTATTAGCTTCCCTTTGGGGTGAGTTATTAGAAGCAGAAGTGAGTAACAGTAATCAGTCATTTTTTGAACTAGGAGGAAACAGTCTAAAGGCGATGCGCTTAGTGTCACAAATCCGTAATCAATTTGGGGTTTCCCTCCGATTACGGGAAATTTTTACCCATAATACTTTAAAAGAACAAGCTGTATTAATTCAATCCCGACAAAAACGATGATCAACTTACCACAATTTGACTCAATTAACCCACTGGAAAAACAAAAATATTACGAAGTCTCTCACGGTCAAAGAAGGCTTTGGATTTTGCAGCATATCAGCGAATCTTCTAGTGCTTATAATATTAGGCTTGCCATGAGAATTAATGGCAAGTTAGATGTTTCTATATTAACAGCAGCCTTTCAAGAACTGGTGAACCGTCATGAAATTCTCAGAACCACTTTTGCCAGTGTTGGGGGCAATATTAAGCAAGTTATTCATGAGCAAATCCCCACAGAACAGTTAATCATTTTTAAAGATTTAAGAGGAGAAAAAGAGGCTGAACTTTTAGTAGATGATTTAATTCAAGATTCGGCAAATTTACCTTTTAGTTTAGAAAAGTTGCCCCTTATTCGGGTCTTATTGGTGCAAATTAATTCAGAAGAATTTATCTTTGGTTTGACTGTCCATCATATTATTGGAGATGCACAATCACTTGATATTATCTTTCAAGAGTTCTTTTCATTATACTCTGCTTATAGTCAACAAAAAAAAGCTGAATTACCCCCTCTTACCCTACAGTATAAAGATTATGCGGCATGGCAAAATCAGTGGTTAGAAAGTGAAGAAGTTAGAGAACAACATGAGTATTGGTGTGAGGTTTTTTCCGAACATCCCCCTATCTTAAACCTACCGATAGACTTCCCTCGACCTCAAGTAAAATCTTCTCAAGCTGCTGCTCACACTTATCAATTTAGTGAGAGTCTTAGCCAACAATTACAAACCTTTGCAACTCAAAATAATACGACTCTATTTATTACCCTACTCACCTTCTTTAAAATATTACTCTATCGCCACACTGGTCAACGGGATTTAGTGGTTGGTATCCCTATTTCAGCACGAAATCATCCTGATTTAGAAAACCAAATCGGATTTTATGTTAACACCTTGGCCTTGAGATCTTCATTACCAGAAGGAGTAACTTTTAAGCAAGTCTTAACAGCAGTTACTAACACCTGTCTTGATGCTTATGAATATCGTGATTATCCTTTTGATAAGTTAGTATCCACTCTCAATTTAGAACGGAATCTGTCCCGAAATCCCTTATTTGATGTCATGTTTTCTCTACTGGGTAAAGAAAGCAAAACTGTCTTAAAAATTCCAGGTTTGGAACATCAACCCTATCCCCTAAAACCACGCATGGCTCAATTTGATATGACTTGGAGCTTCTTTGAAGATAGTCATAATCTTACCCTAGGGATTGAATATGAGCCAGATTTATTTTTGCCTGAAACTATCGCCAGAATGAACGGTCACTTTTTACAAATTATTGAAAGTGTAATTCATAATCCCGATTGTCAATTATCTGAGATTAATTTATTAACCCCTGAAGAACGGCATCAATTACTAATAGAGTGGAATCAAACCGAAGTCGCTTATTCTCAAATGTGTCTGCACCAGTTATTTGAAGAAAAAGTTAGAGATAATCCCGAGGCAATAGCTCTTATTTTTGACGGCAAAAAATTGACCTATCGAGAGTTAAATAATCGAGCTAATCAAGTCGGTCACTATTTACAAGAAAAAGGCGTAACTTCAGAAGTATTAGTCGGTATTTTTATTGAGCGTTCTTTTGAGATGATTATCGGAATATTGGGAATTATTAAAGCTGGGGGAGCTTATGTTCCTTTCGATCCTAATTATCCCCCTGAGCGCTTGAATTATATGATATCTGATTCAGCTATTTCTCTGTTGTTAACTCAACAATCTTTAGTCCAATTTCTACCAGAAAATTGCCCCGAAATACTGTGTTTAGATACAGATTGGTCAAGGATAGCTAATTATAGTCAAGAGAATTTGGCCTCTCCAGTTACCCCAGAAAATTTAGCTTATGTTATTTACACTTCGGGTTCAACGGGAAAACCTAAAGGTGTGATGAATATTCATCAAGGAATTTCTAATACGCTGAAATACACTATTGATTATTATAATCTTACCTCTGAAGATTGCATTCTCCAAATTACTCCCTTTAGTTTTGATGTTTCAGTTTGGGAAGTTTTCTCATCTTTAACATCTGGTGCTACCCTAGTCGTGACGAAACCTGACGGGTATAAAGATATAGATTATTTAATAGATTTAATTGTGCAAGAACAAGTAACTTATTTCACTTGTGTTCCCTCAATATTGCGAGTTTTTCTGCAACATCCCAAGAGCAAAGATTGCCACTGTTTAAAACGAGTAATTGTCGGGGGAGAAGCCTTATCTTATGAACTCAATCAACGATTTTTTCAGCAGTTAAACTGTCAATTATATAATGCTTATGGACCAACAGAAGCCGCCGTTGAGAGTACTATCTGGTGCTGTCAGCCAAATTCCCAAATTTCTATTGGGCGCCCCCTTGCTAATGTCCAAGTTTATATTCTCGATAGTTATCTCCAACCGGTTCCTATTGGTGTTGCTGGAGAATTACATATTGGTGGAATGGGTTTAGCGCGTGGATACCTCAACCAAGCTGAATTAACGGCTGAAAAATTTATTCCTCATCCTTTTGCTGAGGGGAAATTATATAAAACGGGGGATTTAGCTCGCTATCTTCCTGATGGAAATATTGAATATTTAGGGCGGATTGATAATCAAGTCAAGCTGAGAGGTTTCCGCATTGAATTAGGAGAAATTCAGACAGTTTTAGAAACTCATCCCAACGTCGAACAAGCTGTTGTGATTATGCGGGAAGACACCTTACATAATCAACGGTTAGTTGCTTATGTAATGAGAAAAGATCCCTTATTAACTTCTCAGGATCTGCACCGTTTCTTACAACAGAAATTACCCGTTTACATGATCCCTTCTGTCTTTGTCATGTTGTCGGATTTTCCCTTAAATCCTAATGGGAAAATAGACTTACATAAATTGCCAATACCGGATGAGACTTCTCTAGTGGAATCACCCTATTTAGCACCCCGCAATCAAACGGAAACTATCTTAGTAAGCCTTTGGCAACAGCTTCTACAAGCTGGCAAGATAGGGGTTAATGATAACTTCTTTGAGTTGGGGGGTCATTCCTTACAAGCTATGAATCTTATGGCTTTAATTTATGAAAAAATCGCCATAGAAATTCCTTTATCAATGATTTATGAAAAGCCAACAGTAGCCGAATTAAGCGATTATATTATCTATGCTCAGGAGATGAATATTCAACCGAAAGAACGTCCTTATGTGGTGTTTAATAAGGAGCAAGAAAAGTCCGTCTTTTTATTTCCTCCCGCTCTTGGTTTCGCTGCTGCTTATGCCAACTTAGCAGAGTATCTGACGAATTATACTCTTTATACTTTCCGGTATATTAGCGATGAATTAATGTTAAAAAAATACGCTGAATTAATTGAGGATTTAGCTCAGGATCAAGATATAAAATTAATGGGACATTCCGCGGGCGGATTTTTAGCGATGTTAATGGCTCAACAATTAGAAAGTCGAGGGAGCGTTGTTTCTGATGTCATTTTACTGGATACTTACAGAGGAGGACGTGAGGCTAAAAAAGCTGATATGTCAGAGATTCAAGAAGGGGTTGATGCTTTCTTATTAAATCCCAAACGTCAGGAATTAAGAGGTTACTTTTTAGGGAATCAAAAACTCCGCGATCGCACTTATCATCAAGTGTGGGAATACTTTAATTTTCTTTGGAATTCTGACTTAAAAAATGTACAAATTCAAGGGACTATTCATTTGATTCGTGCTGAGGGAAACTATGAAGCTGAAGATGATTGGACACAAGCAACAAAAGGAGAAAGAATCAATCATTATGCTACTGGTATTCATCGTGAAATGATTGATCCTCCTTATCTTCCCAAAAACGCTCTGATTATCAATAGTATTCTCAACCCAAAACAGTCGTAACCGTGGGTGCATCTCATTTTTGTAAATCTACCAAGTTGGGATTTTTACGGGGAAACTCTCTTTTAAAATCGGGCATTACTTCCGATTTTATCACTCAATCCAAGCCTTTGGGGGGTTCTACCCCCCAAACCCCGGAGCGCATTAGCTTTTCGGTGGGATGCTTACACGCGATTGTTCATATTTTTGTACCAATTTAAGAGTCACTGATAATTGCTGATTGTCGGTATTTCTGCAAATGTGAGCTGCAGCCCGTAACCGTTTTCTAGTTATTATCACAGTCCGAGTCGCTGACTGCTTAAAGACTCCTGACTCCTGCAATTCTGGTTAATTAATACCAATCATCCATCGACCGGAAAATTGAGGCATCGGGGAACACAGTTGGATTACCACTAGCGTCGATTTTTTGCCGTAATTCTCGCAGTTGTTTATTCCCGATGAGAAAATCACTTTCTACTAATTGATAGGGCAGTACATTATTATCTAAAGCATACACTGCCGTGATGCCAGCAGCTACCCCGGAGGACCACTCGAAGGAATGGACACGATAGGCGGCCGCGGCAATATGACTGAGAGCAATACTTTTACCCGCTATCAGTAAATTATCGATTTTTTGGGGAATTATAGCCCTTAAAGGTATCTCGAAGGGATAAGCTTGCCCCTGTCCCTGTCTTTCTCCTGCTTTTTCTGTATTACCCGGTTTTTCGGGGGGATGTTCCGTCATGCAGGGATGAAAATCAATCGCATAGTGACCGATACCGACGGAATCGGGGTAAATAGTCGAGCGCTTGCGTTTAACGGCCTTGTCAGGGGATAATGTGCCATCAAGTACGGAAAATCCCTCTAATCCTGCCAAGGTGGCAATTAAGCGCCGATATTCTGCTGGGGAAAGATTTTGACGATAGAAATCGCTTTGAAAATTTTGTCGGGAAATATCGATTTCTGTGACGGTAAAACCAGCGGGGAAAGTCAGGGAAGGACGACCGATAATCCGTCTTGCTTCCCGAATATAGGGATATTTTGACAAACCGTGGGCAGTTCCCATGGGAGAATCAAAACCGGACAGATAACGGTTATTCAAATGGGGAACTTTTACCCCGTCTCCTAACTGGGAATCGGTGGTTCCTTCTACTAGCCAATAATAGTAGGAAATGGCGTGTTCTTCGCCCCTCGCGAGGGTTTCGGTGCGTAATCCTCCCATCCATCCCCCGGGAGATAACTGTCCTAACTCTTGCAACTGTTCACGGGTGTAGATAAAGTTATCCTTAGCAGTCCCCGGACGGTAATCATTTCCCCAAGTCCAATTCTGCATGGAAATATCCCCCGGGACGGGTTCAGTGAAAGTAATTCCCCCAAAGGTTTTCTCTTTACCCAGTTGTGGACTCCAAATACGACGATAGGTGAAAACGAGGTCAAAATCGGCTAATCGGGGCAATTCATAGCTAAAATAGGGGGCATAGCGTTCATAATAAACGGGTTTCTCGTGGGTTTGGGGTTTTTCTGTTTCCTCCATGGCGAAGGTATAGGTAAAACCTTGGGTACAGTAGGGGTCTCCAGTGACGCTAGAAGAAGAAGGTTCGAGATAACTGCGCTTATCGACACCTAAACGGTAGGGAATATCTGATAATCCGATTATTTCCCCAGTTTCGGTCGCTTCAATCACATACCAATCTGCTAGTTGATTCGGTTGGGAGGATTTGGGGACAAAACGGAGGATTTTCTTATCAAAACGGGGAGAATTTTCGTAGCGATAGATATCCTCCATTTTTTGCGATAAAAACTCGGTATTTAGGGGAGGAGTACCTTTTGCGGGACTATGTTGAATAGCAATTACACTGGTAATCTGTTGACCGGTGCCGCGATTGGGTAAAGTTTCCATATTTAATTCTTTGACTACCGTGGAGGGAAACCATTTCAGGGTTCCTTTCCCTTTTTTGGCAGCGTCTTCTAACTGTTGAAATAATAATTTATGTCCATCAAAAGGGAAAAAACAAGACCCACTTACCCAACATTCTCCGGGGTTTTGTTTCCCGTAATGCTTTCTAATTCTTTCCCTAAATTCTAGATAACCTTTCGGGAAAAATAATTTTTCTCTTTGTGTCCGTCTTTCATCTAATGCGGAGGTTCCCTGAGAAGATATCTGTCCCCCCACCCAGTCGGTAATCTCGGTTAAACAGACGGTTTTTCCTAATAATAAAGCTTCGTAGGCTGCACCAGCACCGGCTAAACCACCACCCACCACCAGAATATCACAGCCGACGCTTTGATCCGGTTCTCGCGGGGGGGCTGCTAGGGTAAGGGGAGTGAAAGCTTGTAGGAGAAATAATCCCAGAGAGAGGGATTTAAGGGGAGTAAAGTGATGATTGAAAATTTTAGGGGACATTATTGACAAATATCAATGTTATGGCTGAGAGTTTCCTCTTTCTTTGAAGAAGTAGCCAGAGCATCTGTTCCTGAAATCCAGATGTTTTTTTTGGCAATATTGAGAACTTTGTAGCTTGATGCTGGCTTTTGAGAGATTATACACCTCCCAGCTGACAATCGATCGCTTTTCCAGAAATGTTTTGACAAAGATATCCTGATTCGGTCTCATTCCCTTTGTTATTCCCTGTCATCCTTCCTAGGTTAAATGCAAAACAAACCCGGGTAAGACATCTTCCCCAGATAAAATAGCAGGTAAATTAATAATTTCCACATCGCCATTTAGTCGGTAGATTTCCACCTGCTGCTGTTGCGGATTAATCAACCAACCCAAACGTAAACCACTGGCTAAATATTCGCGCATCTTGTCACGTAAAGAGGTTAAAGAATCGCTACGAGAACGTAATTCAATCACAAAATCGGGACATAAAGGTGGGAACTTTTCTCGCTCTTCTGCGCTCAAAGCTTCCCATCTCTCCCGTTTTATCCAAGCAACATCAGGAGGACGATATCCTCCCTTTGGTAAACGAAAAATTGTCGAAGAACTAAACACCTCACCAAGTTGAGTTTGCTCGTTCCATACCCCAACTTTCATAATCAAATTAGCTTCTTGTTTACCACTATTTCCACCCACGGGAGGCATAATTAATAATTCTCCTTTTTGATTACGTTCTAAATTCCATGTTTGATTGTCCTGACAGAGATGATAAAATTGTTCATCGGTCAGATTAACCGTCTTATACAAGATAACTCATAGCATTTATCTTAATCGTGAGGTAGGAAGTCTCTGGTTTTAGAGAACGCCAGAACTACTGTATCACTTATCAGTTCAGAGAAAAATATGTGTAATTAATTCTGTCTGGGTACTCAATCCTTCCTAAGTTAAATGCAAAACAAACCCGGGTAAGACATCTTCCCCAGATAAGGTAGCAGGTAAATTAATAATTTCCACACCGCTATTTAGTCGGTAGATTTCCACCTGCTGCTGTTGCGGATTAATCAACCAACCCAAACGTAAACCACTGGCTAAATATTCGCGCATCTTGTCGCGTAAAGAGGTTAAGGAATCAGTACGAGAACGTAATTCAATCACAAAATCGGGACATAAAGGTGGGAACTTTTCTCGCTCTTCTGCGCTCAAAGCTTCCCATCTCTCCCGTTTTATCCAAGCAACATCAGGAGAACGATATCCTCCCTTTGGTAAACGAAAAATTGTCGAAGAACTAAAGACTTTACCAGAATTACTTTGACGATTCCAAATCGTTACATCAGCAATTAAATCAGCTTCTCGATTAGCACTATTTCCACCCACGGGAGGCATAATTAATAATTCTCCTTTTTGATTACGTTCTAAATTCCATGTTTGATTGTCCTGACAGAGATGATAAAATTGTTCATCGGTCAGATTAACCGTCCTTTATAAGAATGGCTATATCGGTGATTCATCTCAACCTATTTACCTAATTGACTCTCTAAAAATTCTGTCCAATCGGGATTAGTAGTGTCTAGGGAAATTAGATAGGGTTGTTCTTTTTCATGAAAAGGTTCTGTTTTCTCAATTTGGGCATTTAAAACCTCGATAGTAGCGTCAGAAATATCGCCTTTTCTAGCGGCAATACGTTGTTTTAAAACTTCTATAGGTGCATGACAATGGACAATATGAAAAGGAATCTGTAAATTTTGGGCATAGGTTAATAAGGGTTCTCGCCAGGCATATTTATCGTAGCGTGCATCGAGAATAACTGGATAACCTAAAGCTATTAAAATTTCGGCTAATTCCGCCAGTCTAGCGAAGGTTTTTTGACTCATTTCGAGACTATATATGTCTAGACTTCCTGTTTGATTTAAGTCAATTCCAGCCAAATGTTTGCGAACTGCATCGGAACGAATCTGAATAGCATTAAAATTTTTAGCAATTACTTTACCTATGGTACTCTTACCCGAGCCAGAAAATCCCGACATCAGAATTAATCTCGGTTTCTGCGGTTGGGTGTACTGCCAAGCTAATTGATAATAATCCTGTGCATTGGCTTTAATTTTCTCAGAAAAACTGTCACCATCAAGCAAAAAACTATTGACTTTTGCCCTCACATATGCTTGTCTGGTCAGGTAGAGAGGCAAGACTTTTAACCCCTCCCAGTCGGCGGTTTGTTCTAAATAAGTATTCACCAATAAATTAGCGAAATCTTCTCTTCCTCTAGCGGTTAAATCCATGGCTGTAAAAGCAAGATCATACATAACATCAACGAAGCGAAAAGATTCATTAAATTCTATGCGATCAAATAATTGTATTTCTCCCTGCCACTGACAGATATTATTTAAATGTAAGTCGCCGTGACATTCGCGAATCATCCCTTTTATTTGTCTTTCCTCTAACCAATCTCGGTGTTCTACGAAGAATTTATCTGTATAAGCTTTCGTTTCATCGTATTGTTTTTGGGTTTGGACAAAATTAATATATTTCTCGGTTTGTTGGTAGTTTTCATCAAAAGCTTGTTTAACAATTTCCAAATTGCCAAACTGAGTAATATAGGAATTAGTCAGAGCTTGCCGATGAAATTGTGCCACTTTTTCAGCCAAAGACTCGATCGCTTTTTCTGTTAGTTCTCCCCGTTCAAAAATTTTACTCAGTAAACATTCTTGGGGAAACTGATTCATTTTTAAGATGTATTCGATCGCTTTTCCTTCTCCATTTAAACTTATCCTACCCTGTTGATCATTAATTGACAAAACTTCCAGATAGATATTGGCGGCAACTTTTTTATTTAACTCTAGTTCCTGTTCTAGATAATATTTTCTCTTTTCTAAAGTGGAGAAATCCAAAAAATTATAATTAACTGGTTTCTTGACTTTATAGGCATAATCTCCTGTCAAGAAGATAATTGAAGCATGGGTTTGGATAATTTCAACGGGAATTTTGACAGAATGAGGATAAAAGTCGGGATTTTTTAATTCTTCGATTAATCGGTTGCTATCCATAGGGAGAACTCCTCCGGGGTACATCTCATTTTTGTAAATTTACTAAGTTGGGATTTTTAAAGGGAAAATCTCTGCTAAAATCGGGCTTTATTTCTGATTTTATCACTCAATCTGGGCCCTTGAGGGTTTCTACTCCCCAAACCCCGTTGGTGAGGACAGGACTGCGAGTACAGGTCGCGCAGTTTCAGATGTCCCTGGAGGAAGTACCTCTCCCAAACGCTGGAAAGCATTAGCTTGACAAGTGGGATGCTGACCCCGGGGTGTTCATACATTTGTACCAGTTTAAGGACGACTGATCATTGCTGATTGTCGGTAAGCTGTTGACTATCTGAATTACTCGTTAAAACTGCGTGGGAGCGGGGTCAGCTTTAAGCGAACGACAGGAATTAGCGGTGCAGTTAGTTTTAGATAATTTTGATGCTGGCTATTCCTTCTTAAGTTATATTTATAAATACCCCCTCAACAGTTTGAACATCGATCGAACCCTTATCCAATCTTTACAATCAAAAAGCAAGCATTTAGCCATGTTATCGACTATAATCGGCCTAGAACAGAATTTGAAGAAGTACAAGGATTTTGGTTGACTCAGGCCTTGAAACCAGAAGATGTGACGCAATTCCTGTTAAGTAGCTGTTCCGAATCACACCTAACACTTTATTGAAAAAATAAATTAAGTTAAAGACGAATAAGCCATGACTTTTGAGGGAGCATATTAACTTATATTTTGTCGAGGTGCTTAAAAAATGATTAATGGTTCATCCAATTCCCGTTATCTCCTCATTGTGGAAGATCCTCAAGGGAGAAGAACAATCACCCTAGAAGACTTAAAATATTCTCTCGGCCGTAAGTCCGATAATCAAATTGTTCTTCGCTCCAAACACGCGTCTCGCTATCATGCGACTTTAATTAAAAAGAGTATTGATCGCCAAAAATTTTCCTATTGGATTCTTGATGGTGATTTAGAGGGAAATAAAAGTCATAATGGTATTTATGTCAATGGATATAAATGCTTGGTTCATGAATTAAAAGATGGTGATTTAATTAACTTTGGCTGTGATATCAATGCCAGTTTTCACTTAATAGCTATTCAAGAAAAAATAGAGCAAGCACCGATTAAAAGCTCAGGACATTTACGAGGGGATCTGACGGAAAATGAAGCAAATTATAGCCAGAATAACCTCCACGCAAAAAGTACCTTAATTCTCCATCATTCCCCATCCCAAACCATTAGTTTTGATAACAGGACTCAAGACGAATCTTTCCTAGATGCTCTTACGGATTTGCCTAACGCTTCTCTCTTTAATGAATATCTGTCAAATGCTATTAATAATGCCCAGAAAACTAATCAACTGCTCGGTCTGTTATTAGTGGACGTAGAGCGGCTAAGAAATGTCAACAATCGACTAGGTTATCGACTGGGAGATAAGCTATTAAAAATCATCAGTGAACGGTTAAGAAAAAATTTGCGATCGGGGGATATCGTCGCTCGTTGGGGAGGGGATGAGTTTATTATCTTGCTGCCACAAATTAATAATGCTAATGATCTGGAAAAAGTTAGTCAAAGAATTATTAAAACCCTAGAAAATAATTACGAAATTGAAAATCACTCCCTAGCCGTGCGATTAAATCTAGGTTCAGTTATCTGTCCCCCCGTCGGCACAGATAGAAAAGTAATTTTACAGAAACTGGAGGAAAATTTAGTAGCGGTCAAGAATAATATCAATAATAACTCCAGGATAGAGTCAGTTAATGTTCACCCTAAAAACCCTCGTAGTTCTAAAGTTGAATATTTTCTCTATCAGGCAATCAGAAATAATGAATTAGCTCTTTACTATCAACCGCAAGTTAATATTACTCAGGGGCAAGTGGAAGGATTAGAGGTATTATTGCGCTGGTTACACCCCCAATTCGGATTAATCGCTCCTAATCGTTTCTTACCCTTAGTCGAAGAAAGCGAGTTAATTCTTGAGCTTAATCGTTGGGTGCTAAAAAATGCCTGTCAACAGGCACAAATATGGCAGCAGCGGGGATTATTATACACTCCCATCTCGATCAATCTGTCCCCGCACCAATTGCGGGATCCGCAGTTGCTCACCAACCTAAAAGAAGTCTTGACTGAAAGCAAAATCGGGCCTTTCTTTCTGGAGATGGAAATAACCGAGACAAGTTTACTAGAAAATAGCCGCGAAACTGGTCGAATTCTTGGGGATTTGCAGAAATTGGGCATTAGTATTAACCTTGATGATTTTGGCAGCGGTTACGCTTCGATCGCCTATCTCGGTCAATTTCCCGTGAAAAAACTGAAAATAGAGCAATCTTTACTGAAAAAACTGACTAATAATCCCCAAGATACCCGTTTTATCGCCTCATTGCTGGCGATAGCGAAAAGTTTTAACTTAATAGCGATCGCCAAGGGAGTAGAAACCCAACAACAATTAGAAATCCTGCAAGAATTAGGTTGTGAGAGAATGCAAGGCAACCACATCAGTGTCCCTCTAGCAGTGGAGGAAATGACTAAATTTCTCCACATCCACCGCACGCTCTCAGTAATCAGTGATCAGTGATCAGTGATCAGTTATCAGATCTGGGTTTTTAGTAAGGAGGAGTAAATAGGGTTTGCGGCAAAAAGCTTTTCCTAGGGGCAGGGTGTGGGGTGTGGGGTGTGGGGTTTTACCCATTTTCAGGTGGTCAATTACCTAATTTTCAGGGAAAAATTACCTGAATTTTCCCCCCAATCACTCCAATGGTCGGCACTTTTTGAGGGAAAAAAAGTCTAAAAGCCTTATCCAACAAGGTTTTTAGATTTATTCAGCAGGACCTAAATAGCATTAAGTACCTAAGCAAAATTAATTACACATATCTAACCACCTCTTGCCTCTTGCCCCTTGCCTATCTTCACTAGGAAATTAATTTTGCACGACTACTTAACAGTGCTGTCCTTTCACTGATCACTGTTTACTGATAACTGATAACTGATAACTGATTTTGGTCACTGATTCTGGTATGATCTGAACAGATTATCTAGTATCAAATACCTACTCATTCTAGCGTGAGGCTCTTGCCGAACCTGTCAGCAGCAGAAATTTGTGGCGGCGGGGTGCTGCTGGATCCAGAGTCTGGTTTAATTACTACTATGGGTTAACAATTAGTTGTGTATTTAGAGGGAAACTATGGCCAATAAGCCAGAGCGCGTGGTTCTAATCGGTGTAGCTGGGGACTCCGGCTGTGGGAAATCTACTTTTTTACGTCGTTTGACCGATTTATTCGGGGCCGAGTTCATGACAGTGATCTGTTTAGATGACTACCATTGCCTCGATCGCAAACAGAGAAAAGAGGTGGGTGTCACCGCACTCAATCCGAAAGCGAATAACTTTGACCTGATGTACGAGCAGATTAAAGCACTCAAGCAAGGTCAAGCCATTAATAAACCTATTTATAATCATGAAACGGGGATGATCGATCCCCCCGAAATCATCGAACCGAATAAGGTAATCGTGATCGAGGGACTACACCCCTTATATGATGAACGAGTTCGGGCCCTATTAGATTTCAGCGTTTATCTCGATATTAGCGATGAAGTCAAAGTTAACTGGAAAATTCAACGGGATATGGCCGAGCGCGGTCACACCTATGATGATGTGATGGCGGCCATTAATTCTAGAAAACCGGATTTCAGTGCCTATATCGATCCCCAGAGACAGTACGCTGACGTGGTGATTCAAGTGCTGCCCACCCAATTACTTGAAGATCACGAAAGTAAGTTACTACGGGTCCGTTTAATCCAGAAAGAAGGGGTGGAAAACTTTGAACCCGCTTATCTGTTTGATGAAGGTTCCACCATCGATTGGCGCCCCTGTGGTCGTAAATTGACCTGCGCTTATCCCGGTATTAAACTCTACTATGGTCCGGATGGTTTCTTGGGGAATGAAGTGTCGATTCTGGAACTAGATGGTCAATTCGATAACCTGGAAGAAATGATCTACATCGAAAGCCATTTGAGCAAAACCGGCACTAAATACTACGGTGAAATGACCGAATTACTGCTCAAACACAAAGATTATCCCGGTTCTACCAATGGTACGGGTTTATTCCAGGTGTTAGTCGGTCTCAAAATGCGTGAAACCTACGAAAAACTAATGGCAGCCGAAGCAAAAGTGGCAGCGTCAGTCTAGTTTTTAGTTTTGACCGAGCCGGCATCCTACTAGGGTAGGATGCTGGTTTTTTTTAACCCACTAATCCCGAGCGCAGGGCCAGCACTGCCGCTTGAGTGCGATCATCGACACAGAGTTTATTTAAGATACTGCGGACATGGGTTTTCACTGTGCCGATGGTGATATAGAGTCGCTCGGCAATCTGGGCATTACTACAACCCCCGACAATCAGATCGAGAATTTCTAGCTCTCGTTCCGTTAGGGGGGCATTTTCCAGCAATTGGTGATATTCTCGGTCAACACCCTGAATTATCACTGTTTTGGTCTCGGCAGCCGCACCGACGGCAACATTTTGGCGTAATTGTTGCAGAATAATATTGGCGATCGCAGGATCGACCCAAGGATTGCCTTCGTAGGTGGAATAAATCGCCCCGATTAATTTATCGATGCTAATATCCTTGATGCAGTAGGAATCAGCCCCAGCACTAAAAGCCGCTAAAACCAGTTCTTGGGTTTTGTGCATGGTTAGGATGAGGATTTTCGTGGCCAGGGGGTCTTCGCCCCGATTTTTTTGGAAGCGTCGCACTAACTCGATCCCATCGATCGTGGGTAAACCTATATCGATGATCGCTACATCGGGTTTAGTCTCCTCTAGCAGTTTCAGTCCCTGTAATCCACTGATCGCTTCCCCTACCACTTGAATACCTTCCCGATGCTGGAGAGCCACCACTAAGCCCATGCGCGTTAAATCGTGATCTTCTACAACGATAACCCGCACTTTATCCATATTTTTTGACCAGTTTCGCCGGGTTGGGCGGTGATTGGATAATTTTGGCTTTTCGATTATTAGAGCCGCTCCTTGGCATTGACTTCACTCGCTTCCTCCTTCTCTGAATTCCGCTTTCTTATTCTTCATTCGGCCATCCCCTTTTTCCGGTTGATTTTATTTATACTTACTAAAAGCAGAGATTGCCAATATACTTAGCCTCCCCTAAAATATACTCAAATCTACCCAAACTTACTTGAAATTTTCCGCTTTAATTATTTTTTTATAATATCATGCAAATCTCGATTATGCAAGGATTTGGCTTTTCTGGTTTCTGTGTAGAAATGAGGCCTATACTGAGATTTTATTCACCAAAATAGTCCTAAAAGTCTTTCCTAGTAAAAATTTAACCATTTCACGATTTCATAAGCAAAAATTATCCCACAAAGTCGAGAAGCTCCGGCTGCACTTCATCTTTGCGATATATTTACATTTCAAAAATAGTTTCTGTGTTGAAAATTACTTTTTACAAAAAAACACAAAATAGGGTCTGCTGAAAAAGTTTGGTTCTTCGTTACTTGGTATGGTTCGATCGGGTGGCATGAATAGACTAAATCCTTATCTGGCAAAAGACTTAATTGATTAGTTCGTTCTAGATCGAAAACAATTGACAAAAATAGCCAACAAACCGAAGAACCAAAAGTTTTTCGTGGGGGCAGGGTGTGGCCTCCCCCAACCCCCACCCCCCCTGCCCCCCCCGATGTCGGGGGGGCGGGTAGGGTTGGGTGTAGGGTGTAGGGTTTTACCGATTTTGAGGTAGTCAGTTACCTAATTTTCAGGGAAAAAGTACCTGAATTTTACCCCCGATCACTCCAATGGTCGGCACTGTTTGAGGGAAAAAAGTCTAAAAGCCTTATCCAACAAGGTTTTTAGATTTATTCAGCCAGCCCAAAATAGTTTTTACTGCTCATAAGCTGTGGAGAAAGCCCGCTGCTATACTGGTAAATTTGGTTAATTCTCAATCTAAAAATGTTTATGACCACAACCACTTGCGAGAGTAACGCGATCTATCCTGTGCGTTGGCAAGATAACAAAGTCTGGCTGATCGATCAAACCCGTTTACCCATGGAGTATGGGGAAGTTGAGATCACCAGCAGTGAGGCCATGGCCCAGGCGATCGAAACGATGATTGTCCGCGGCGCTCCGGCGATCGGGGTAGCGGCTGCCTATGGTATGGTTTTAGGAGCGCAGGAAATTAAAACTGACCAGACAGAGGAATTTCTGGCTGATTTAACTAGAATAGCCGATCGATTAGCGCAAACCCGGCCCACGGCGGTGAATTTATTCTGGGCGATCGAGCGAATGTTAAAAGTGGCCCAGGAAAGTGGCCCAGAAGTGGCAATAATTAGCAAAAATCTCCTTGAAACTGCCCACAATATCCAAAAAGAAGACGTGGAAACCTGTCGGGCGATCGGTCATCATGGTTTATTGGCGCTGCCGGAGCAACCGGAAAAACTGACAATTTTAACCCACTGTAATACTGGTTCCCTGGCCACGGCCAGTTATGGTACTGCTTTAGGGGTAATTCGTTCCGCTTGGACGGCAGGGCGATTAATACAAGTGTATGCAGACGAAACCCGGCCACGGCTGCAAGGGGCAAAATTAACCGCCTGGGAATGTGTGCGGGAGGGAATCCCCGTCACCGTGATCACCGATAGCATGGCGGCCCACTGTATGCAGCAAAAACTGATCGATGCGGTGATCGTTGGGGCCGATCGCATTGCGGCCAATGGGGACACGGCCAACAAAATTGGCACCTATTCCCTTGCGGTGCTGGCAAAAGCTCATCATCTGCCTTTTTATGTGGCTGCGCCTCTATCGACGGTGGATTTTTCCCTTAAGGATGGTGCGGGGATACCGCTCGAACAGCGCGATAGTGCCGAAATTTATCAGGTGGGGACGACAACCCTTTGCCCTAAAGATGTTAACTTTTATAACCCCGCTTTCGATGTTACTCCCGCCGCTTTAATCACCGCTATCATCACGGAAAAGGGAGCGGTAACACCGGCTGAATTAATTTTTTTACAGGACTCCTAGGGGTGAGCTTTTTCCCTACCGATAGCATTTTTATTTGTTTATATCGATTGGCACAGTGGGGAAAAATTCAGCCTCAATCAAATTGGAGGTGACGGCCAAGGGGGAAATGGGTAAGATCAGTATTGACAAATAGGCCAAAATGCCCTAAGAGAGTTTGAGCATTTGTACTAAAACTTCCAATACGCAGTTTAAATTCAGTACAGCTTAACATCCCAAGACACACCCACAAGAACAAATATGAGTTCTTACAGCTTACAGATAATGTTTTCTTGACAGGATTGCCACAATTAGAACATTGTTGGCCCGTGTATTGTGGATTTACCGCTACCACAAACTTCCCTTGGGAGCAAGGGGGGGGAGGGGCGGGGGTGAGGGACACGAATCAAGAAAAATGGTATTGTAAAGTATAATGTGGGATAACTTCTCAGACCACTGGAAAAGGATATATGGTCAAGATAAGAGAGTTTTGTGGACGGGGCGTATTTTGTGGCTAGTTGTGGTGGTGTCACAATAGACCAACTTAAGAAATATGTAGAGAACCAGGATTCCCCTGAATATTAGTTGTGCTTCGCTGTTCTATACTGGTCTGCTTTTCATCTCCGAGGTAAAACCGAGGGTTCCTTCAAGCAGACATTTAAGGTAAAATGTTTACTGGGAGAGACTTTTAGGACTATTTTGTTGAATAAACTATCAGTATAGGCCTCGTTTTCACACAGAAACCAGAAGATCCGTGTAGCCTAAGTACCTAAGCAAAATTAATTACACAGATCTAACCACCTCTTGCCCCTTGCATGAGTGCCTATCTTCACTAGGAAATTTATTTTGCACGACTACTTAATTTGGTATTGACGACTGGCTCCCCAAAAGGAAAACTTTGTACCTCACTATTAAGATAAATACTATATATTAACCGATTAAGAGGATAATTACCGTGAAAACAGCGAAATATCCCGAAAAAATTGCCGCTCTCTGGACAACATTCCTCTTGGGAACTCTATTTCACACCCAACTGGGTTTAATGCCGCTTTTCCATGGTCAATCGATCGTCGAGAGTCATCAAACCAGCAATCTCGATCCGATTTTCTGGGGAATGTTACTCTTTTTTTTACTGCCAATGTTAGCGATTATCGGGGTCAATTTTAGTGAAAGTCGCTCCTTGAGAAAGGCCCATTTCTGGCTGACAATTCTCTATTCTGTCTTGAATTTAGCCCATCTGATCGCCGATCTTTTGGTCAGACCGATCGCCTGGTATCAAATCGCTCTCATGGCAATTTTATTGATCATCGGACTGATTTTAAATCTAGTTTCCTATCAATGGCTGCGGTTAGCGATCGCCCATCCGCGCCATCTCTCGGAAAGTGATTAGCAGTGCCAAGATCAAGGGGTAGCCAGTTGACTAACTGATTCAGACAAAAGGATGCCTTTTGATCTAAATTTGGGGCTTATGAAAGCAAAAGCAAGCTTAAACCGGAGCTAAAGCGATTTTTTCGGGGAATTTAACTTAAAAAATCTAATTAATCCCTATTATTCCCTAGATCAGCCCATAAATTGCCCCTGTTTCTGGTCTGCTGCTGCCACCTCATCTGACCAAGTATGGATCTTTTTAGCTATGATGGTTCAGAAGCAAGCCAATAAAGGGAACTTTTGGGGCTGGTTATTCATCAGAAAACTCCTAATCGGAGGAGTCAAATAGGCTATATAGTTCAGATTAACGGCAAATATTGGTTAATAGTAATAACGAGGTAATTATTTTGATGAAATCTCTCATTCGTTGGACGGCAACTCTTGGTTTAGTAGGAACGACAATGTTGACTTCGCTGCTGGGCAGCTATTCTAAAGCACTCGCTTTACCGGAAGAACAAATCGTCAGAACCTTGCAGTCTGTACCTGTCTTCGCTATTGCCGATGATCAAGGAGTTCCCCTAATTGCCGTAGAAAAAGAACAGAAATTCACGGGAGTTTTTATTAGTCGGCAGGACGCACAAAACTTTTTTGAACGACTGAAAAAAGAGAATCCTGAAGTGGCCAGCAAAGTTAAAGTTCAGGCTGTTTCCTTGGCGCAAGTCTATAAAATGCAAACCAGTCAAACCGATCAAAATCGTTTAATTATCGATTTTGTTCCCAAAGAGTCGGAAGTAGAATCGGCGAAAAAACTGCTCAGTGAAAGAGGTCAACCCTATCAAGGTGGTGTACCTTTATTTGTGCCGAAAGCAGGAAAAGAGAGTAATTTTCTGGTGATCAATCGCAATAATCAGGATTTTATTCCTTTCTTCTTTGAAAAAACCGCCGCTTTGCAAATGGTAGAACAATATAAAAAAGCTAATCCCGCCGAAGCAGCCACAGTGAAAATTGATGTTATTCCCTTAGAAAGTGTCATCGCTACCCTACAACAAAGCAACGATGAAGCTTTAACTAAAATTCTCCTCTATCCTAGCCAAGAAACGATTGATTTTATTCGGGCAAATAGTAACCAAAAGGCTCCCAACCAACCCCCGGCAAATCAGCCACGCCCTAATAATAATACCAATAATCCACCCGCCCCCAATCGTTAAGCCTTGTGACTGCTAGTATTTCCGGTCAAGAATTAAGTCAATGGCGCCAACAGGCGATCGCTGATCTGCAGCAAGCGCAACTATCTGCCAAGGAAGTGGATATCTTTCTGCAAGCAGTGACAGATTTAGATACTCTTTCCCTGCGCTTACAATCCTTTCGCGAACGAGAAAAAATCCCTTTGAGTTATTCTTGGTCGGAAATTACTAAACGCTGGCAAAAACGCCTGCAAGCAAGGGTTCCCTTGCAGTATTTGCTCGAATCGGTGGTCTGGCGTAATTTTACCCTCAAAGTCTCCCCAGAAGTCTTAATTCCTCGTCCCGAAACCGAGTTATTAATCGATATTGTTGGAGAAACCGTCAGAGGAGAAGAAGGGGGAATCTGGGTAGATCTGGGAACCGGTAGCGGGGCGATCGCTATTGGTTTAGCTAGTATCTTGACAAAAGCAGAGATATATGCTATTGATTACAGTCAAACGGCTTTAGCGATCGCCAAAGAAAATATCATCAATACAGGTTTTGCCGACAGAATTATCTTAAAACAGGGTTCTTGGTGGACACCCCTAGAGAAGTGGAAGGGACAGATTAGCGGGATGCTGTCCAATCCCCCCTATATTCCCAGTGCAGAAATCCTCGACCTACAAATTGAAGTGCGGGAACATGAACCCCGTTTGGCCCTCGATGGAGGTGAAGACGGATTGCAGTCAATTCAATATCTAGTGGCCACTGCTCCCGATTATCTGCGATCGGGAGGCCTTTGGCTAGTGGAAATGAGAGCCGGTCAAGGGGAAAAAGTAGCGCAAATGCTGGAAAATCAGGGCAATTATCGACAAATTCAGATTATTAACGACCTAGCAGGTTTCGACCGCTTTGTTTTGGCCGAGCGAATTTAGCGCAATGTCCCCGCTTCGCAGTCCCGCAGCCAGAGAAGCACCGCTTGGCCGATGGTGCCTTGGCTGGTTTCTAGGGGAGGTAAGGGGACTTGAGCGGGTTCAAGGGCAGCTAATTGACTGTAAATCGTCACTAATCGCCATCCTTCCCCAGTTTTAGTTAAAAATAACCAGTGATAATTCTGGAGAGTGACAGAGCGATTTTTGCTATACTGACGCTCTAAAGTTGTAAAAAAAACCTGTTGAGTGTCATCGGCAATTTGACCGGAATATTGATTAGCACTTAAAGGTAGGGGTGCAAATTCGGGACGACCAGCAATAATCACAAAAACCGGTGTAGATAATTTTTGATCGATTTGGGAACGACTAATAACTCGATTAGCATAACTGGGTAAATCTGACAAGAGGCGATCGACTAAAAGATTTAAATCCTCCGGACAGCTAGAAAGAGGACGACTAACTGCTGGCCAGTTAATCCCGAAAATAACCAGTAATACAGCTAAATATCGGCTAATTCTCGACAAATTTTTGTCCATGCTACCTTTGGCTCCTCGGCACCGGTGATCGGTCGTCCAATTACTAGATAATCAGCCCCAGCTTTAATCGCTTGGGCCGGAGTCATCACCCGACTTTGATCGCCTTTTGTTGACCAAGAGGGACGAACTCCGGGGCAAACTAAGAGAAAATCCTCTCCACAGACGCGCCGCAATTGAGCCACTTCTTGGGGAGAACAAACCGCCCCATCAATTCCCGACTCCTTGCCCAATAATGCCAGATTTAAGGCATATTCCGATAGTTCTAGGGGAATTTTGAGGTCGAGGGCTAATTCCCTGGCGTTAAGGCTGGTTAAAACGGTGATAGCGAGAAGTTTTGGCGGCGATAGCAGGTCAGAGATTGCCCCCTTAGCCGCCGTCAGTGCTTGCCGTCCGGCCGTAGCGTGCAGGGTGAGTAAATCCACTTGATAGCGACTGGCGGAACGACAGGCCCCGGCGACCGTATTGGGAATATCATGAAATTTTAGATCGAGAAAGATCTTTTTTTGTCTTTCTTGGAGAATCCCTAGAATTTCTGCACCGCTACTGACAAATAATTCTAGTCCCACTTTCCAAAAATTGACTTCCGGCAACAGATCAAGGAGTGCGATCGCTGATTCTAAATCCGGCACATCGAGAGGAACAATAATTCGGTCTGAGTTGGTCATATTTGGGCGATACTGTGGGGTGTGGGGTGTGGGGTGTGGGGTGTGGGGTGTGGGGAAGTGGGGAAGTGGGGAAGTGGGGAAGTGGGGAAGTGGGGAAGTGGGGAAGTGGGGAAGTGGGATGTGGGGACGGAGTTTAAAGGCAGTACAGCTTAAATCAGAGAAAAATCCAATCGGCAAAAGTGGCAGCCTGTCCGCAATAAATGCCATCACGATCGATGATATTCCAAACGATCGCTTTTTCAATGCGAAATAGTTGACCGTTTTTCGTGATCCTTACCCCGTGATAATCGTTGGTGTAGCCTTGTTTTTTGACTAAATCCAGCATTTTTTGGCGTTCTTGGGCGGGTTCCTCTCCCTCTACCGTTGCTCGCGAGGGAGTTGCTAATAATTCTGGCCAAGTTAAACCCCAGAGATCGAGGGCGGTGCGATTACCATAGTTAAAGATCGGATTAGTTTGTGTACCGTGGGAAACTAGGACAAAAGGGGCATAAAAGAGCATTTTACTCTGTTCTTTGCCAGTACCGATCCGGGGTAAAAGCGATCGCCCGATTAATTGTTCATAACTATCCAGCAGCAATTCTGTCCAAGCTATAATAGCTAAATCTTGCCAAATTTCCATAAAATTACTGTTAAAAACTGGTTTAACCTTCCCTTTGCCAATATTTATAGGCCGCGTAGGCTAAAGTAATCACTCCCGTCAGAATTGCCGACTCATCCACTAAAAATTCCGGATGGTGAAGGGGGGGATTGAGGAGATTAGTCGAACCCACTCCTAGACGGAACATTGTACCGGGGGCCTGCTGCAAATAAAGGGAAAAATCCTCGGCCCCCATGGAGGGTTCCGAGAGAATTAAAACCCGATCCTGTCCCCAAGCTTCTAAACCGGCTTCTTCCACCAAACGGGTTAAAAATTGGTCATTTTGCACCGATGGCACACCGCGACGATAATTTACTTGACATTTAGCGTTATATGTGCTACAGACATTCGTGACCAAACTCTCGATCCATTCCGGGAGATGGGCGTGGGTTTCGGGGTGCAGCGATCGCACGGTTCCCGCCATGCGTACCTGATCGGCGATCACGTTGGGGGCGCGACCACCGCTAATCTGCCCGATGGTGAGGACAATGGGACGCAAAGGGTTTTGAGTCCGACTAATTGCCTGTTGCAAAGTGGTGATTACTTGCGAGGCGATCCAGATAGCATCGATCGCCTCGTGAGGCCGGGCCCCGTGGCCGGATTCCCCTTGAATAAAAATCTCCAGATCGTCGGCAGCTGCGGTTAAGGACCCGTAACGAACCCCGATCGAGCGGGCCGGAATCGAGGGGAAAACGTGCAGCCCGAAAACGGCGCTGACATCCCGCATCACCCCCTCCCGGATCATCCAACTGGCCCCCTGGGCGATTTCCTCTGCTGGTTGAAAGAGAAAGCGTATTTTTCCCCCCAAAGGTTCCGAGAGACGGGAAAGCACCATCGCCACCCCTAAACCGACGGTAGCATGAACATCGTGACCGCAGGCGTGCATAATCCCCGGTTTACGGGAAGCAAAGTCTAAATCGGTCTTTTCTTGGATCGGTAGGGCATCCATATCGGCCCGGATAGCTAAGATCCTTCGATCACTGCCTTTTCCCGCCAATTCTCCCTTAACTCCCGTTTTTCCCACCGCTTCCTGCACCGATAGACCACAGGAAGACAAAACCCCGGCAATATAAGCGGCAGTTTGATATTCTTGCCCGCTTAACTCTGGATTCGCGTGAATGTGGCGGCGAATCTCCACTAATCGGGGTGCGAGACTCTCGGCTATGTTTTTAATCTCGGAGAGCATGAAACCAGTTTTACAGTATCTTTAGGGTTAATCATAGAGCATTTTTTACCTGAAAAGTTGGGTCTGGCTGACTTTCCGCCTGAACTGTCTTCTCGGCATTCCTGGACTAAGCTAATTTGTCAAGAGGATACGGGATTTACTATTCATCTCTTGATTCGGTCACACCTCTTGAGAGAATATTCCAGCTATGATAGAAAACAGTGTCTAGTTAGGAAAAAACATGGTTCAGTCTTCCGAAAAAATTGAAGTTAAGTACGGGGAAAGAGAAATTGCTGAAGGAACATTAATTACTTTCCCTAATCCACGTCCTGGCAGAAATTACGATATTCAGATCACCCTGCCGGAATATACCTGTAAGTGTCCCTTTTCCGGTTATCCCGATTTTGCCACTATTTATCTTAGCTACGTTCCCGATCAAAAGGTGATGGAATTAAAGGCGATTAAACTTTATATTAATAGTTATCGCGATCGTTATATTTCCCACGAAGAAGCAATTAACCAAATTTTAGATGATTTGGTGGCCGCTTGCGAACCCTTGCAAATGAAAGTTAAGGGGGATTTTCATCCCAGAGGTAACGTACATACCGTGGTGGAGGTGATGTATAAAAAAGAATAGCCTAATTGTCTAGTTTGGGGATGGGGTTGCCTCCATCCCTTGCTTTTCTAGTTTTTGTTGTTCAAGTTTTTTGCTGTTCGAAGATCTGTAGCCAGTCAACAGGAGAAGATGCTCAAGCAGGTTATATCGCTATCTTGTCCTTTATCTGATAGGTTTTACTCATCGAATCTGTCCTCTCCTTTCTGTTGTTCGTGTCTCTATGGTTTATCCTTAACCCTTGGCACAACCCGACAGAATTGTAAAAGCTAGGGTGATTAAAAAAAGCTGGTATTATCATTAAAGTAGTCCGAAGCCTGATCCTGATTTTATGTCCCAGAAAAATGAAATTCTTCCCCTGCTGTTGACGGTTATGGTGACATCGGCACTTTTAGGAGGAATTGCTTGGTGGTTGCTCAACAAAACCTTTCCCAATTTCAATGATCGATCGAATTCTTCTTCTTCCTCCTCCTCGAATAATCAAATTTCCGAAACGTTAGCTGCGGTTAAAAATGTCCCGGAAGGATTATTTAACTACGGGGGAAGTACCACTTGGGCCCCGATTCGCAAGGAAGTGGACTTTATCATCCAGCAAGTCTGGCCGAAATTTCGCCTCGTCTATACCGATCCCACTACGGGAACCCCCGGCACTGGCAGCGGTATTCGGATGTTAATCGAGAATCAATTGGCTTTTTCCCAAGCATCTCGATCGCTCAAAGATGAGGAAATACAACGCGCTCAACAACGGGGATTGACCTTAAAAGAGGTTCCCGTGGCTATCGATGGAATTGCGATCGCGGTTCATCCCGATTTACCGGTTTCCGGTCTAACAATTACCCAGTTAAAAGATATTTATACAGGAAAAATTAGCAATTGGCGGCAAGTGGGCGGGCCTAATTTAGCCATTATTCCCTATTCCCGACGCAAGGAAGATGGGGGAACCGTGGAATTTTTTATCGATCAGGTTTTAGAAAAAGCCGATTTTGGGGATAATATTCAGTACGTTTATAGCACGACTCCTGCTCTTAGAAAAGTTTCCCAAAATTTGGGAGGAATTTACTATGCTTCTGCACCGGAAGTAGTTCCCCAGTGTAGAATTAAAACTTTACCCCTCGGTAAAAGTGAAAATAAATTAGTTGCCCCCTACCAAGAACCTTCGATCCCGTCTTCCCAATGTCCCCAGAAGCGTAATCAACTGAATGAATTAGCTTTTCAAAAGGGAGAATACCCGATCACCCGTCGTCTTTTTGTTATTATCAAACAAAATGGTCAATTAGACGAACAAGCGGGGGAAGCTTACGCTGATTTATTATTAACCGATCAAGGACAGAAATTAATTGAAAAAGCTGGTTTTGTTCCCTTGAGATAATTTAACCCAACTTCTACAAATCTATGTTAAAGTGAATTTGAGTAATTTTTATGACGACGTTTCTCATAAAGATGAAGTATAACCTGATAGGGCATCGTCTCCTGTCTCCCCAAAATGAAAACTTTGTACCTCACCATTGAGATAACTGCTATAAGATGCTTTTGCTCCGTACTTTATTGCCATAAAAAACCCTGTAAAGACCAAGTTATCTTTTAGGATAATCACCGAAACAAAGACATAATTCCGGCTTAAATCTCTTCTTCTTCCAAGGCAATTTCTTCTTCTGTTCTTTCTAATGGAATGGGAGGTTCCACTGTTGGACTTGTAGCTTTTTCTAAAGCTGGTCTTTGTGGATATGATTCTCGATTATGAAAAACTAGATTATATTGTTCGAACCATCTTGTCGATGTAGCTGCTGCTATTCTTATCTCCAGTTGTGGATTAAATAATTTTTGGATTAATAATATTGGCTGTCCTACTCCCACATTAATCGGCTGGTAAGCTTCTTCTTTTAAAAAGCTATACAAGTCTTCTAAAAGTGTTTTCATGTATTCGGGTGAATAACGATAGAATTCTGGAATAACTCTCAAAACTCGAGGAATCACTTTTTCAATCAACCATTGCTTATCTCGATACTCTAAATTTGATGCGGATAGATCAGAATAAACTAACTTTATATATTCTTGTAAAAAAGCTGTCGGAGTCAAATCACGATTTATTAGTGATTGACCTAGTATATCATGCTTATTTCTTTTAATCGACGCTTTGAGCCTTTCTGTAGAACCGGTTACTCCATCAACCGCTAAACCTGCTATGCCGCCGATCGAAGCCATGCTACTACCATAGAACCATTTTTGATAGGGATTCCAGTCTTCCGATGTAGTACCCATAGCAATAACGGCTCCTAAAGCGCTGCCAAATGCGAATCCCAAAGAAGCTTTTTTAAGACGAGATAAGTTGAGTTCGCTTTGACTACTGGTAAATTTCATAGCAGGAATAGTTTTTTTGTACGCTAAGAAATAATAGCAAGAATTCCCCTGTGGAAAATCTGTGGAAAACTGGAGCTTTTTTTGATCGCTCTTTCCAGTCTAAAATCTATCAATAGCAATAACTTCGCCCATTACTAGGTTTTTTGGGGCAATTCTGAAAAGATTATCGATGATGTTGGGAATATCTAGCCTTTAACTATACTCTCGGTATTTTTTAACTTAGAGGATATCTTGTTTATTTCTAATTTAACTAAAAACTCAATCAAATAAGTAGAACCCATTAGAGATAGACTAATAGTTAAAAGCACGATCAGATAGTGATAGATAAAGTTATGATTATTTGACAGAAAAGAATTTAATTCATCGGGTTGGTCAATTACCTTTGTAGGAGAAGGATCTACAGTTCGGTTTTCTAATTTGACTCGGTTTTCTAATTGGTTTTCTTGATTGGGGAAAGGATTCAACAGAGGATGAACAAAAGGAATTAGGATTATTAAAACCAAGCTGAGATAACTAGCTATTTTTCTGATCTTTTCTAGCTTGGTTAAACGCTCCATTTCACTCATAAGCTCTATCCGATCGAGTTCTGGAAAATTGCCGTTGATATTAGATACTTGAGAGGAATTATTATAATCGGTTTTTTTTTCCACTAATTGATTAATGGATTGTGCTTCGTTGACTTGCTTTCGCGTGCAAGACTCTTGTGAGCTTAGTGAATTTGACATAGTTGTCGGCTTTTGAAAATTTAGCCCCCAGTATAACATAAGTCAGAAAATTAATTACACTCTTTTAAAAAGTTTCTTGATTTTTACAGTAGCTGTCAGTATCTCCCGTAATTGTAGCGTTTAGAAATGCCTAATCTTAACCAATTAACCAAGCGAGAAGGTATGAGCAACCCTTCTCGCTTTATTATCACTAAACCAACGCCTCCACAGCTTGCGGAACTACTGCCGTCTCGGTCGTGGTCGTGGGATTTTCCCCTAGGTAAATTCCCAAAGAACGGGCTGTTTTGACGATAAAACCATCAGGATCCACGGGATAGGCACAGCGATTCTCTTGATGGCATTGTTTGATAATTTTGATCACCGGTTTCAGGGGCAAACTACGCACTTGTCCCCCGCGCCAAATCACCACGCGATCGAGTTTACCCTGTTCAATTAATTCTACAGCCTTAATGCCGAAAGCCGTGGCTAACAGTCGATCCATGGCCAAAGGAGGACGACTTCTTTGCAGGTGTCCCAAAGACATGGCCCGCACATCCATGGAATTGAGATAACAGAAGACGGGATCGGTAACGCATAAAGAGCGAGTTTTGTCAACTATTAATTTTTCTAAATAATCGCCAATATACTTCTCTTTTTGGTTATCTTCGTTTTTAACCCCCTCAGAAATGACAATGAGAGCGAATTTACGACCTTGAGCGCGTAATTCTGCCAAATGATGACAACAACCGTCGATGATTGCGGGAGTGAGAGCAGGGGTTAATTCGGGAATAAAAATCGCATCGGCACCCCCGGCAATCCCAGCATGAAGGGCTAAATGACCGGCATCTCTACCCATCACCTGCACAATCATCACCCTTTCGTGACTAGCGGCGGTAAAGGTAAGATCATACAAAGCTTGGGTGACAATATCGACGGCAGTGGTAAAACCGACGGACCATTCCGTATAGGGAACATCATTATCGATGGTTTTGGGAACTGCGATAATATTCCAATTGCCTTTCTGGGCGAGATCATAGATGATATCGACGCTCCCATCGCCCCCGACGACGATCAGGGCATCTAATCCCAGCATTTCGTATCCTTGCAGGATTTTCGTGGCAATTTCTGGGTTTTCGGGATGTCCTTTGCTCAAAGAACCCAAGACACTACCACTAAGAAACTGCAAAACGTCTAATCCTTTCAAGACCCCGGGTAGGTTATAGCCATGGTGAGTCAGGATCAAATCTTGGGGGTGATATTTTCCCTCGGCAATCTGCATAAAACCGTCGGTCCCGTAGGGAATGCCGTACACATCCCAACCCTTGAGTTTTGATGCTTTCACCACGGCACGAATTACCGCATTTAAACCCGGGCAATCGCCACCACTGGTCAGAATACCAATTTTTTTCCTTTGATTCTCGCTCATGGTTATATCCTCCAGGATTTTTTTGTCAGTTATCAGTTATCAGTTACCAGTGATCAGTGATCAGATGTAAGTTTTCAGTTTTCAGTTAAGTAGCTGGTTATAATTAAATTAAAAATGGATTTTAGGTTCGATCCCCCCTTAATCCCCCCTTGATAAGGGGGGTGTCTGATAATTTTTAACGCCTACCTACTTAAGTTATCAGTTCACTGTTTACTGTTCACTGATTACTGTTTACTGTTTACTGTTTACTGATCACTGATCACTGATCACTGAAAAAAGCTTCCCACTTCCCACTTTTATTTGCTGGTGGTTTGAAAACGTTTCCAAACAGGTTCGTAACTTTGCAGAGCTTTCATATACTGTACCCGTTCAAAAGCGCTCGGATCTGGGCAATTCATTTGACTCATACTGCCAATTAACTGCTCGATCGATTCGTACTCATTTTCTTCCAACCAATGCAATAAACCCTGTTCGATCTTGGTAATTTCCTCCAAACCGTGGCGTAATAAAACACTAACTAACATAGTAGCTTTTGCCCCCACCATCATCATTTTGATCACGTCGATGGCGTTATGAATACCACTGGTAGCGGCAAAATCCGTCGGTACACGACCGTAAAGCATGGCAATCCAGCGCAGGGGTAAACGCATCGCTTGGGGATTACTGAGGATAATATTGGGGTGAACATCTAAGGTTTCTAAGTCGATATCCGGCTGATAGAAACGGTTAAATAATACCAGCCCATCGGCCCCTGCTTCCGCTAATTGTTTAGCCATATTGGCCGTATTGCTAAAGTAGGGACTTAACTTCATCGAGACGGGAATTGATACCTCCGATTTGACAATTTTGAGGATATCAATATAGTTTTGTTCGACGTGATTTCCAGTTAATTCCAGGTCGTTGGGAACATAATAAATATTCAACTCCAAAGCATCAGCGCCCGCTTGTTGAATTTGAATGGCATACTCCAACCATCCCCCGGAGGTCTCACCGTTGAGACTGGCAATAATCGGAATATCGACCATTTCTTTGGCTTTGCGAATATGGTTGAGATATTCGTCGGAACCAACGTGAAAAACCTCCGGTTCGGGAAAATAAGTCAAAGCTTCCGCAAAACTCTCGGCTCCGTGGGTAAAATGATGGTGTAGAGCCAGTCTTTCCTGTTTAATCTGCTCCTCGAAAAAGGAGTGTAAAACCACGGCAGCGGCTCCAAAGTCTTCCATTCTCTTGATATTGTCGAGATCCTCGCTCAAGGGTGCGGCCGCACCGATGACTAGCGGCGATCGCAATTGTAAACCCATGTAGGTAGTGTGTAGATTCATAACTATTCGTTGCTCCCTGTACCTTTTGCTGCTAGATACTGATACATTTGCCAGCGTGTGTCCACATCTGCTTGTGCTTCTTTGAGCAGACGTTTAGCTTCCTCCGGCTTACTGGTGGCCAACATCTTAAAGCGATTCTCCGAGTAGAGAGTTTGCGCTACGGTAAGTTTAGGCGCACGGCTGTCTAATTGCAGGGGATTTTTGCCTTCTTTAGCTAAATCGGGATGATAACGGTACATTAACCAGCGACCGCTTTCCACCACTTCTTTTTGATGGTTCATGGCGGTGGTCATGTTGATCCCGTGAGCAATACAGTGAGAATAGGCGATAATTAACGATGGACCGTTATAAGCTTCCGCTTCTAGGAAAGCTTTGATAGTTTGCTCGTTTTTTGCCCCCATAGCCACGCTGGCCACATAGACGTTACCGTAGGTCATGGCCATTAAACCGAGGTCTTTTTTCGGTCCGGGTTTGCCCCCAGAAGCAAATTTAGCTACGGCGGCGCGAGGAGTAGCTTTCGATGCTTGACCGCCCGTATTCGAGTAAACTTCCGTATCCATGACCAAAATATTGACATTGCGACCACTGGCTAAAACGTGATCTAAACCACCATAACCGATGTCGTAGGCCCAACCGTCACCCCCGACAATCCAGACGCTTTTCTTGACCAGATAATCGGCGACGGATAACAACATTTTCACCTGCGTGGTCGGGGTTAATTGCCCTAAACGGGATTTTAGGGCCTCTACCCGTTGTCGTTGTTCGTAAATTTCCGCTTCATCCACTTGGTGACAATTGAGAATATCTGCCGCTAGACTTTCTCCGATTTCGCTGGCGAGGGTTGCTAAGAGTTCGGCGGCAAATTCTGCCTGTTTATCGATGGAAACCCGGAATCCTAAGCCAAATTCGGCATTATCTTCAAAGAGGGAATTGGACCAAGCTGGACCGCGACCTTCGGCATTAACTGCCCAGGGTGTTGTCGGTAAATTACCTCCGTAGATAGATGAACAACCGGTGGCATTAGCCACTATCATGCGATCGCCAAATAGCTGACTGACCAATTTAACGTAGGGAGTCTCACCACAACCGGCACAGGCACCGGAAAACTCAAAGAGAGGTTCCTGCATTTGCTGATGGTTAATTTTATTGAGATTTAAGCTTAATCGGTCTGGATTAGGCAAATTAAGGAAGAAATCCCAGTTAACTCGTTCCTGTTCCCGCAGGGGCAGTTGGGGGGCCATATTAATGGCTCTTAGACGCGGTTGCGATTTGTTTTTAGCGGGGCAAACATCAACGCAGATACCGCAACCGGTACAATCTTCGGCGGCCACTTGGATGGTGAATTTCAGCCCTTTCCATTCGTGATCCTTGGCATTAGCGACTTTAAAGGTTTCTGGGGCCGTGGCTAATTCGGCCTCATCATAGACTTTCGAGCGAATAACGGCGTGGGGACAAACGAGAACGCATTTACCGCACTGAACACAGACATCAGCGTCCCAAACGGGGATTTCTTGGGCAATATTGCGTTTTTCCCATTGGCTAGTGGCGGTGGGGTAAGTACCATCGTTGGGAAGGGCGCTAACGGGCAATTCATCCCCGTGACGGGCGATAATTTTGCCGAGGACTTCTCGGACGAAAGCGGGTGCGGTGTCGGGGATTGGAGGTCTTAATTCCAAAGCTTCGGGGGTGACAGTGGCGGGAATTGGCACTTGATAGAGGTGTTCTAGGGCAGAATCCACAGCTTTGATGTTCATCTGCACGATTTCTTCCCCTTTCTTGCCGTAGGTCTTGCGGATGGCTTTTTTGATTTGCGCGATCGCATCTTCCCGAGACAAAACCCCCGCCAGAGCAAAGAAACACACCTGCATCACGGTATTAATCCGGCTACCCATCCCCGCTTCTTTGGCCACTTGAGTGGCATTAATCGTATAAACTTGCAGATTTTTGTCGATGATAGTTTGCTGGAGATTGCGGGGTAGGTGACTAAATACCTCCTCCGGTGGATAGGGACTATTGAGGAGAAAAATTGAGTTCGGTTTAGCGGTTTCTAGCAGGTCAAATTGTTCGATAAATTCCCACTGATGACAGGCGATAAAGTTAGCATCGGTGATTAAATAGGTAGAGCGAATCGGCTCTGGTCCAAAGCGTAGGTGAGAAACGGTGACAGACCCAGATTTTTTGGAATCATAGACGAAATAACCCTGGGCATAATTATCAGTATCTTCACCGATAATTTTAATTGAATTTTTGTTAGCTCCCACCGTACCATCGGAACCTAAACCGTAGAAAACCGCCCGCACTACTTTGTCTGGTTCGGTGGAAAAACTGCGGTCATATTCCAGACTAGAAAATGTGAGATCATCAACGATACCAATAGTGAAGTGATTTTTCGGTTTGTCGAGACTTAAGTTGTCAAATATACCAGCAACCATGGCTGGAGTAAATTCTTTGGAAGATAAACCGTAGCGTCCTCCCACAATTTTCGGCAGCTGACCTTCGTAGTCTTCCATAAAGGCATTTACCACGTCTAAATATAGCGGATCGCCCCCGGCACCTGGTTCTTTACAGCGATCTAAAACGGCTATTTTTTTCACTGTGGTGGGCAAAGCTGCCAGTAATTTTTCCGCGGCAAAAGGACGATAGAGACGAACTTTTAAAACCCCAACTTTAGCCCCATTTTGATTGAGATAATCCACGGTTTCATGGACGGTTTCTGCTCCCGATCCCATTAAAATAATCACTCTTTCGGCATCGGGCGCACCGTGGTATTCATAAAGATGGTATTGCCGTCCTGTTAATTGGGCAAAACGATCCATAATTTTTTGAGCGATATCGGGACAAGCATGATAGAAAGGATTGACGCTTTCCCTTGCCTGGAAATAAACATCGGGATTTTGTGCCGTGCCTCGTAACACCGGTCGATCGGGAGTTAAAGCTCTTTGACGATGGGCAATAATTAGGTCTTCATTTATCAGTTCTTTGAGAGTTTCATCGCTAATTAATTCGACTTTTTGCACCTCATGACTGGTACGAAAACCATCAAAAAAGTGCAGAAAAGGAAGCCGCGTTTCTAGGGTGGTAGCTGTGGCGATTGCTGCCAGATCATGAGCTTCTTGAACCGAATTAGCCGCTAACATAGCCCAACCCGTACTTCTGGCGGACATAACATCACTATGATCCCCAAAAATTGACAATCCTTGGGCTGCTAAAGCACGGGCCGCCACATGGACCACTGAAGAGGTTAATTCCCCCGCAATTTTGTAGAAGTTGGGGAGCATTAATAATAATCCCTGGGAGGAAGTGAAAGTGGTAGTTAAAGCTCCTGTTTGTAGCGCTCCGTGCAGGGTTCCCGCTGCCCCACCTTCGCTCTGCATTTCGATTACGGAAGGAATGGTTCCCCAGAGATTAGCTCTGCGTTCGGCTGCCCAACTATCGGACCATTCACCCATAGGCGAGGAGGGAGTGATAGGATAAATAGCGATCACTTCACTGAGACGATAGGCAACGCGTGCAACAGCTTCGTTACCATCTATGGTTGCATAGGTTTTTGTGGTCATGTGTTCCCCTTAGTTTTTACGATATTTGTCGGGATTTTAAGTTTTTTTACGGCTCAATTTCGCACTAAATATCCCCTCGTTTCCCTGACAACCGAAGGATTTTCTTGAGCGTCGCTTTTGACTCCCTATCTACTATTGGACGCTTACGGCAGACAGGCTTAAGTAGAGCAATTTTTCTGTCTCCACCTCGATCATTATCCAGATTCTCGGCTTTCTAGCAATTCGTTATTTTTTCTTAATACGCTGCTGAGTTTGCCAGTAACCGACTGGGATTAATTAATATTGAGAATTGATAAGTAATCGTGCAGAATTAATTTCCTAAATTTTTGCTTTTTGCAAGCGGTCTAATAACCAGTTGATTTAGTCAGCCAATGAAGTTAAGATGTACTAGGTTAAACACAAATGAACTAAAGTACAAATTATCTTAACCCAAGGATAGGAAAATAGATCATGACTAACCTCGAATCCCTTACTCAAGCGCAACAGGAGTTGTACGACTGGCTAATTGAGTACATTCGCACTACTCAGCACGCCCCTTCCATCCGGCAAATGATGCGAGCGATGAATTTACGCTCTCCCGCACCAATTCAAAGCCGTTTAGAACGTTTACGCACCAAAGGCTATATTGATTGGACAGAAGGAAAAGCACGCACCCTGCGGATTCTCAAACAACCAGTGCAAGGTTTACCAGTTCTAGGTGTGATCGCTGCTGGTGGTTTAGTGGAACCCTTCACCGATGTGGAAGAAAAACTCGATCTTTCTAATCTGTTGCAACGCAGCCAAGACTGTTATGCTCTGCGCGTTTCCGGAGACAGTATGATCGAGGATCATATTGCCGATGGGGATCTGGTGATTATGCGTTCTCTCACGGGTAGTGAAGGGGTGTCCAATGGGGAAATCGTCGCCGCTAGAGTCGAAGGCCACGGCACTACTTTAAAACGTTTCTACCAAGAAGGAGAAATCATCACTCTCCAACCCTCCAATCAAAAATATCAACCAATTACAGCCAATACCGAACAAGTACAAGTACAAGGGGTTTTGGTTGGTGTTTGGCGCGGTTATTAGCCAAAACTGGGGCGCACTTAAGCGCCCCGATAATTTTTCCTCTCCTTGCTCCAGGAAAAAAATCGGGTTGGCAAACTAGGATAATATAAGGGTTTTAGCCTATCCCGAACTCAGGCGTTTTAACTTTTATGCCCAAAAAACAGAAGTATCCCCATCTCTTGGGATCAAAATGGACGGCAAAACAAAAAACATGGGGCTGGCGACATTTTCAAGTGGTCAATCGTCAAAATCGCGGTCAATGGGTTTTTGCCGAATTAGTCGCTTCCTGCGATCCGACTGTCCGCTTCTGGATTAATGCTAAACAGTTGCAAGACGCGAATCTCTGGCAATCAGGTTGGCAAACTCTAACGGAAATGAACCAACCCGAGAGCACCGACGAGATTATTGTTAATTAGGGTTTGCGGCAAAAAGTTTTTCGGTGGGGGCAGGGTGTGGCCCCCCCAACCCCCCCGACATCGGGGGGCGGGGTGTGGGGTGTAGGGTTTTACCGATTTTGAGGTAGTCAGTTACCTAATTTTCAGGGAAAAAGTACCTGAATTTTACCCCTGATCACTCCCATGCCTGGTACTTTTTGATTGACAAAAAGTCTAAAAGTCTTACCAAACAAGGTTTTTAGATTTTTTCAGCAAGCCCTATTTAAATTGCCTCTTGCCCCGTCTCAACAGGCAATTTCAACCCGCGGGCAGCTTACAGCCTATTACTGTTCCATAAAAGTCCGCACCGTACCATCAGAACCAAGAACTAGACGCAATTGGGGATTACCGGAGATATCGAGGGGAGAAACGAAAGGTTGATTGAGCAGGGGCATATTAGTGCGATCGAGATAGATTTTCGCCGCCTGTCCCAGGGGAATAATCTGTTTTAGGGAACCATCCTGATTTAAGACCAAACGGTACTCTAGAGTATGCTTGAGACTTTCCGGCGGTTGCCAACGGGATTGAAAATATTCTCTGGTTTCTGCCACTTGGGGAATTGTATCTAGTAAATTAGTCTCTGGGGCTTTAGCGGTGCTTGTAGGCGGTTTGGGGTCTAAATTGGCATTTTCGGGGTTAATAGGGCTTATAGGCGGTAAATTGGGCAATTTTGGCGTTGCTGGAGTCGGATTCATCGTGGTGGGGGGAAGATTTGCAAGTGCATTTGTACCCTGAGCGCCAGTGACGGGGGGGGCAGTAATCGGGATGTTCTGATTATTCGGTTCAATTACGATCGCCGTGCCGCCGGGGAGCGAACCCGTGACTGGTGGCGGCGGTAAAGTGGACGGCGGAATCACTAGGGGGACGCTAGAGGGGCGAACTGGGGCTGGAACGGTTGCCACAGGTGGCGGTGGCGGTAAAGGGGTTTTATTGCCCAAATTTGCCGGTAACTGCGGGTTTGGGGCGGCTGTTCCCGTGGGGGGTAAAGGCAGCGTTGGCAAGGGTTGGGGAATCTTGGCACTATTGGGATCGGTGGTTAAATCATTGTTGGTTAGTTCTTGCTGTTGATAAAATGCGATCGCTATTCCCCCGATAGTTATCAAGGCTGAGGCGATTAATCCCGTCCACATCAGGGCATTTTTTCGAGTTTTCTGGCGAATTAAAGGGGGTATTAGGGGGCTTTCATGGTTATATTCCCCTAAAGCATTGGCTAGATCGAATAATTGCGATGTGGTTAATTCAATCTCCTGTTTATCCCGATCGGTTAGCAGGGAACCTAAAAATAATTGATGCTGGAGAAGTCCCTGACAACGGAGAGAGGGTAAGGAGGGAAGATGGCTTTCGGGGGAACCACTAGCCACGAAAGAGAGGGTAGAAACAGGACTAGAGAGTAAATTCTGCACATAATTAGCGACAATTTCCCCTAGAAGTTGTAATTGTGTGCGATCGCCTTTGATCGTCACCTGTTTTTCCTCACTCAATCTAGGATCATCAAAGCGCAATTGAAAGTGGGCATCGTTTAAGACATTTTTACCCAGCCAAACCCCTAGAGGCGAACTATTTCCCCAAATTTCTAGGGTACAGGTGGGGGGTGTATATTTGCGAATTAGATTACTCATTTTTAGTTATCGGTGGGAATTATAAATTATGAATTATAAATTATGAACTGGGAAGTTTTTTTTTTCAGTGATCAGTGATCAGTAAACAGTAATCAGTGAACTGAAAACTTACATCTTATAACTTACATCTTATAACTGATAACTGATAACTGATAGCCTTTTTACTTTTTACTTGCCAAAAGGGTGTGCCAGAGAAGGATATGACTGCGGGGGCTGCTGTAGAATAATAAATCGATTAATAATTTCCAGGCTAGGGAAATCAGGCTAGAATCGCTGAGATTATTTTCCGATATTTCTGGGTATTTTAAGCGAAAATTAGCGATATAATTGCCCAAAAGCGTGGTTTTAGACGGTTCTTGTCCTTGAGTTCCCACTTGTTCCAAGAGAATTACAGCGCGACGGATTAACTCTTGCTTTTTTTGCGCTAGATGACAGAGGAGGAGAACTAGAGAACGGATGTCCGCTAGGGAAAGTTTTGACTGGGGTTGCCAGTAGTGGGCAACTAGGCGATCGCTTGTATCCAGATCTAAGGCTAATTCCTGGGCTGCTTGGGTGATAGAATCGGAGTCTAAATTAGCTAGAGAGACTAAAGCCGCCAAAATCAGGTTTAAATAGCTATTAATATTCTCTAACTGCTCGTTACTGGGTGAGATAGCTAGGGGTAAATCCTCACCCGTGGAGGACTCGGCAGACTGAGGCATAGTCAAGGACATAGATAAAAGGAATTGCCAGCAGAAAAACTTGGGTTTAGGCGAAAAAATCACTGGTTCTAAAGTGTAATAATAATTTAGATTGTTCTTTTCTTGCACGTCCGCTCACCGATTGCCTCCCACCCAATGAGTTTAGAATCCGCTACCGATGAAGTCATTAAGCAAAATTTGGAACAATTTCTAATTGTTTTGTCCGTTTCCCTGAGTGTGGCCACGGTTTCGAGGATTTTTAGCTGGTTTCGCCAAATTCCTTACACCCTATTGTTAGTGATAGTCGGTTTAGGTTTAGCTTTCATCGATATCCGTCTGGTGAACCTATCCCCCGAACTGATTCTAGAAATTTTTCTGCCCCCTTTGCTATTTGAAGCCGCTTGGAATACGCGCTGGCGAGATCTGAAGGATAATTGGATTCCCGTCAGTCTTTTCGCTATTGTCGGCGTAATTATCTCGATTTTCGGGGTTGGCTTTGCCCTCGATGAATTGACCAATTTGCCCCTATTTACGGCATTATTAGTGGGTGCGAGCCTTTCTTCTACGGATCCGGTCGCTGTTGTCGCTCTTTTTCGCGAATTGGGGGCCAGTAAAAAGCTAACCGTGCTTTTGGAAGGGGAAAGCTTATTTAATGATGGGGTCGCTGTGGTCGCTTTCGCTCTTTTGGTGGAAATTCCCCTCGGCGCTAGTGGTCTATCCTTGGAGACAACTATTAGCCGGATTGCCGCTTTTATCGGTATCGGGGTAGGAGTGGGTTGTTTAGTGGGTTTTGGTATCTCCTATCTGACTCAACGTCTGGATTTACCCCTAGTGGAACAGTCTTTAACTCTTGTGTCCGCCTACGGTGCGTATTTATTAACCGAGGAGTTCGGGGGTTCGGGGGTAATCGGAGTGGTGACTACGGGGATTATTTTAGGTAATTTTGGCTCTAGAATCAGCATGAGTCCCCGTACCAGGCTATTAGTCACGGAATTCTGGGAGTTTCTCGCTTTTTTTGTCAATTCGATCGTTTTTCTCCTTATCGGCGATCAGATCCGTCTCTCCAGTTTAGCGGATAATCTCAATTTAATTTTTATCACGATCGCCGCTGTGGTAGCAGCCCGTTTTCTGGCTACTTTTGCTTTAGGAACTGTTAGTAATGCCTTGATGGAAACTAAAATTAATTGGCGAGAAAAAACGGTTTTATGGTGGGGAGGTTTGCGTGGTTCCGTTTCTATTGCCCTAGCTTTAAGTGTGCCGGTTATTTTTCCCAATCGTCAGGATATCATCGATATCGTCTTCGGAGTTGTTCTCTTTACCCTTTTGGTTCAGGGATTAACTATTCAAACTTTCCTATCGAGATTAGACCTGATCGGTGATCAACCAATTCGAGAAAACTATGCGGAACTTTTAGCCCGACGGGTAGCTTTAAAAAGGGTTTTAGACTATCTTTCTAAGTTAGATAAATCTCCCGATGTTGCCCCCGAATTTTTTAGTTATGAGCAGCATCTCGTCAAAGAAAAATTAAAGACCGTAGAAGCGGAAATTCAATCTCTCAACGATAGTTATCCCCAATTACAGCTATTAACAATGGAACAACTTCGGGAAACCCTCCTAGATATCGAAGCTGATACCTACGCTGAATTTATTCGAGCTGGCCGTTTAACTAGCAATTTATCCCCCGTCCTTCAAGAAATTCTCGCTGAAAGTAAAATCAGTGAACAGTAGGACTATTTTGGGGTATATACAATCAATCTCAATTCTCCTAATGATCGACGACTGGCTCCTATGACAAAAACCCCTCCAATTAATGAAGGGGTTTTTGTGGGGTTTTATGGGGGATTTTAGGAGACTTTTGTAGTTTCTTTTTCTGTCAATTTAGATGACTTCAGTTTGCGCTTCAGGGTTGAAGCTGCGCCGGAGCCGAAAGTGATGATACTCAAACTGTTATTTTTTGTACTGTAGATTTTTTGGTTATTTCCTGAGGATGTCTGAACAATTGACCTTCATTTTGGTAGAAAACTTCATAATCTGGTGCCAGTTCAAGACGTAACTGTTTCCATAAATTAATTCCTTCTTGTTTAAAATCAGTTTCAGCTTGCTGATTAGGAAAATCTGATAAAGGTGGATAGTCTTGATTTAAAGTCTTATCGTAAGTATCCTGCCATGGGTTTAAACGTTGAATGGTTGCTTGACTTAATGGTAATTCTTCAGGAGCAATGTTATCAATTTCATCTACTCCCCAAAGTGGGTAACTTCCATAATCTGCCCAAAGTTTGATTCTGATTGCCATAACTATCATTCCTGAATAAGTTTATTAATTAATCGAGTTGGAGTTGGATTAGCACTCACTAAGTAACCATTAGGACTAATTTCTAGAGAAATATACTGGATAATTTCATTGATTTTTACTTGATAAATTATGCGACTTTTCCCTTGTATGCCAATAATTGTACCCTCACTAATAGCTGTTACAATTAAATCTGGAATTTGTTCTTCGGTAATACCTCTCTTGAGGAAATCTTCTCGATGATTTTCTAGAATATGCAGTAATCCAGAACCTCTCTCTCCTCCTTTTCCGGTTTCTAGAAAAATAATTTACCTGACTTCTTTCGCAAATTCTCAGGATTTCTGGTAAGGAAAATCCTGCATCTCCTCGGATAATAATCTCTTGGTTCGGCCAGGCTTTTTTGATTCGCCAGATTAACCATCTTAG
>SFBL01000190.1 GCA_007095785.1 Microcystis aeruginosa Ma_SC_T_19800800_S464
ACCCAAGTGGTCTATGTCTTGTATGTCTATTTGAACTTCTGTTTTCATTTTGGTCATTTTAAAATCCACTTTACCTAAAATAACTTTTTTTCAATTTAATCTGCTGAATGTGGGTTTTATTGTGCTTGGTGGCCATAAGTGTGGTACAACTTCTCTCCATAGTTACCTCAAACAACACCCAGAAATATGTTTACCAAAAATTAAAGGACAAGACTTTTTTCCCAGGATGGAAAATAATCAATCGTTCATAAAATTTGAAGATTATATCTCTAGTTATGATGAAAGGGAATTGCTTAAAAGCCAAGTTAGCGGAGAAGTATCCAGTGTGTATTTATATTCAGATAAGGCCAGAAAACTAATTAAACAATATCTGCCTGATGCTAAATTGTTAATCATTCTCCGTCATCCCGTAGATCGCTGTATTTCTCATTTCTTGAACACTATTGAAATTGAGCATCGAGATAAAATAAACTTTCAAGATATTTTCTCATCAGTCCAAGAGCAAAACGGAATTTTGAGACTCAGCTTTTATTCTCAAGACATACAAAAGTATCTAGAGGAGTTTCCAAAAGAAAACCTTAAGTTTATTCTATTTGATTCATTAATTAAACAAGCTAATTTTGTTGATTTCTTTCAATTTATAGGGGTTGATACTAAATTCCAACCAGACACTTCAGCTATTATGAGAAAGGGGGGTATTATCGATGATAAAAGTATTAAAATAATCAACTATTTAAGATCTACTATTGGTCAAGTGTTGAAACCCTTAACCACTAAAGAACAGAGACGCTTAATGACAATAAAAGCTAGAAATTATGTAACTAAAAAAATAGAAGTACCTCAATCAATAAAAGAAGAACTTATGGATTTATATCGTGAGGAAATCGTAAAAATTCAAGGATTAACTGGTATGAATCTATCCAAATGGCTGGCTGAAAAACCACAAGTTATTGATTAGTTTAGAAACAAGAGTCATTTTAGTCTTGATAATTCAGGAGGGACTTCTCAACAACAATTGATTCCAATTAATTGGAAGGGCAATGGGTGTGTTAAGCTGAGTTAACACGCCCTCAAATATTTCAAATTGCTCATCACTCTCTCACTGAAAATCAAAGAATTTTTGCTAAAAATTGCTGAGTTCGATCGGATTGGGGATGATTAAAAAATTCTGCTGGGGGGGCAATTTCCAAAATTAAACCCTGATCCATAAATACCACTCGATCGGCCACTTCTCGTGCGAATCCTACCTCGTGGGTGACACAAACCATGGTCATCCCGGATTTGGCTAAACTTTGCATCGTTTCCAAGACTTCTCGCACCATTTCTGGGTCTAAAGCTGAGGTGGGTTCATCGAATAACATCACTTTCGGTTGCATGGCCAAAGCGCGCACAATTGCCACCCGCTGCTGTTGTCCTCCCGATAACTGAGGGGGATATTTAAGCGCTTGTTCGAGAATACCAACTTTTTCGAGGAGTTTTCTCGCTATTTCCTCCGCTTGCGCTTTTTTCCAACCGCGCACCCACATCGGCCCGAGAGTGACATTATCTAATACCGTCAGATGGGGAAAGAGGTTAAATTGTTGAAAAACCATCCCGACTTCCTGACGGATTGCCTCGATATTTTTCAGGTTGTGGGACACAGTTATCCCGTCAATAATAATGCGACCTTTTTGATAGGATTCCAACCCGTTAAAAGTGCGAATAAAGGTGGATTTTCCTGAACCGGACGGCCCCATAATCACGACAACTTCCTGTTTATTAACGGTGAGATTGACTCCCCGCAAAGCATGAAAGCGGTTATCGTACCATTTTTCCACAGCTTCGGCAATTATAATCGGTTCACTGTTGTGAGAGTCCATATTTTTGAGAGTTTATTGATTATCTGTATCGGGAAACCACTGTTTCTCAAGAATTTGTCTCAGAGAGTAGGGACAAATTATCGGTAAATTTTTTAATCCTGTCTTTTTTTCGGCAATTAAGCGAGCGTTTTCATAGATATTCTCTAACTCTAGTTCTAGAAATTTACTTAAATTGGTGGTGAGCTTATCTTCTAATTGTACTCGAAAAGTGATAATCCCTGCTGCCCAATGATTACTATTTCTTGCTCTTTCCGTCGTCAAAAATTGATAGAGTAACAGCTGGATTATTATTTGTAAACTTAAACTTTTAACAGCAGTTTTTTCCCTTCGTCCCCAAGCTGCCAACTCCTCGATTAAATGTTCGTAATCTAACTGATCTAACTGACGATTTTTTAATAACTCGATCGTTTCACTTAACCAGCGATCATATTCTTTTTCATAAAGCTGTTCTAAAGCAAGCATTGTCTTTGATAAAATGGAGAAATTCTTGAAAATAACCTTTTACTAAGTATGATAGCATAAAAGGTCTGGATGGCGGTTGATTAGTGTAAATATTTGTGAATTAATGATGATGACCGTCAAAAATGCTTGACCCTTATCTAAAAAAAGGTTAAATTGTGGGTAGGCTGAGAAGATAACCCACACATCCTAGATAATGAGGCTATCATGGAAATCGATAAACTCAAAGCAATTGCTCAAAAAGTTGAAACCTCTCGTTCTCAAATCCAAAACGAACAGGCAACCAAAACAGCTTTTATTATGCCTTTTTTGCAAGCATGGGGTTACGATGTGTTCAATCCGATGGAAGTTCACCCCGAATATAGTGCAGATTTACCCGGATTGAAAGGGGAAAAAGTGGATTATGCTATTTGTTTGGATAATAAACCGATTATTTTGATGGAATGTAAAAGCTGTCATCAAAATCTTGAGCATCCTAAACATAGTTCCCAACTGCATCGATATTTTAACGCAACTGGAGCTAACTTTGGAGTTTTAACTAATGGGATTATCTATCGGTTTTATACGGATATCGTCAAGGATAATATCATGGACGATAAGCCATTTTTTGAGTTTAACATTCTCGACTTTGACGACTCTTCTGTTAACGAATTAAAACGATTTTCTAAATCTAGCTTTAATTCTGACGAACTAGAAGAGGTTGCTCGCAATTTATTGCACACAAAAGAAGTTAAAAAAGTGATTGCCCAGCAATTAAATGATCCTTCCCCCGAATTTGTTAAGTTTTTTGTTAGTCATGTATATTCTGGTGTGAAAACTGCATCGGTTGTTGAAAAATTCACAGAAATTATTAAGCGTTCTCTCAAAGAGTATATCAATGATATCATCAAAGAAAAATTTGAGGAAGTTTTAGGAAAAGAACCTGAAACAAATCCTCCTGATACATCAGCAGCAGAAGATACTCCACCAGAAGAAACAGGGGAAGATAAAATTAATACGACCCTCGAAGAATTGGAAGGATTTTACATTATTAAATCAATTCTACGGGAAGAAATCAATACCGAACGCATTCAATACAAAGACACTAGAAGTTATTTTGGTATCAACTTAGATGGAAAAGTAACTAAAACAGTCTGTCGTCTGCGCTTCCATGAAAAAACTGGCAAGAAATCAATCAGTATTCCCGATAACGTCGAAACTGGTAAAGAAGCAACCACGAATATAGACAGTCTTGATGAAATTTATGGAGTTGCTGAATTTCTGAAATCTCGTATCCGCTATCTGACTCAAGATACTTATACAAGTAAACCAGAAAAAAAAGAAAGTATCTAAAATAATTAGTCCCTATCTCTTTAATGACCGAAGTATTTCCGATGATCGCTGGATTAGCGAGCAAACTTCAACACAAATACCATCACTACAAAATCTCTTAACTTTCCTGAAACAACTCCTTAAAATGGAATCAATATAATTATATTTATCTGCTGAAAACTTGAGGAGTTGCCAACTAATGCTTAATTCTCTCAATCGGATTTTCTTGCCTCTGGTTTCTAGCGTTTTTGCTACCATAATTATCTCCAGTTGTCAAGGTACAAATGTATTTACATTAGCGAATAATTCCCAGACCAATCAATGGCAAAAAGTGACCGTAATCGAGGGTTTAGAGCATCCTTGGTCCATGGTTTGGCTACCTAACGGGGAAATCCTCATCACAGAGCGCCCCGGTCGTTTAAGGGTGGTTAGAGAGGGCAAATTAGAGCCAAAAGCCATCGCTGGAGTTCCCGAAGTTTTTGCCGTCGGACAAGGAGGATTGCTGGATGTGGCAATTCATCCCCAATTTGCCCAAAATCGCTGGATTTATCTAACTTATGCCCACGGAGACCAGGAGGCTAATCGTACCCGCGTCGCTCGTGCGGTTTATAATGGTACAAGTTTGCGAGATCTGCGGGTTATTTTTGAAGTTTCCCAGGCAAAAACTGGTTCTCAACACTTCGGTTCGCGGTTATTATGGCTACCGGATGGCACTTTACTGGTAGCGATTGGGGACGGGGGTAATCCTCCCCTACAATTAGCGGGAGATTTAATTAGAAAACAGTCCCAAAATCTGCAAAGTCATTTAGGTAAAATTATCCGCATCAATGACGATGGTTCTCTACCTAAAGATAATCCTTTTGCGGGTTCTAAAATTTGGAGTTATGGCCATCGTAATATTCAAGGAATTACTTTTGATCCGATGACTAAACGAGTCTGGGCAACTGAACACGGAGCGAAAGGCGGTGATGAATTAAATTTAATTGAAAAGGGCAAAAATTACGGTTGGCCAGTGGTTTCTGCCAGTCAAGAATACGGCACTAACACCCCAGTTTCCGACGAAAAATCTCGACCCGGTCTGATCGATCCGAAAACAATCTGGACACCTGCGATCGCTCCTTCGGGATTGGTCTTTTATACTGGTAATCACTTTCCTAATTGGCAGGGAAATTTATTCGCCGGTGGTTTAGTTTCCAGGGATATTCGTCGTCTGGAAGTGGATAAATCGGGTGAAATTATCAATCAAGAAGCGATTCCCATCGGTCAGAGGGTGCGGGATGTGCGTCAAAGTCCCGACGGATTTTTATACCTGCTCACCGATGAAGGTAATGGTCAATTAATTCGCCTTGAACCGCCATCTAATTTGTAAAAGTTCACAGAAATTATTATGAAAACCCTGAAGATTTTTTAGTGAATTCTAGTATAGTTATATTTGTACGGGAGTAAGCACTCGATTTATGAAGAAAATTTTACAGTTAGTGGGACTAGGTTGCATATTACCTATGTTCCTCGCCAGTGCAAGTTTAGCGGAAACAGTGGTGGAAAAAGTGGCTCGCACGGGATTTTTGACCGTAGGAACCCGTTTTGATGCGATTCCCTACTCCTACGTCAATGAGAAGGGGGAATTAGTCGGCTATTCTATGGATGTGTTGGAACGAATTAGAAAACGATTGGAAACTCGTCTCGGTCGTCCCGTCACCCTGCAAATGGTGGAAGCGAACCAACCCGGAGAGAAAATTAACCTCATTCGTAGCGGGGACATCGATATCGCTTGTAGTACGGCTTTTACTTGGGAAAGGGCGAAAGTTGTCGATTTTTCCATCAGTTACAGCATTTCTGGGATTAGGATTTTAGCTAAAAAAGGTAGCAATCTCTCCACTCCTCAATCCCTAATCGGTAAACGCATCGCCTTGGTTCCCACTTCTGCGGCCGTCGATGTGATTAAATTAGTACAACCGCAAGCGACAATTGTTACTACCTACAGCACCGTAGAAGAAGCGATCAAAGCTTTAAAAACTGGTAAAATCGACGCAATAGCGGGGGATAGCATTTCTTTAGCGGGAACAATCCTCAGAGATAACCCTCAAGCTTACGAAATCGTCCCCGAAGAAGCTCTAGCTAATTTTGGCATTGCTTGTATGGTTCCCGAAGATAACTCTACTTTTTTGGATGATGTCAACTATGCCATTGTTAAAATGATGCAGGATTACATCACCAATGATACGGCCACCGTTAGTCAAATCGATCGCTGGTTCGGTAGTCAAGGCATGGTTCCCATCCCCCCAGAATTATTAAAGGGGTTTTTTGCCTTCAAAGTTATCGAACACGCCCAAATTAATCCCCAAGAAGCCAAATAGGAGCATAAATTCAGGTGAATATCAGCAATAAAAACGGTTTAGTCGGCTTTCTTCTCGCTTTATCTGCCTTCGGTCTGACTAGCACCGCTCAGGCCGCCTCAGACGAGGGTAATCCCATTGAAGCGCGTTTAAGTCGTCTGTCCAGCGCTGTACGCGAACGGGTTAACCAACTGCCGGAAGGTACTGCCGATCCTAGTTTACAAGCTTTAGGCTGGGGAGATGGCCGCGGTCGCGGCTGGGTGAATAGTCGTGTCGGTGGTTGGGGGGATGGTCGCGGTGGTAGTTTTGTTAATGCGCGGCCCTGGGGCAATGGTTGGTCTGACGGTGGCGGTTTCTTTAATTCCCGACCGCGCTGGGGTAATGGTGGCGGTTTCTTAAATCGTTGGTAAGTAGGTTGGGTGAGGGGATAACTTTATCCTCGTCCCAACCCCGGTTTTACGAGAAAATATCGGGTTATTATTTTGAGGCAGAAAGACTCCATCAAGACGAAAGGAAAGTTGTTTGACTTCCAGTGAGTCAAAGCGGTAGTTATTCGCTTCGTTGATAGGGAGTTGAATTAATTCAAAGGAGATAGAGGGGAATGATTGAAAGAGTTGATAAAAAATCGTGTCAGTTTTCATGCTCTTATTTTACAATGCGATCGCACTTTCTTATGTCCCGTTTTGTATAGCTCTAACCTGTTCAACCTCTAACTCTAACGCGGATGCGACTTGCTCAACGCTTAACCCTAGGGCCAACAAACGAGGGACCGCCTCTAATGCTTTGTTTAGTCTGCCTTGCTCAATGCCTTGCTCAATGCCTTGCTCAATGCCTTGCTCAATGCCTTGCTCAATGCCTTGCTCAATGCCTTGCTCAATGCCTTCCTGACGCGCTTCCTCGCGCACATCTTGAAAATACTGAGTTTGTTTTAATTCATCTAAACTAAACATAGTTTCTATCTCCCGACGATTGAGAAGCGGTAACTTATAAACGAGAAT
>SFBL01000191.1 GCA_007095785.1 Microcystis aeruginosa Ma_SC_T_19800800_S464
GATACCCAAGTGGTCTATGTCTTGTATGTCTATTTGAACTTCTGTTTTCATTTTGGTCATTTTAAAATCCACTTTACCTAAAATAACTTTTTTTCAATTTAATCTGCTGAATGTGGGCTCTTAATCCTCGTTCATATCCCCAATCAGCAACGCCTAGGGAGAGTTTGCTGATAGCCAAGGGTCAAGAGATGACAGAGTTGGTGATATAGTAACTAAAGATCACATTTAAATCTAACCTTGCCATAGATGCACAAATCTCGAATCTGGCAACCCCAAAAATCTCCCGTCTCTAACATCAGTTTTAGCGATGAAATGAGGTGAGAATTTTGACGAAAATACTTAGCGATCGCATAGCCGTTTATCTGCTCATCGGTGGACTCCTGTTTAGAACAATCATCGCCCTGGGGCTTTATCCGGGGTACGATGAGGCATATTATTACGTTTACAGCCATAATCTCGATTGGAGTTATTTCGATCATCCGCCAATAGTAGCGATTTCCACGGGTTTTGGGACTTGGATCACCGGATTAGTCAATCAATTTACCATTCGCTTCGGTACTCTCCTTCTCTATACTGGTAGCCTCTGCTTGCTATATCTGACGGCTTTAAAATTGTTCAGTCTGCCGGTCGCCAGAATGACTTTAGCGATCGCCACTCTCATCCCCATCTATGGGATAGTCTTCGGGATTCTCTCGCAGCCAGATAGTCCTTTAATCTTTTTTTGGTCATTAACAGTCTATTTAGCTGCCCAAGAATTCTGGCCAATTCGGGAAAAAAACTATCATCCTAGCTATCGTCTCGCTTATATTGGACTTGCCGTAGGATTGGCGGTTTTAAGTAAATATCACGGCTTTATTTTGGGTTTTGGTTTAGTTTTATTTTGTCTGACCACTCCCCGCTATTGGCCTGTATTTAGATCCCCCTGGTTGGGATTAGGATTTATTCTTTTTTTCATAACTTTATTGCCGATTATCTACTGGAATATTAACCATGATTGGATTTCCTTTCGCTTTCATTTAGAAGACCGTTTCTCTGGAGAAACCAAAACCTTTAATATTCTTGGTATTCTCTCGGTTATTGGTATTAGTATCGCCACGATGTTTCCTCCTTTCGGTCTGCCGATGTGGTGGGTGACATTTAAAAGCTTTGGCGAACAAATTCCTAACTTTATCTCGAAAAAAAGATTTTTTCATCGAGAAGAAGAATCCCTAAAAAAATGGTTAATTCTCTCGGTTTCTCTGCCTTTAATTCTGGGAATGCTTTATGTGGGTGCTTCCCATTATCTCGCCCCTAGTTGGATTTTACCCGGGTTCTGGTCCTGCACAATTTTATTAGGAGAAAAGGCCAATACTTGGCAGCAATATTCTCGAATTTGGGTAAAAAGATGGTTATGGGGTTCAGGAATTTTTATCGTTACTGTTTTATCTATAGCAATGCTTCACGTTACTTTTGGCACTTTCCAAAAACCTAGTCAATACGCAATTTTTGGGGGAATTATTGCCCCAGAACAGGACCCTTCTCGGGAAATTGTCGATATCAATCAACTGCGCCAAGGCTTTGCTAATTCGCCCGAATTATTAGCACTCTTAAAAGATTCTAGCTTCGTTTTTACCCATAATTTTTATGTGACAGCATGGCTAGATATGGCTCTTTATCCCCTAGTTCCTATTCCCGTCACCTGTTTTAACAATGATCAAAGGGGTTATCAAATTTGGTTTAATCCTCAAGAATGGATCGGTAAAAATGGTTTATTAATTACTACGAATAGTTCTCTGGAAAGACCAGAAATAATTGATCGCTACCGTCCCTATTTCCAAGATATAATTAAAGTAGCTGTCATTCCGATCAAGCGCGGTGGTGTCGCCATCGAACAATTTCATGTTTACCAAGCTAAAGGACTAATTAAAACTTATCCTTAAAGCAGTTATAGCGGCTAGGGGAGTTCTACCTCCTGAATTTTGTAACCTTTTTTACTTTTTACTTGATAAATATGTCCATTCATCGAGTGCGTATTGCTAGAGATAAAGGGGAATTTGTCCAGTCCTTAGTTAATTTTAATCAGGGAATCGGACCCTTTCAAACCTATGCTGATGTCATCGCTTTTGCGGCGGCTTTGGGGGTAAGATATCAAGAGAGGGTGGCGATAGAAAATGTAGCGAAGGAACCCTCACCTATTAACCTAGAAATTTTTATTTCTCGTGGCTACGATACCCTAATCAAATTATTAGCAGTCAATGAATTGCAAGACACGAAAATTCTTTCTCCCCACGGAGTAGATTCGGAAGCTTTGCGAGTGACAATTTTCGAGGAATATGCCAACGCCGGTTTAGCAAGATTAGAACGAGAATTGCGCGGTGCGGTGGATTATACTGAAAGATTATTGTTAATTATCAGTCAGGAACGTTTTCGAGAAATTACTGCCACAACCGAATTCGATTTAGGTAGATTTTTGTAGGAGAAATTCTAGTTATTCTCGCGAGAGGCAAAAAATTGATTGTAAAGTCTTTTATTGATCTCGTATAGTAGCCAAATAATTAAAAAACAGACAGAGATAAATATCAAAGGTTTTTGAGTCAGTAAATTCTGCAAACTCCAGAATAGTTGCTGCGGTTGCGTGACTAGATACCAACTATTCAGTCGTAGAAAACGCCCTAGATAGATGCCGATCGCACTTAAAAAATGGAGAGTTATTTCTAGGGGTAAAACTGCTGAATTTAGCTGACTTTGCTGACAATAACTTTTAAAATTAAGTAAGGAGAGAACGTATAGCTGAAAGCCAATAAAAATAAAGAAGCTATACTGGGGAATTAAAACTAAAAAAATTAAACTTTTGGCGTAATCCTGCTGAACATAAGAGATTAAATGAATGCTATCGGTGAGAATATAGGGAGCATTGGGTAAAAAAAGCACAAAAACTAAGAGAATTAACCACCAGAGTAGGGAACGATCGAGGGTGATCCGAAATAGCCAAAAGCTGAGGATAAAGGGAATAAAGGCCAGAAAAGAATTCCAGATAATCCTCCCGGTGCTAAGGTTAAATAATTGCCAAGCATTGTGCCACCAATCCCTAGTTAAAATTATCGTTAAATCTGCCCAAATCATCCCTTAAATACCAGTCTCCTCTAGGGTTGATAAATATCTTAACCAATTTTTTAAAGATTCCGGGAAAGGGATTCTTTGTCTAGCGGTGGGAGCAATGCACACATGGCGGGTTTTCGCTTTTCCGACCATGATTTCAGCCAAATAAATTTTATACTGCAATTCAAACTCGTTTTCGCTCAAGGATCGGGCAGTGAAATCAATCTGTATGCGATCGCCACAAAAAAGAGGACGAAAAAACTGGATTTCCGCTTGAGTAATCGGTAGGGCAACCGGAGAATCTTTCAAAAAATCCTTGATATTGATGCCAAATTGTGCTAAAGAAAACTCGTAGGCTTCATGACAGATCGAGAGAAGATGGGCAAAGTAAACCACACCGGCCGCATCGGTATCGGCCAGATAAATTAGGCGCTCGTAGGACATAAAAAGCTTATTGTCTTTCTAGAAAGGTTAAACTATCTTGTAGTTGTCTTAACTCGTCTCGATGGGCTTTGACAGTTAATTCCGTTTGCTGAGATTTGTTTTCTACTTTAAAAGCTACTTCCTCTAAACGGCCGACTTTTTGCCAATAGAAAACACCCGCGAGGGGAGATAAACCCACAAGAGCAAAAATATAGGGATTAGTATCAGGAAATAACACCGATAACACCAGTGAGAAGCAAAATAAACCCAAGGCCGCCAAAATTGTCAAAAATATCGCTAGAAAGGGGCTAGGCGGCACAAAACCCTGTAATCTGACAATATTCTGTTCGGGTTCGATCGCCTTGACTTGATAGGAACGTCGGTCAAAATAATCTCGCAGTTGTTCTAATAGTTGGTCGTCACTGGTACTGGTAAGATAGACACGCTGTTCGATACGCTCCTTGACGGAACCGCGAATAAAAAAGAATAATCCCACCATGAGCAGGAGAGTCAGAAAAAAAGTTGAGGAAAGAACGGGGGTATCCATGGCGGCAGTTAGGAGCGAAAAAACTTACAATTAATCCTAATCCTAACCTATCTTCTCCCCCGATTTAGAAGATAGACCCTAGGAGCAAAACCTCGATCGAGAATGAGAAAACTTCACCCCAAGGCAGATTCATGGGCAACAATCTATTAACAGGATTAATCGAACCCTTACAGTATAGTTTCATGCAGAGATCCCTAATTGAAGCTATCATCGTCGGCATCATTTGTGCCGTGGTGGGAACCTACCTGATGGTACAACGTTTGGCCCTCTTGGGCGATGCCATCAGTCACTCGGTCTTACCCGGATTAGCGATCGCTTTTATTGGTAATTTTAATCTGCTACTGGGTGCTTTACTAGCCTCAATGGTCAGTACCCTACTGATTAACTTAATCCGTAATCGTTCCCCAATTAAAGAAGATGCGGCCATGGGTATCGTTTTCTCGGCTTTTTTTGCCCTTGGTATCACCCTAATCACTCTCATCCAAAAAAACAACAAAATTGACCTTAATCACTTTCTCTTCGGCAATATTCTGGGTGTTACTGCTGCTGACATCCGCGATACCCTAATTATTGCCGTTATCGTTTTGTTAACCGTTTTGCTCCTGTATAAAGAACTATTATTCTACACTTTCGACAAAATCGGGGCGCAAGCGGCGGGTTTACCAGTAAATTTATTAGATTTAGGCTTAATGCTCCTGATCGGTCTGACAATCGTTGCTAGTCTCCAAGCGGTGGGAGTAATCCTCGTTTTGTCCCTTTTGATTACCCCAGCAGCCACTGCTTATCTTTTAGTTACCCGTCTCCATCAAGTCATGGGTTTAGGTGTGGGTGTGGGCATTATTTCTAGTATCAGTGGGATGTATTTAAGTTATTACTGGAATTTACCCTCTGGACCGGCGATCGTGCTTGTCGCTTTTACCCTATTTATGTTAGCCTTTTTATTCAGTCCCCGTCAAGGAATTTTCACTCATCCCTCTAGTCTAAGTGGTCAACTTTCTATCTGGGTAGAGATGAAAAATTTGTTGAGGCGGCGTTAGTTTGCAGGAGAAGGTTAGGTTTTTGGCAAGTGATAAAAAAAACGACGGCTGAGGGCTAAAAAACTGATAAATGCTATATATTGTGTTAATTTTATCGTTTTATATTGTACTTAAGCGACATAGCGGATCATCTCTACTTCCGCACCTTTATTAACTGCGTCCTCGGCCTTCTGTAAAACCGCTAGATCGTCATTCCTGTCTAACGAGACGGTAACCTGTTGTATAGCTGACGGAAATTTATCGAACGACCGAGAGCCAAAAATAAATCTCTTTATAGCTGCTAAAACCTTCCGGGTCTTTTAATTCGTTTTGTAAAAGAGCGACTTCTTCCGGCGAAATCTTTTTCGGTCTTCCAGTGGGTTTTCCTTCGCATAATAAGCACTCGATTCCTCCTGGCTAAAATCTTGATTATTGCAGATGTCTATTGGCTAATCGATGTCTAGATAGCCGTGGTGTAGACTTCTCTGGCTGGAATTAGGTTCAAATAGAGTCAGGGCAATCCCTTTTTTTGCATCTTCTGGCCTCTTGAAAAGCCCCATCTCATCCTGTATTGTAAGTCAGCGTAAGAACTATAGATGTCAATCGATCAAGCTAAATCTTAAACTATAATCATTACCCCATCGCCCGGTATTGGAGGAACAAAACAACTCGTGAATATAACTGATTTAATCCAAAAAGGCGGAGTGGCCATGTGGCCGCTGCTTTTTCTGTCTATTTTAGCTCTTAGCACTATTATCGAACGAATTTGGTTTTGGAGTCGCACCCTCCTTAGTGAGGGCCAGATTTTAAACCGGATTATGGAATCGGCCATGCGTAACTGGGACTTAGCGGCAAAAGTCGCCAGGGATTCCCGCAATCACCCCATTGGTAGCTATCTTTATGCTCCCCTGCGCTTAGAAAATCCCGATCCAGAGGTTTTTCACTTTGCCCTCGAGTCAGCTGCCGATGAACAATTATCCCTAATGAAACGGGGCGATAAAATCCTTGAGGCAGTCATCGCCCTTTCTCCCCTGCTAGGATTATTAGGGACGGTACTAGGTTTAATTACCTCTTTGGCCAATATTCAACTGAGTGACCTGGGAACTTCCTCCACAGCCGGAGTAACTTTAGGTATTAGTGAAGCTTTAATTTCCACCGCTACTGGCTTAATTGTCGCCATTTTTAGCCTCGCTTTCTATCGCATTTTTCAGGGACTCTGGTTCAATCAAGCTAGAATTTTTCGCAAGGCCGGCAGTGATTTGGAAATTATCTACCGCCAACGTTGGCTCGATCGAGAAGACCAACAATACGCCCTCAGTGCTAACCTAGAAAAACCGCTCGATCGCTAAATCTCTCCCCGATAACCCATGGCCGAAACTAAATCTCTCAACCACAAAAAGCCAAAAAGTAGCCATATTACGGCTCGTCCCCTGAAATTATGGCATGATCAACACCGCATTCAAGAGGATGTGCAGGTTAATATCATTCCCTTGATCGATGTAATTTTCTGTATTCTCACCTTCTTTATTCTCGGTGCAGTGGGATTATCTCGCCAACAGGCTATCAGTCTTGATTTACCTAAAGCTAGTACCGCCACCACCCCGATGCGCGAAATGTTGGTGGTTAGTCTCGATGATTTCGGACAACTATACGTCGAAAAACAGATGGTGACTCGCGCCCAGTTGTTCGAGGCAATCAAGAATTATCATCAATATAGTCCCAATGGACTGATGGTACTGAATGCTTCCCGTAATGCCAGTTATAACGAAGTGGTTGGGGTTTTAGACCTACTGCGACAGGTAGGCGGCGATCGCGTGGCTTTAGCTACTCTATCGGGGGAAGCTAACAATCCCACAATAGAAAATAGCAATCCTTTGCCCAATTTGCCCACTAATCCCACCTCACCCAGTTTAACCAATCCCCTGGGTAGAAATTAACTAGGAATGGATGCGATAGCTGAGTAATTGTTCTTCGAGAGCTGCAATGCGATTGTAAGCCGCCGTCAATTGTGCCGTCAATCGGCGAATTTGGATTTCATCGGCAAAAGAATTTTCTCCACTGACAGCCGGGGCCTGTTTGCCACCGTGATCCCGGAGAATATCTTTATGATCGTAGAGGCTATTATCGGATAACTCGGAAAAACCGACCATTTCCAAGGATTCACGCGGAGAACGACTCGATTTATCCCCGGCTAGGATAGCAATTTGCTGGCTGAGGCTTTCGACAATATCCTGTAGATGATCGACTTTCCGATCAAGAGTGATAATCTGTTGTTGTAGTCCATTCATGCAATTACCTAGGGATTAAGAATGCTTCCCCTCTATGCTAGGCTCTAGAGGAAATGGACTATAACAATTTATGATTGATTTAACGATTCCTTTACTGCCCTTAACTAATCTTAACATATTGCCCCAGTCAACCAGTTGCCCCCAATAGCACTTCTATCAGAAATTAAGGTAAGCTGTTCAGCGGTGAGCTTCGATTTTAAGGAACTAAATTATGTTTAAAAATTGGTCTTTCGACGATTGGATGAATCATATCCTTTTTTTGGCTACAATTATGGCTTTGCTGATGATTTGGCTGGGTAAATAAATAAAAACTATTTTTCTTTCCTTGCTTTACTGAAAATTTGGGTTTAAGGTTCCCCGTCCATTTTAGGGCAGGGAGTGTCAAAATAAGAAACAAAACCCTCAGCGATCAATATGACTGACTCAAACCCAAAAATTTGTATTCTCGGTGGTGGTTTTGGTGGACTCTATACTGCTTTACGTTTGAGTCAATTGCCTTGGCCCGATCAACACCCTCCCCAAATTACCTTAATTGATAAAAGCGATCGCTTTTTATTTTCTCCCCTTCTCTACGAATTAGTCACCTCAGAACTGCAATCCTGGGAAATTGCTCCCCCTTTCAGCGAATTGCTCGCTAATACCCCCGTTGACTTCCAACAGGGAACCGTCACGGCGATCAATGTTAATAATCATAAAATAACCCTTGACAATCAAAACGATATATGCTATGACCGCCTCGTCATCGCCCTCGGTGGCCAATCCTCCCTTGAATTCCTACCCGGGGCCAAAACCCACGCTATCCCCTTTCGTAGTCTAGAGGATGCCTATCGTCTTCGGGATCGACTCAAAACCCTAGAACAATCCGATCGCGATAAAATTCGGGTCGCCATTATCGGGGGCGGTTATAGTGGCGTAGAATTAGCCTGTAAGCTGGCCGATCGCCTCGGAGAAAGGGGAAGAATTCGTCTGATCGAAAGAAATAGCGATATACTTGGCCCTTCAACCCAATTTAACCGCGAAACTGCCAAAAAAGCCCTGGAAAAACGTCTGGTTTGGTTAGACCTAGAAACCACCGTCGCCGACATCCAAGCTGATTGCCTTTCCCTTGACTACAAAGGACAGATCGACAATATCCCCGTTGATCTAATTCTCTGGACTGTTAGTCCGATCGCCTCTCCACTGCTCGCTAATTTGCCCCTAGCACATAATGAGCGTAAATTACTAAAAGTTAATCAATATTTACAAACTGTCGAAAACCCCAGTATCTACGCGATCGGCGATGCGGCCGATAGTCGCGATCAAGAGGATAAACCCTACGCTGCCACGGCCCAGGTCGCCCTTCAACAGTCCGACTACTGCGCTTGGAATATTTGGGCGAGTTTCCACGATAAACCAGCTTTACCCTTCCGTTATCAACCTTTAGGCGAAATGTTGACCCTCGGAGTCGATGAGGCTACTATTAGCGGTTTAGGACTAGAATTAGCCGGTCCCCTTGCCCATCTTACCCGTCGCTTAGTCTATCTCTACCGTCTGCCCACCCTCAACCATCAAATCGCCGTAGGATTCAACTGGATTGCCCAACCGTTACTATCTCTCATCTCTGAGTAGCAATTGCAGGGATGGGGGGGAATTAAAGTGGCTTTTTTACCTATAATGTCGGCTTGAAGGAACCCTCGGTTTCACCTCGGAGATGAAAGGTTCCGCCAGCATAGAACAGCGAAGCACGACTAAGAATAACTCTAATCTATAGTTGCCAATTTAATTTTAGTATGCTAGAGTAGTTTGCGTGGTAGGTCGATAACGCAAAATGTTTGTTTTAGAGTACAAGCTTAGAGG
>SFBL01000192.1 GCA_007095785.1 Microcystis aeruginosa Ma_SC_T_19800800_S464
GAATAGGTTTTGATGCCATTTTTGGTGCTTTACTGTTTCTCAAATGCCTTTTTTCGCTCCTTATGTTTATTTTTATGCTCACTTTGATTTTTTCTCTCCGTAATTTCTCTCTGTGACAGTTTAGGGTGCGGAATGTGGGCTTTAGCCTTAGTACATCGCCTAAAGATGGTTCAGGAAATTACCTTTTTGCCATCAATGCTACCACCGGAGAAATTACCTTAACTCAAGCGGGTGCTAATGCCATTGACTTTGAAAGTGGAGTTACATCCTATCAATTGGGAGTCAAAGCAACCGACGGTTATAAACTCTCTACCGAACGCACTTTTAACGTCAATATTACTAACGTTAATGAAGGGACAATAGTAGTAGATAAAAACGCCATCACCTTCGGCACAAAACTCTCCCAGTACCGTACAGATGCAACCGATAGCCTGTTTGTCCGTCCTAATTTTGCTGACAAAACCCAATTCATTGACATTACTAATACCGCATCGGGAACTAACGATGTACTTGCTATATCGGGAATCACAATTAATGCACAAAATGTCACCACAGATGCCAATTTTGCCAATGGAGACATACTGCTAAATCCCGGACAAACTCGACGTATCGCTTTAGCATATACACCCAAAGCAGCGCAAGAAAACTTCAATTTGGCTAACGGCTTAGTCATCAACAGTAATGCTCAAAACAATTCCGCTTTGAACATTCAACTAACAGGAAAATCAACCTTTAACAGTGATATTTCCTACGATGGAAAGGTGAATTTAACCGACTTAAACACCTTACAACGTCCAGGATTATTCGGTAGTATTAGTGGACAAACTAACTATGACCCTACTGCTGATATTACCGGAGATGGAAGAATTAATCTTGCCGAATTAGTTCCCTTAAATTCCGAATTTGGGTTAGTTATTTAGATTAACTCTGTAGGTTGAGTTGACCCAAGTATAACCCCATCTTCGTAGGTTGGGTTGACCCAAGGAAACCCAACCATTCCGGTTAATTACAATAGGTTTTGATGGGTTAGCGCACTTCCTAACCCATCCTACAAAATAAAGGTTCAGGTAAGGGTTCATTATCTACTTGATAAGCAATCATTAGCGATTCTATTGCTTCTTTTCCATTAGCGACAGCTTCCTCATAAGTATCTCCATGAGTACGCCAATATTGCCCTAGAAAATCAGGCAATGCAACCAAAAAACAATTATCTTCATCAGACCATTGGATTACCATGCGATATTTAATTTGTTCCATTTTCTTGATTCCTCTTAACTTCTTTTTCTTGATACAACTTTGCATCGGTACTGTCTTTTCCAGAAACAGTAACTTTACCAGAGTACAAATGATGTACCCAGTTAGTGTGACTTCCCTTACCAGATTTTTGAATAAATGCTGCTTGGCGTAGCATTTGTTTTAACTCGCTAACTTTTTTAACTCAGGAGAACTACATTATGTCTAGTCTGACTACTCAATTTAACTTCAAAACTGATAATAGTGGCGTACCAGGCACTATTATTAATAGTCCTCTCCGTGTAGGCGATAGATTTTTTGTGGAAATTTTAATGGAAAATAGTGATATTAATCCTGTCGGTATCACTAGCAGTGCCATTAATTTATCCTTCGATCCTCGCTCAATTCAAAACATCAACAATCCTTTCACTCCCTCAGATATCAATAGTCCTCTTGTTACCTCTAGTTTCCCCTTTGGACGGACGGGAATATTAGACAATACCAATGGTTCAATTACTAACTTAGGCGGCGGTTCTTTACCATTTTGGGGCATTGGTTCACCTCTGGGAATTAATCAATTGGATACTTTTAGTTTATTGCACTTTCAAGTAATCGGCAATGGTAATTCTAGTCTGGTACTTAATATTGATTTATCTCAAACTGGTTTTAGCGATGGCAGTGTTGCCAGTTATTCTGGTAATCAAAGTCAGTTGATAAAAATAGTTCAAGTGGATTCATCGATAGCTATTCCCGAACCTTCTACAATTTTGTCAATAGTAATATTAGGGTTAGGTGTATTGCTGTCTAAAAAGCGCAATCAAAACAATAGTAATGATAGTTAATTGATGTTTTTCGGGGACGTAAGCGATCGAGTTTACATCCCCTTGTGTAGTTTAGTTATCTTGGTTCATCTGAGTTGATCTGTAAGAAAGCTGCAACAAAAAAAGGACACAAGTTAACTTGTGTCCTTCCCGAAGCTAAGAACTTAATTTTTATTTAGCGTCGGAGAATTCCGCATCGATGACATCATCGCCGCCACCAGCACCACCAGAGGGGCCATTGTCATCATTGCCACCGGGGGGATTACTAGGGACTCCTTGCTGATACATACTGCTGCCGATCGCGTAGAGGGCTTGTTGTAATTCCGGTAGGATGGTTTTGATCTTACCATCATCGTCTTGAGCGATCGCTTCTTTCAGATCTTTAATCAATGCCTGGGCTTTATTTTTCTCAGATGGAGGAACCTTATCGCCTAACTCTTCCAACTGCTTCTCAGCTTGATAAACGAGGGAATCAGCTTGATTTTTGCGTTCAATGCGTTCGCGACGTTCCTTATCGGTCGCGGCGTTCGATTCTGCCTCATTAACCATGCGTTCCACTTCATTTTGGGGCAAGGTAGAAGCGCCGGTGATGCTGATCGATTGTTCTTTTCCTGTACCTTTATCCTTAGCGGTGACATTTAAAATACCGTTAGCATCGATGTCGAAAACCACTTCGATTTGAGGCACACCACGAGGAGCGGGAGGGATGCCATCGAGTCGGAAAGTTCCCAAACTCTTGTTATCTTTGGCCATTTCCCGTTCCCCTTGCAGGACGTGGATTTCCACGTTAGTTTGTCCATCCACTGCCGTGGAGAAAACTTCCGATTTTTTGGTGGGAATAGTGGTGTTGCGGGTAATAATCCGCGTCATCACACCGCCGAGGGTTTCCACACCCAAAGACAAGGGCGAAACATCAAGTAGAAGAATATCTTTGACTTCACCGGCGAGGACACCGCCTTGAATAGCGGCACCTACGGCTACCACTTCATCGGGGTTAACGCTTTGGTTAGGATCTTTGCCCAGGACTTTTTTAACTAATTCCTGAACGGCGGGAATCCGGGTTGAACCACCGACGAGAACCACTTCATCGAGGGCAGATTTATTGATTTTGGCATCACGGATGGCATTTTCGACAGGAATCCGACAGCGATCGATTAAATCAGCGCAAATTTCCTCGAATTTAGCTCTGGTTAAAGTGGTATCTAGGTGTTTTGGTCCTTCGGCGGTAGCGGTGATGAAGGGCAGGTTAATTTCCGCTTGGGTAACGCTAGAAAGCTCAATTTTGGCTTTTTCTGCCGCTTCCGTGAGACGTTGCAGGGCTTGTTTATCTTGACGGAGATCTATTCCTTCAACTTTTTTGAATTCTCCGGCTAAATAATCGACGATTTTTTTATCGAAGTCATCACCACCGAGATGAGTATCTCCAGAGGTAGCAAGAACTTCAAAGACACCATCACCCACTTCTAGAACCGATACGTCAAAGGTTCCTCCACCCAAGTCAAAAACGAGAATGGTTTCGTTAGCTTTTTTGTCTAATCCGTAGGCAAGAGAGGCGGCGGTGGGTTCGTTGATAATGCGGAGAACTTCAACCCCAGCAATTCTCCCAGCATCTTTGGTGGCTTGACGTTGGGAGTCATTAAAATAAGCGGGTACGGTGATGACTGCTTGGGTAACGGTTTCGCCGAGGTATTTACTGGCATCTTCCACCAGTTTCCGCAGTACCTGGGCGGAAATTTCTTCGGGGGCGAATTGTTTGCCCTGGGCGGGACAGTCTAATTTAACGTTGCCGTTGCCGTCTTGGAGAGTTTTGTAGGATACTTCTGTGGCTTCGTTGGTAACTTCGTTGAATTTCCGGCCGATGAAGCGTTTGACGGAATAAAAGGTATTTTGCGGGTTCATTACCGCTTGACGTTTGGCGATTTGTCCTACTAGGCGATCGCCACTTTTGGCGTAGGCGACGACTGAGGGCGTGGTTCTAAATCCTTCGGCGTTGGCGATAACGGTGGGTTTACCCCCTTCCATAACCGCAACGCAGGAGTTAGTCGTCCCTAAGTCAATTCCAACTACTTTTCCCATAATCTTTGTGCTGCTCCGATACAAATTATAGTGACTTCTAGAATCGGAACTGTACTCGGTTTTTAGGCGATACCCACCCCTATCAGTTCCTTCGTTATCTCTATAGTGCAAAATAACCCCGCTTTCTCGATAGTGTAGGTATCCGAACCTTTTTGGTAGTATTACAGTAGTTGGTAAACCTCCAGTGAAAGTCAAAAATTCTCCAGGGAGGCAGTCTGAACGAGTCATTTAGATAGGGGCTGCTGAAAAAGTTTTTCGTGGGGGCAGGGTGTGGCCCCCCCTGCCCCCCCGACATCGGGGGGGTGGGGTGTGGGGTGTGGGGTTTTACCGATTTTGAGGTAGTCAGTTACCTAATTTTCAGGGAAAAAGTTTTTCAGGGAAAAAAAGTCTAAAAGCCTTATCTAACAAGGTTTGTAAATTTTTTCAGCAAGCACTAGATAGTCAACAGCTTATCCTCTGGTGCTAAAATACGATCGCCGATAACAATTTATCTAATTTATCGCAGAATCTCAATTGCCTTATTGTCTTGGTTGTATCCGCTTTTTATCTGATTATTTCATAAAAACTATGGCTTACAAAACTCTGGAAATTTCCACCCCGACACCGATTTTATCTTGGGCGGGGCATGAATTGGGACCCCAAGAAACCCAAATGGCCAAAAATGTCGCCTCCCTACCCTTTGTTTATAAACACATTTCTTTAATGCCCGATGTTCACTTGGGTAAAGGTGCTTTAGTTGGTTCGGTGATTGCCACCAAAGATGCCGTAATTCCTGCCGCAGTTGGAGTCGATATCGGTTGCGGCATGGCTGCCCTAAAAATGCCTTTCACCGGTGAACAATTGCAGGGAAAAATCAAAAAAATTCGCCTCGATGTGGAAGAAAATATTCCCGTCGGTTTTGCTGAAAATAAAGAAGTGGATCGGGAAGTGACCAAATGGTCAAAATGGGCGGAATTTAAACAGATTCATCGAGGCGTACAAAACCTAGAGAAAAAAGCCCTTAAACAAATGGGTTCTCTGGGGGGTGGTAATCACTTTATCGAAATTTGTTTAGATACAGAAAATCAAGTTTGGTTAATGCTCCATTCCGGTTCTAGAGGTATTGGTAATCAACTGGCCCAATGTCATATTGATACCGCCAAAGAGTTAGCCAAACTAGGAGAATGTAAATTACCCGACCTCGATCTGGCTTACTTTGTCGCTGGTACAGAAGAATTTACCGCCTACTGGCATGACCTACAATGGGCCCAGGAATATGCCCGTTATAATCGGGAAATTATGATGTCTAGATTTAAACGCATTGTTGAAAAACATCTAGCGGGAGGCAAACCAACTAAACCCCTCTTAGTGGTTAATTGTCATCACAATTATGCCGAAAAAGAAATTCATTTTGGGGATGAGGTTTATGTCACCCGAAAAGGAGCCGTCCGCGCTAGAGAAACCGATTATGGTATTATCCCCGGTTCCATGGGAGCGCAATCTTATATTGTTAAGGGCAAAGGAGAACATAATAGCTTCTGTTCCTGTTCCCACGGGGCCGGGCGCTTGATGTCGAGAAATCTGGCTAAAAAAACCTTTACTCTTGATGATTTAATCGCCCAAACCCAAGGGGTTGAATGCCGCAAGGATGAGGGCGTTATTGATGAGATTCCAGGGGCCTATAAACCGATCCAACAGGTGATGAATCAACAGGCTGATCTAGTGGAAATTGTCGCCACTCTCAAGCAGGTGATGTGTGTCAAAGGTTAACAAATCATGGCCAGAGCGATCAATTTTTGTCGTTTTTTCTCTAGCATGAAAAAGATAGGAATCGATCGAGGATTATAAGCGATGAGTCTGACTATTGCTGCCCAATTAGCACAAATTCCCGCCCATCATCTCAATATCATGGGCTATGTGGATGAATCCGCCGTTAACGGTCCCGGTTGTCGGGCCGTGGTCTGGGTACAGGGTTGTTCTCGCGAGTGTCGGGGTTGTTTTAATCAAGCTTCCTGGTCCTTCGAGATCAATCAATTAATTACTGTTGAGTCTCTAGCTGCCAAAATTTTGGCTAATCCGGGCAATAGCGGCCTAACTTTCTCCGGGGGTGAACCTTTTTGGCAAGCAAAAGCCTTGACAGAATTGGCTAAATATGTTAAGGAAAAAGGCTTAAATGTGATGTCCTTCACGGGATTTACGATCGAACAATTGCGCTCAACCGAAGCACCGCCCCACTCTCAAGAATTATTGGCCCAGTTAGATATTTTAGTGGATGGGGCCTATGTGGAATCCCTCGCTATTCATTCTCCCGATTCTCCCGTTTCTTCTAGCAATCAACGGATTCACCTCCTCAATCCCGCTCTGGAAGATCAGATTAATTGGGCATCGGATCAAGTGGAAATTCATATTCTCAAAGACGGAACCCGAATTTTTACGGGATTTTGGGGACAGATTATTTCTTGATCCGGCCCAGAATCAGTGAGCAGTCTAGGAATTTAGGATCACATATCCACTAACATCAATTCCTCGACTAAATCAAAATTAGCCGTCACCGATTGCACATCATCAAGGGATTCTAGGGTGTCGATTAACTTGAATAAAAAACGGGCCTGCTCTCGATCGCTCACTTCTAGGATATTAGTGGGAATCCAGCGTAATTCTGCTTCTTTGACCTTAAATCCCGCTGCTTGCAGAACCTTATTCAATTTCTCCAGGTTAGACACCTCAGTAAAAACTTCTGCCCCTTGACCTTCCTCCTCACTGTCAAAAAACTCGTAGGATTGGGCCTGGCCCTCTAGGGAAGCTTCTAAAAGCTGATCCTCATCAATAGTTCCCTCAAGGCGAATTACCCCCTTATGGTCAAACATCCAGCCCACACAGCCCGTTTCACCTAAATTACCGCCATTTTTGCTAAAAGCCGCCCGCAGATCCGCCGCCGTGCGATTGCGATTATCGGTCAGTGCTTCGATCAGGATCGCCACACCCCCGGGACCATAACCCTCGTAGCGAATTTCCTCAAAAGCTGAGTCATTTTCCCAAGTTCCCGCCCCTTTAGCGATCGCTCTTTCGATATTGTCATTGGGAATACCGGCCGCCTTGGCTTTTTCGATCGCCGTGCGTAGCTGAAAATTGCCCGCCGGATCGGGAACACCGTTACGGGTAGCCACGATAATGGCCCGGGATAACTGGGTGAAAGTTTGCCCTTTTTTGGCATCAACCCGGGCTTTTTGTCGTTTAATATTTGCCCATTTACTATGACCAGCCATATCTATCTAAGATATCCAACATCAAAAATCTAGCAGATCGATCGCTCTTGGTAAATCTGGGGATAATTGTCAACGAGTGCCGGGTAATGATAATAAATCATGTTGAGAAACTATAGAGGGGCGGCCAGTTCGAGCATTTGTACTACAATTCCCGATAGGCGGTTTAAATCCAGTACAGCTTATTATAGAAAAGGTTGATTGATCAGGTGGCAATATGGCGCAATTTTCTCGCAAAACTCTACTAATCTTGTTTGCTAGTATATTAGTATTATTATTCTCCTTAGCTCCGGCCCAAGCGCTAAGTTACAATAACCGCAATTTGACCGATAATGACTTTGGGGGGCAGGATTTGCGCGATTCCACCTTCGATCACTCCAATCTGCGCGGTAGTAACTTCAGTCATGCGAATCTGGAAGGAGTACGCTTTTTTTCTGCCAACTTGGAGGGGGCCGACTTTAGCGATGCCAATATGAGAAATGTGGATTTAGAATCGGCCCGTTTAACCAGAGCCAACTTTACCAATGCCGTTCTCGAAGGAGCTTTTGCCACTAACATTTTAATCAAAGGTGCAATTATCGACGGAGCCGATTTTACCGATGCAATTATTCGCTCCGATGTGGAAAAGTATCTTTGTGAGATAGCCACAGGAACTAACCCCATAACTGGCAGAAATACCCGCGATACCCTGTTTTGTCCCTGATATCTAACTATGCTGCTCCTAATCCCCCTGCCATGGCCGATCGAAACTAGAGCCAGATCGGCCATAATTGCTGTAAGCTAGTATTCGATTTTTTAACAAAACCTTTAGAATAGACTTTCAAGTCAGTCAGTTCGATCGATCAGTCCCCTCTTGGAAAAAGGAAATTGTAACCATCGTGTCCACCAGTACCCTCGGCAATCAAGATAAAGAGCAGAAACCCAGTAGTGACTCGGATAGCTTTTTCCAAGGAGTCTCCAGAGTTGCAGGAGGAACCGCTCTCGGCCTGTTGATGGTATCCACGGCCGTGGTGACGGGGGCTGTGGTAGGATTAGCGATCAGTTACCGCAATCTACCCGATGTGAGAATTTTACGCGGTTACGTTCCCACAGAAACCAGTTATATCTACGATGTTAAAGGCAGACCCCTGACCAGCTTACACGGAGAAGCGAATCGGGAAGTGGTGGAACTCGATCAAATCTCTCCCAATCTGAAACGCGCAGTGATGGCGATCGAAGATAGCCATTTTTATCACCATCGTGGTATTAATCCTAATAGTATCGGCCGGGCAGTAGTCGCTAACTGGAAAAGTGGCGGTGTGGTGGAAGGTGCATCTACCATCACCATGCAGTTAGTCAAAAATATCTTTCTTTCCCATCAGCGCACCGTTAGCCGTAAATTAGCTGAAGCAGTCCTAGCAGTACGAGTAGAACAGGTTTTTAGCAAAAATGACATTCTGGAAATGTACCTCAATAATATCTATTGGGGTCATAATAATTATGGAGTCCAAACCGCCGCTAAAAGTTATTTTAATAAACCTGCCTCCGAGTTAAATTTAGCAGAATCGGCGATGATGGCCGGATTAATCCAAGCACCGGAAGTTTATAGTCCTTTTAATAATTATAAAACCGCCAAGGAAAGACAGGCATTGGTTCTCAGTCGGATGCGTAGCTTAGGTTGGATTACCCCCGCACAGGAAGAGGCCGCTTTAAAGGAACCGCTGAAACTGGGTAAACCCACCGCTTGGCAAGAAAGTAAATTACCCTACGTTACCGATGCAGTGGTGGCAGAATTGCGGCAAAAATTTGGCAAGGAAACCCTAACTAAAGGGGGAATGCGGATTCAAACCACGATCGATCTCGACTTTCAAAACATGGCCGAATCTACCATTCAAAAGGCCTATAATAGCTTGCGTGGTCGCGGTATTCGCACCAAAGACCTACAAATTTCTCTAGTTGCGGTGGATCCCCGCACCCATTTCGTCAAGGCGCTCGTCGGTGGCGTTGATTACAATAAAAGTCAATTAAACCGCGCTATTCAATCCCGTCGTCAACCGGGGTCAGCTTTTAAACCTTTCGTCTATTATACTGCCTTCGCTAGTGGTCGTTTTACCCCCGAAACGGTGGTTAATGATGCTCCCATCCGTTTTCGCGAGGCCGGCGGCTTCTATAGCCCAAAAAACTACGGTGGCGGCTTTTCTGGTCCGGTTTCCCTGCGTAGCGCTCTGATGCAGTCTCTGAATATTCCCGCGGTTATTCTTGGTCGTCGCGTCGGGTTGAATAAAGTCATTGAAGTCTGTCGTCTGCTGGGTTTCGAGAGTCCTTTAATTGCCGTCACCTCTTTACCTTTGGGTTCCGTGGATGTGACTCCTCTGGAAATGGCGGGAGCTTACGCTACTTTTGCCAGTAATGGCTGGCATTCTGAGCCTACCTTTATCATGCGTGTTACTGATAGCCGGGGTAACGTCATGCTCGATAATACACCCAAACCGAAGCTAGTTTTAGACCCCTGGGCTACTGCTTCTCTTAACTCTGTCCTACAGGGAGTTATTCAGGGAGGAACAGCAACCTCGGCCCAAATCGGTCGTCCGGCAGCGGGAAAAACCGGTACTACCGATAACGAGAAAAATGTCTGGTTTGTCGGTTATGTTCCCCAATTAGCCACCGCGGTGTGGATTGGAGATGACCGAAACCGCACTTTAGGCAAAGGTATCACCGGTGGTGGTTTTGCCGCTCCCATTTGGCGCGATTTCATGGCACAAGCGCTTAAAAATGAACGGGTAGAATATTTTCCTTCTCCCTCCAAATTCCGCAAACCAACAGTTAAGTAGATAGTTAATCTAATTAGTTATGCTTGCGAGCATTTTCGTTAAATAGTCAGAATAGTTAAGAAATCGACCCATTTGATTGAGATGGCCAATTCTCCTTAAATATGCCTGAATCGTAGGTAAGCAACCCAGATAAAGTTCATTTATAATAAATTCACAAAAAAACCTTTGCTTGAACCGATGACGACTTCCTTGACTGAGAGTCTCACCCTTGAAGATTTCCTCAAATTGCCATATTTGGAGGATTCTCCAGCATGGGAATACTTGCATGGAGTCGCAATTCAGAAACCCATGCCTAAGACTCGACACTCTATCCTGGAAAAACGTTTTTTAGCTGAGGTTGACAGCCACACTGCTGATTATACAGCCTTACCTGAGTTGCGATGTACCTTCGGCGGGCGTTCGATCGTTCCTGATGTGGCGGTAATTGCATGGAATCGAATTAACCTCAATCAAGCAGGTGAACCAGAGGACGACTTTACCGAAGCACCTGATTGGACTATCGAAATTCTTTCACCGGATCAAAAGGTAAACCGTGTAATTGACAACATTCTACATTGTTTAAAACATGGCGGTAAATTAGGATGGATGCTTGATCCAGATGATTATTCTGTTTTAATGTTTACGGACCAACAAGAGCCGGAAGTTTGCAGAGGGGATCACCAGCTTAAGGTAATTGCAGGGGTTCAGTTGACACTGACTCCACAACAAATCTTTGCATGGCTAAAAGTTGGTCAAGCTAGACAAAGTAAGTAGAAGTCTGGGGAGAAGCACGAGGACTAACTTGGTCGTTAGACGGAATTCACTTCTTTTAAGGTTAAGTAAGTGGTTATAATTAAATTGAAGATAGATTTTGTCTTTGATCCCCCCTGCCTCCTTGATAAGGGTGGTATATGATAATTTTTAACACCTACCTACTTATGACGTTGAAAGAAGTTTTTAAGCAGCGATTTGAAGAGCTAGAGGAGCAAGCATCCCAATTAGAATCTTCTAAAAAAGTTCTCCGAACAGAGATAATTGGCGGCACCAATGAAGTCGATAGCAACTTACTTTTAAGCTGGAAGGTAAAAGTAAAAAACTTATTGTCTAAAGTTTGTGGTGAAGATTCTCAGCACTTCAAACAATTTGAGCGGGAAGAAGAGAACGGGTATCATACAACTTATGGGATATTTAAGGCATTTAAAGCGGTATTTTTGGCAGCAAAAGAAGATTTTGAGGGTGGTTATCTCTCGTCTATTAAAACACTGGTTCAAGCCGAAGTTTTTGATTCTGAGCTTGAACAAGCAAATGAGCTTTTTTCTAGTGGTTATTATACCGCTGCGGCTGTGATTGCAGGAGTTGTGTTAGAGACGGCATTGCGAGAGTTATGTGATAGAAGTGGGATTCCGCATGGGAAGTTAGATAAAATGAATTCCGAATTGGCAAAAGCTGGTGTATATAACAAATTGAATCAGAAGCGAATAACAGCGATCGCAGACATTCGTAATAGTGCTGCCCATGGAAAACAGAATGAATTTACAGTTCAAGATGTTTCTGACATGATTAAAGATGTTAGCCGATTTCTTGCCGACTACCTTGTAGATTAGCTTGTCTAACAAGTGGGATAGGAAATTATCGACATTGGGATTTTTCCCTATTGAATTATCACTGAACTGCTCCAACAGGCGATCGCTCAAAACGTCTGAACGTCCTCCCTACCCCGCTACGCGCTCAGGGACTCATGGGGGTTTGTTGAAGACGGCTGTTGGCCAGGATCCCTTATAATGGGGAAGTCGGAATGTTTTTTCTTCTTATGCCAGTAAGCACTGAAGCTCTTAAGCAAGACTTGGATCGACTGACTGATAATCAGCTTCAGCAAGTGGCTGATTTTATTGCCTTCTTAAAGTTTCGCAGTCAGCGTCATCAGGCTGTCCTCGATCCCATGCAACTGGCTGATCTGTTTGCGGAGTTTGCTGATGAGGATCGCGCCTTTGCTGAAGAAGGCATGAATGACTATGCAGTAATACTCCATCAAGAAGACCAATGATGACTAATCCTCTGAAACGGGGTGAAGTCTGGTTAGCCGACCTCAATCCAACTCAAGGTTCTGAACAAGCGGGCATTCGTCCCGTCATCATTTTCCAGAATGACCTTGTTTCCCAGTTCTCAACTACGATCATTGCTATTCCGCTCACCACCAACCAACGTCGCGCTGCTTTGCCTATATGCTTACTGATAGAACAGGGTAATGGTGGACTCGGCCAAGATTCTGTTGCCCTATGTTTTCAGATGAGAGTGCTGGATAAAACTCGTTTGATCCGCACACTGGGACAACTGAGTCCCGAAATAATTGCCCAATTGGAAGAAGTGGTTTTGCTAACCTTAGGATACGAGTCATGAATGTGGAATTATATGGAATTCTTATGGGTATAGGCTACATATCAGGACAGGCACTCATGCAAGGGGCAAAAGGGGGAATAGATAATCAGTCTTTAATAAACGGATTTAGTATAAAATGTCAAAAATTAAAAGTCCCTTGCGTTATCCGGGGGGGAAATCCAGGGCAATTAAGCAAATTCTGCCGCAAATTCCTGTGAATATTAGGGAATATCGAGAACCTTTTTTTGGTGGTGGTTCTGTGTTTTTTGCTGTTAAACAACTCTTTGGACAGCAAATAAAAACCTATTGGATTAATGACTTAAATTATGATTTATATTGTTTCTGGCAATGCGCTCAGGAAAATATTGAGTTATTGGTAGCAAAAATAACAGAAGTTAAACAAGAATATGATAGCGGACGAGAATTATTTCAAGATTTGACAAGGGAAGATTTAAAGTTAACCGACTTTGAGAAAGCAGTGCGTTTTTTTATCTTAAATCGGATTACTTTTTCGGGAACAGTGGATTCGGGGGGGTATTCTCAAGCAGCTTTTACCAGTAGATTTACTGATTCATCAATTGCCAGATTAACTCAAATTGCGCCGTTATTAGCATCAGTAAAAATTACTAACCAAGACTACGAAAAATTATTATTTGCTGAGGGAAAAGAAGTTTTTATCTTTCTCGATCCCCCCTACTATAGTGCCACAAAATCCCGTTTGTACGGTGTAAGAGGTAATTTACATACCAGCTTCGATCATCAACTTTTTGCCGATAATATGCGTCAATGTCAGGCTAAATGGTTAATTACCTACGATGATTGTCCAGAGATACGAAAACTCTTTGATTTTGCCCATATTATCGAGTGGAATCTTCAGTATGGCATGAATAATTATAAACAAGGAGGGGCAGCATCTGGTAGAGAATTAATGATCAAAAATTATTAGTGCCATGCCGAAGGCACTGAGTAGCAGTAAGCTAATTTTATAGGTTGGGTTGACAACTGTTACCCAACACCCTCGAAAGCAAGAGGCTCTTCTAGGTTCTGTGTGAGCATGGTATAATGGCAATACAGAGCCGGAGGTGGGTTATGTGGATAAATTTTGATCAACTCCTCGATTTACCAAATGTAACAGTGGTCAATTATCAAAAAATTGATCAGACAATTTTCCTAAAGCTTGCTCTTTTAAATGAAACAATTGAATGTCCGAATTGCCATCAAATCTTGGACAGAATCAATCAGACAGAGTACAATCTAGTCAGAGATTTATCAATATTAGGCAATCCGGTATATTTAGAAGTGCCAAAAGTATATTAGCGAAAGATTGAGTTTTATGAGATTAAGACAGCATCATACAATCCGCTATGAATCGATATTATTTACATTGAAGTTTGGGTTTTCCATTATGAATAGAACCATTCTTGATAGTATGGTGAAAACCACAATTAGGACAGGGGAATAGAGGTAAACTAGGGGGGGTACTTTGTTCGGTGCTAGACTGATATTTGAGTAAGCCAGACATTATCAGAAAAGTCATGATCAAGCTAGAGGTTTAAAGACTGATCGGGTTCCGGTTATTTTTATTAATAAATATTTTACACAATTCATACCAGGTAAGCAAGAGAGCTACGCCACTACTACCGAATCATTACCAGTCTATCTTTCTCTAAAAAAATGGAGAATCACGTTGGGGAGCCCTTTGGTATTTTATCCATGACTACAATGCACAGCAAAGCAAAGGATTAAGCCGCCATCACTACTACCGAATCACCAAACCCTACATAGCTAATCGAGAATTTGAAAATAAAGAAGAACTGGAAAAAGTAGTCAATCAGCTTTTAAATGAAGGGGGATTGATTATTAAATGGAGTAGAAAACTTAAAAATAAGGGTAATGCTGTCAATGTAACTTAAATGCGTAAAAGCTTATTCAGTTGTAGACTCGCAACCTCAACCTTACCACGGGATTATCATATTTTTACCTTAAGAATCCTGTAAACCCCCGACAGGACAAGGGGCGGCGCGTTTAGCAGCGCCCGTTATCCCTAATAATTCAAGTGAAGGCCGGACAGCCCGACTACCCGAATTAAGCCGCTAACCCTATTTGGGTAACTTGCGCTGATTCTCCAATCTGACAGTCTCGTTACTCTTTAGTTCAATCTCTACCGAGTTCGACTTTATGCGGACGGAACTTGAAGGATTGGTACACAACCAAGTCATCCCTAAAAGGGTTACAGCGAACACGACAGCCATAAAAGTATTTTGACAGGGGCCAAATTTCATATTTAGGGTTGGCTGAATAAATCTAAAAACCTTGTTGGATAAGACTTTTAGACTTTGGACGAAATAACACTACTCTCAAAGCCAAGGGGGAAAGTAGGCACGAACTTATATATCCTTCCTTACACTTCAGATTTTTATGGAAGAGTTCGTTTGATTATAAAACTAAAACACTTGCTATATCTAGCTTTCAGGGATCGCTGAGGAGTTGCTTGAGATTTTTATGAGGGCTAAAGAAAAAACAGATTTAGGATGGATAAGATTCTTGTCGGTTTTACCTTTCCCCTGGTTTTGTTGGTTGCCCATTGTATTTGGTTTTACTTCCTTTGCCCTGTATCATCGCCTATCTTGGGAATGGCAATCAATATCCCTATTTTGGCTAGTTATCTTCGGATTTTGTACTGTCCTTTGGGTGCGGGGTAAAAAATTAGAAGAAAAAGCCCGCAACCCCCTCACAGGTATTTTAGAGGGCTACCTAAAACCTCAACCTAACGGGTTGAGGTAGTTTAGGTCTTACTCCACTCGATTAAAGCGCTAGTCAATCCTTCTAGGGTATATTCTCGCGCTTCGATATCAACACGACCAAATAACTCTTGACAGGTTTTTGAAGTTTGCGGACCGATAGAAGCCAGACAAACTTTTTCTAAGAGGGAATTAACCGATAATTCTGCCGTTTCTTGTCGCAATAACCGATAAAAATTCTGGACGGTTTTGGAACTAGCAAAGGTGACTATATCGACTTTCCCATCTCGAAAGGCTTCCCAGATGCCACTATCCATGCGCGCGGGACATCCGGAATCATAGGCCGCCACTTCCGTCACCTGACCGGCTTTGGCCGTTAATTCCTTAACCAAAATCTCCCTCCCTCCCGTTTCCACGCGAGGAAAGAGGAATTTTTGCCCCCTAATCGGGTCGGGAAACTCGTTTACCAAGGCATCAGCGACAAAATCCCCCGGGATAAAATCCGCTTTTAATCCCCGTGAGTGCAAAACTTGGCTGGTTTTTTTGCCCACCACGGCGATTTTTACGGTCGCTAAAGCCCTAGCATCTTTTCCCCAAAATGTCAAGCGATCAAAGAAAAAATTAACAGCATTGGCAGAAGTTAAAATCAGCCAATCAAACTCTTTTAACTGAGCGATGGCATCGTCTAAACCTTGCCAACTAGAGGGGGGACGAATCTCTAAAGCGGGCATTTCTAGGACTTCTGCGCCTTGATTATGCAAAATTTCGCTAAATTGACTCGCTTGCTCGGCGGCACGGGTAATAACAATAGTTTTACCGCCTAGGGGTGGGGGAGAGGACATAATCGCCAGATCCACAACTTGACCAATGACCATAATAGAGGGTGAGAGGGACACCCCGGCGGTTTGAGGGAGAATATTTTCTAAAGTGCCGCGCCAAATTTGTTGATCCTTGCGTCCTGCTTGGCGGATAATAGCGATCGAGTCGTGAATATTTCGCCCATTTTGGCATAATTTCTCGATAATTTGCCCTAAAGACTGACCAGCCATCAATAGCACCAGTGTATCAATTTTAGCTAAAGCTGACCAATCGAGAGACTCGGGATCGTGAGCGCTCAAGACCGCAAAACAGCGACTAATATCCTTTTCGGTCAGGGGAATTCCAGCCAATAAAGGAGCGGCCAAAGCGGAGGAAATACCGGTTATCAATTCAAAATCACAGCCAGCCTGCTTTAAGGCTAACATTTCAGGATATACTCGCCCAAAAACCCCCGGATCACCACTTTTAAGCCGAATAACTCGTTTTCCCTCTTGACAATAGTTAACCAATATCCGATTAATCTGATTTTGCTCGGCCCCGGGTTGTCCCCCCCGTTTGCCTACATCGACTAAAACACAGGTTTTTGGCACTAGGGAGAAGATTTGACTATCCACTAGGGCATCATACAGCAAAACCTCGGCCGTGGCCAAAATTGCTCGCGCTTGCAGGGTGAGAAAACTGCTCTGACCGATTCCCGCACCGAGAAGATAAACTTTACCCCGGGGATGGACGACTGCTGACATAATCGCAAATTTGGGTTTAATCTTTAATTTAGCACTTGGAGAAGAAACAAATTACTAGCGCAGCAAGGGCAGCAGTAAAGTGACGAAATAATATACTAGGGGAGCGGTGAACACATAACTATCAGTGCGATCGAGTATACCACCGTGACCGGGGATTAACTGCCCGGAATCCTTGACCCCGGCATCGCGTTTCATCATCGATTCGGTCAAATCGCCCAATAAACTGACAATACCAATTAATAAGCCCAAAAATAAGCCCGTCAGCTGCCAATAGGGCCAATCTAAATACCAAGCACCCAACTCGGCCACCGCTATACTGCCTAAAATGCCAAAAAAGGAACCTTCCACGGTTTTTTTGGGACTAATCAGCGATAAAATGGTTTTCCCTAACCATTTTCCCATGATATAGGCTCCGATGTCGGCGGCCCAAATGCAACCGAAAGCTAGAAAAGTCACCGTCAAAGCGGCCGGGAATAATTTCGGTTCCATCCACGATTCCGGCCAATATCCCATCAGGGGTAAGTTACTGGCAATGGCCACAGGATTACTTTCAGGAGAAAAACCGACCCGTAAACGAATCCAATAACTAGGTAAGTAACCACCGTAAAACAGACCGAGAATTGAGGTAGAAATGTCAGCAATTGTCGCCATTTTGGGCTGAAAGAGCAGATAAAAACAAATTAACGCCCCAGCGAGGGGAAACATGGCATCGGTGAGGGGGGCCGCCATAGTTGCCGTCAGTAGTAATAATTGCGAAACTACGAGAGTGGTTTTAGCGGCCGGTTCAATCCCTTTAGCGCGAACTAAGCGAAAATACTCCAATTGTCCCAAAAAGACGATAACACCGATGCCGAGGGTGAAATACCAACCCCCAACGATAATAATTCCCAGTGCGAAGGCAATAGCAAAAATAGCGCTGACAATGCGTGGCCAAGGCATGGTTAATCCAGAAAAGTTAGGCGGCATTGTCATAATTATATAGATTAAGAAAACTTTATGGAAGGTTATCCCTAATTAAAGTTTATCGCCACTAAGGATAAACATGGGATCGACGGCGGCAAAAACTTGGTGAATACCCCTAGTTTCTAGGCGATTTACTGCCGCTTGTACGATCTCGATATTACGCGCTTGTAAATTAGAAAAGCCTTCGGAAAATTGATAGAGGGTTTCTAAGTTATTGGCCGTAGCCACAATGCGGCCGTTGGGTTTCAGGTATTGCCACACTTCTTGCAGGACCGATTTAATCGGTTTGCCGCCCTCGATACAGACGCGATCGGGTGCGAGGGATATATTGGGCAGACAATCGGGGGCGCTGCCTTCAAAAACCGTAACATTTTTTACCCCAAAGCGATCGCAATTACGGCGGATTAAACTGGCCACTTCTTCATCTCTTTCAATGGCAATAATCGGACTATTGGGGCATAATAAGCCAATTTCAACGGGAATAGTGCCGGTTCCTGCCCCGATATCCCAGAAAACCCCCCCGTCGCCTAACCGCAAAGCGGAAATCATCAATAATCTCACCTCGCGTTTACTCAAGGGAATCCCAGGCAAACGTTCAAACAGTTCATCGGGAATACCGGGGGTTTTATATAACCAAGTCATGGGGGATCAATTATTGAGAAGCTTCACTACCAAGCATTATTATATAAATTTGTCCAATTTTCTTTATTAAGTAAACAGGGACTTTTCTAGGGATAAAACCCTGATTATAGATACAGCCTTTCTCATAAAGATGAAGTATAAACTAATTTGGTATTAACCACCGACTCCCCAAAACAAAAAGTGCGTACCTCATGATTAAGATAGCTGCTTTCTGCCAGATTTCTAATCTCTGGAAAACAATACTCTATTTTCTCACATAAATCCGAATGCCCTCAATTTCATCTACCATGCGATAGTTATTTTCAATCACAGCGTCGATTGCGGGATAGGCATCGTGACGATAAATCTTCTTCTCGCCAGCCATCGCATCGACAAAAACCTTTGATTGTGACTTCAATAGATCGTCTGCGAAGACTTTTAGATAATAAACCTCATCGGGATTATTAAAAAGCGCCCGTTCCATCGCACTGCCTCTGACTCCCTGATACAGTCCAGTCTCGATATATAGATCATATCTCTTACCCCAGACCGCCATTGAATCAGTTGGTGAAGCGTATTGCAAGATTGTCTGCACGAGGGGAGTTTGATAGTCCTGAAGATATTTTTGGCGTTGAGAGAGATAGGGGTGTTCGCTTCTGATAAACGTATAGCTCTGTAGGAAGCTGGCTGCAATCATCAATAGCAATATAAAAAACTGTATCTGTTTATAAAAAGCATTATTCTCCGACAATTTAAAAATTTCTCCGATTATCACACCGATCAAAAAACCACAGGGGAAGACAAGAAAAAGAAGATAATGCGGGAAAGGATTACCAGGGCGAACAACGACATAAAGAGAAACTACTAGGATAAACAGGCTGTAGAAGAAGAAGATAAAAGTATTTGTGAAAAATAGCTTTCGCCGTAGAATACTTTCCCTGAAAAATAAAATCGTTGCGGCGATGAGAAAAATCGAGGTCACTTGAAATAGTGAACTTGAATTTAAGCGTTTACTACTAGCCATTGATATAAATTGGCTGAACTTTTCCCCGAAGGTTAGGTTCGATAGATTGGCATAAAATAAAAAATTCTGGAGGATATAGCTTCTCCAGAAATCCCCAAACGTTGAAAAAAGAATTAAAAAAAAGAGATTGATAGCAGAAAACAGCAATAAGCCCAATGCGAGGATAGCTAAACTTTTGAGAAATTGTCGGAGACTTTCTTTTCTTGTCCAAAGTATATGAGCAAAAATTAAAGTGATTGCCAGCGCGACGGGAAGACCTTGCATTTTTGCGTAGGGCATCATTCCGATAACTGCACCAAAGATAAAAACTATGCGATCGCTAAACTCGCGGGTGTAAACGTAGCAGGTCATCCAAAGAGCAGCACTTAAAATAGCGATCGGGAAATGTTCGCTGCTATAGTGAACGAAATTACTATGGAGTGCCAAAGAGAAAAATAAAACAACCGGGATAGTCGCAATACGGGCGACTCGATTATCGTATAAATATTTAAGCGAGTAATAGAAAAATATAACGGACAGAATCACTAAAAATAAGCCGATAACTCGAGCGCTGGCGTAATCGATGCGAATATTCAATAGCTTAGGAATAGTCAGGGGTATAATATTCAGCGGACCCGATGTACCAGTATCAACTGATCGCCAGAAAGCTGCATCTTTAAACAGTTTCATCGCGGCGGCAATGAAGTGATCTTCATCCGAATTAATAGAGGGAGCGAGTAAAACTGGCCAACGACCGGCCAGAATCGCTAACCCCGTCCACGCTAGAAAAACAGGTTCCGAGAAAACCCGCAAGATAAATCTACTAACCTTCGACTCGTTGAAAATTGTAGGAGAAAGTGCTAGAACGACAAATATGAATAATACAATAATTAGACTTATCCTATATAGATTAGCTAATCCAGATAGGTTTTCTATTGCATTTAATAAAGATAAGCGTAAGTCAAAATTTTCCATGATCAATAGGGGCATTGGTTCGACATTTATAGATTAATAAAAGTTGATTCTTTCACGTTCGACAACTAAAGGCCTTTTTAAAATTCTCATGTGCATTAACCCGATATATTCCCCGATAATGCCGATAAAAAATAGTTGAACCGACGCTAATAAAAATAGTCCGACCATGATTGGTGCGGTTCCTAAAGGGAAATAATTCCAGAACAACAATTTGGCGATTAAATAACCTAAGGCAACTAGCAAACTCAAGAGAGACAAAGCAAAACCCAAAAATGTAGCCATCCTCAAAGGAACATTCGAGTGACTGGTAATTCCCAGCATCGCCTCGCTATAGTATCGATAGAAGTTGTAACTACTAATACCCCGTTTTCGCCGTTGTTGTTGATACTCAAAAGAGAAACTTTCAAAACCTAACTCTTCAATGAGTCCCCTAAAATAGGGATAGGGATCGTTAATCTCTCGTAGAACATTGATGACTTTCTGATCGTATAACCCGAAACCTGTAAAGTTTCTAGTAACTTTTATATCTGAAAGATTATCCATTAAATAATAAAAAATTTGTCTGGCAAAATAGAAAAAAGCTCCTTCTTTCATCGGAGTTTTAACCGCTTTAACAACTTTATAGCCTTCTTCCCACTTCTTAACAAATTCTGGGATTAATTCGGGAGGATCTTGCAGATCTGCTACCATAAAAATAACCGCATCTCCGTAACACTGAAGAATACCATAGTAACCAGAACGAACGGGACCGAAATTTCTAGCGTTAACGATGACCTTTACCCTGGTGTCTTTTTGAGCAATTTTTTTTAATTCATCTATAGTTTTATCTTGGGAAGCGTTATCGATAAAAAGATGTTCATACTCGTAGTTAGGTAACTGATTGAAAACCTCTTTAACTCGTAGATAAATATCTTCAACATTTCCTTCTTCATTATAACAGGGAGTCATCACAGTAATTTTCTTCATTATCTATTTCCTCTAAAAACAAAGGTTTTATTTAAAAAATAAGAAATAATTGCTAGAGGCAATACTAAGACAGCTTGTGCCACTAACATATTAATTCCTAGCATCTTGACAATTCGTAAGGATTCGGCGTTTAATAAATAAATCACTAAATAAACCCCCATAAAACGAGCTAGTAGTCGGTTATTTTGATCCTTAAAAACGATAGCTCCAATGGTTTTAAAGTTGAATAATACTCCGCAAATAGTAGCAATAAGTAAGGAATAGCGATAATCTAATCCTAGACGAAACAGCAAGGCAAACACAGAATAACCAAATAAGGTATTAATTACCCCAACCAACAAGAATCTAACAAATTTGCTTTTTTGGATTAGATACATTTTCCTACAATCGTGACATAAAACTTCTAACTTTTTCCTTAACTGAGGCAACATCTAGCCGATGTTCTTGCATCAAATATTGATAAGTTCCGCAAAATTGAGAAAATCGATCTTCAATACCAATGCGACAAATCCAACTGGGATGATAGGTGCTGGCAATTTCAGAAATAGCAGAACCCAACCCCCCATAGATAGAATGTTCTTCCATCACCACAATAGCTTGATATTGCTGACAAATTTCTCTCACTTGTTGGACATCAAGAGGCTTAATAAAAGGAACACTCCACACCCCACTATTATCCCATTCTTGGGCCACTTCTAGAGCCGTTTTAACCATCGAACCTGTCGCCAAAAATGCAAGGTTGCCGGTGCCTGGTTTAACGGAGTAAAGTTTACCCAGATCAAGATTAGTTAAAGTCTCATGAATTACCCCTAAATCTGCCTTACCCATGCGTAAATAAACTGGTCTATCACTGTTAAAAGCCCAATTCATACATTGAGTCATTTCGGAGGCATCTGCTGGGGAGAGAATCGAGATATTAGGTAAAGCTCTTAAAGCGGCAATATCTTCGGTAGACTGATGACTAGAACCCAGACTACTATAGACCACTCCAGCACCATCTCCAATCAATAAAACCTTTAATTGTTCATAACAAATATCTAACTTAATTTGTTCTAGAACTCTTATCGGCAGAAAAGAACTTAAACCATAAACTACTGGGAAAAACCCGGATTTAGCGAGTCCTGCCGCCACCCCTACCATATTTTGTTCGGCCACCCCCGCATTGATATATTGTTGAGGGCAAGCTTGACGAAAACCATCGAATAAAGCATAACCATGATCCCCAGTTAATAACAGAACTCGCTCATCCCCTAAAGCAAATTTGACTAAAGCATCTGAAAAAGCGTTTCTCATAAACTTAATTTGTCCTTGTAAACTTGAGTTTCTAATTCGGCTTTAGCTTGGGCATAAATCTCCCGATTTAAGCGGCTATAATGCCAAACATTATTATCTTCCATAAAGGAAACCCCTTTCCCTTTAACCGTATGAGCAACAATAGCTTTAGGACAAGGGGAAGACAGTTCTAATAATTCTTTCAAAGTTTGATCTAAGGCTGCTTCGTCATGGCCATTCACTTCTCGACAGTCAAAACCAAAAGCCCGGAACTTATCAGCAATTTGACCTAAATTCATCACTTCTTGAGTAGTACCCATCGCTTGATAACCATTAGCATCTACAATGACTAACAAGTTAGACAGTTGAAAATGAGAGGCAAAAAGTAAGGCTTCCCAAATCGAACCTTCATTAATTTCTCCATCCCCCACAATGGCAAAACAACGCTGTCCAGTTTCTTTAATTTTACTTGCTAAAGCTATCCCCACCCCCACAGATAAACCATGACCTAAAGACCCTGAAGTTACTTCTAAACCAGGCACATGAGCATCAGATAACCCCTTAAGAATTGTACCATCCCCAAAGTAATTATCAATATCCTTATCCGTTAGCCAACCTAATTCATACATACAAGCATATTGAGCCATTACTCCATGACCTTTACTGAGAATTACATAATCTCTACCGGGGGACTCCGGTTGACCATTCCCTAGATTTAAGTAAGAACGATAGAGAACCGCGAGAATCTCGATAATAGAAAAGGCACAGCCAATATGCACGGTTGAACCAGCAAAAGCCATCCTCAGAACGGTTTGGCGGAGTTCATTTCCTTGAAATTTCATGAGTTAATCTCCTCGATCATCATCAGTTTTCGTTAGTCTTTGTTGATACCATGCTAGGGATTTTTTAATCCCTGTAGATAAATCAACGGTTGCCTTGAGTCCTAATTCTTGTAAAGCTCTTTGGGTATCTGGTACATATCTTTGAATTCTTTGACCTACAACCGGTTCTTGAGCAATCGTTACAGAATTAGGTTTGCCAGCAATTTGTGCCACTGCTAGGGCCGTGTCTTTGATGTTGATTTCCACATTTGAACCGACATTATAAGGACGACAAGACTCCCCCTTAAATAATATAGTCCATAACCAAATCATCAAATCTGAAGCATATAAATAGGAACGATAGGGAGTCCCATCTCCTTTAATATGAATCGTCTTTCCCTCCAAAATGTCTTTGATAAAGTTGCCAATGGCAAAAGATTGATCTAAAGGTAAATAGGGACCAACAAAAGCAAAACACCGGGCAATTTTTACCCCTATATTATACTCCTGAGCATACAAGACACTCAAGAGTTCTGCAAGCCGTTTTCCTTCTCCATAAACGGAGTTAGGAGAAGTCACATCTGGTGCCCCTTGATAGCTTTCCGGAATATGAGTTATATCTGAGGGTTGTTGACCATAAATTGCTCCTGAGCTAGTTAGTAATAATTTTTTTGTGCCACAATTTTTAGCAAAATCTAGCACTCGCCGAGTCCCTTGTACTGTAGTATCTAGCACAAAAAGACGATCCTCTTGATGTACTAGAGAACTTGCATCCGTTGCCGCATGAATAATATAAGAAAACTCCCCTTCAGGAAACTGAAATGACCTAACATCACCGCAATGGAATTGAATAGCGGGATGATTGGCTAAATGAGGAGCTTTTTGCCTGAAACTATTAGGATTTCTGGTTAAAACCACTGCCGATGCTTTTAAGTCTAGCTGATCATTGGCCCAGATAAAACTCTCTAAAAGCCAACAGCCAAAAAAGCCTGTACCTCCAGTAATAAATATTCGTTGTCCCCGCAATTCTTCCCACAGGGTTTTAGTATGGGCAAGAATATGATTTAAATCATTTGTTAGAAGATTGGTCATCAGAGCATATTACACCAGCTATGGACATTATGATAAATAACGGATCACAATAAACTATCATCAATGTCAACCCCTAGCGATCGCAATTGCGCCGCCAAGCGCTCGGCCCGTTGCTTTTCCTGCTCGGCTCGTTGCTTTTCCTGCTCGGCTCGTTGTTTTTCCTGTTCAGCCCGTTGTTTTTCCTGTTCAGCCAACTCCTCTATGGTGGGGAGCAATTGCCCCTCTGGTGTTGCCCAACGCAGCCAAGTAATCGGCTCCTGTTCATCCCCATAAATTCCCTGCCAGCGCACTAACACCAGACCTAAGATTTCGCTGCTGAACCTTCCCTGAGCATCTGGGTTTAAAGATTTATAAACGCCCCCTTCTAAGCGATGTCCCGCTAAATCTTCCGGCTCAAAGGGATCATACCAAAAGTATTCTGTCACCCGCAAACGATTCTGATAGATAAGCTTTTTCTCTTCTTTATCTTTTTTGGCTGTACTTTCAGAAAGCAACTCAATCACCACATCAGG
>SFBL01000193.1 GCA_007095785.1 Microcystis aeruginosa Ma_SC_T_19800800_S464
ACTTACAAAGACTTAATAGAAGGGATTGAATTGGCTATGTTAGAAGTTACTCAGAAAGATATTCGCAATTGGTTTACTCACTGTTGCTACTGTACCTCATAAGTCAGAGAAACGCTATATACGCTTTAAAACCCTCAACCGGTTGCAGGTTTTCTCCCCTAAGAGAATTTGTCCGAAAGCCCATATTTACCTAGAGTTTCCTGAAAAAGTTTGTTGGTGGGGGCAGGGTGCGGGGTTTTAAGCTAAGACGCATTTTATCTCTCTTGTGTCAATCTGGGAGAAGAATTAATTTTTAAAGGTCTAAGACCTTTGCCTGAAGGGGATTCGTTCCTTATTTCCGATGCCATTAAAGGACTTCAGCCTTTGCTATCCGGAAACGCCTCCGAGAGTGACATAAAAGAGATAAGACCTATTCAAAATGCTTCTAAAAAGTCTTCAAATCTCAAAAACTGGGAAACTATACAAGTCACATCTGTCTCCCGATACTAACTGATTCGACTGACTTTAAATAGAGCTTACAAGCTTTTTTGCTCAACCCTAGTTAATCAGTCCTCAAAAAATAAGTAAAAATTATAACTTTAAGATAAACAATTAAAATATTTAAATATTTGGGGCGATTAGTTAAATGTAACAAGTAAGTTACAAGATTTTGATTTTCCCAGAATTTGCCAAAATTTGGCTGAAAATCGGGGTTGCCTACATTTACTAATATGTTATGATCGTGGTATGCTGTGGGCTTAGTTTAACCGTTAAGCCTCAAATCAACGCAAAATCAAGGCAATCAGGGTACTGTATCGATTCTCTTGCCCAAAAAAAAGCCCATAAGGATAACATTTTTTTTGTTGCAATTTTTTAAGTTTTGTAAAGGCTATTGACTTAAAGCCAGAATTGTGTAATGTGGATCGAGAAATAGTCTTGAGTATTGACAAAAAAAACCCTTACCTGTAGGTAAGGGATCTAGGGGGTTAGGTCAAATCAATTGCGCTTAAGGTACTTCAGTCCAGCGCCTAAACCTCCTAGCACCAGCAAACTCAGCACAGTTGACGGTTCGGGAACAGGTGTCGGTGCCAGTGCCATCGGTCCGGGAGCCGAAAAGTTAGAAATCGTCACACTACCCCGTCCAAAAGTGTTGTCCTCAGTGGCAATACGGAAACCGAAACTGTCGCCAGCTAGGACGTTAAACGTCGATGTCCCGCTCTGAGTTGTACCTCCAGAAGGATTGAGTGGGATAGTCCCTACCCCGTTGACGAGGACAATGAAAGGGTCACAGAAATCATTAGGAAGATTGGTACAGAATTCATCATCCACCAAAGCATCCTGAGTCGAATAGTTCCAATTAAATGTCACCGTCCCAGCCGCAGCCGCAGTGGTGGTGTAGTCTGTGGTTCCAAAACTGCCAGAATTATTGTTCCCCCCAGTCAGGCTAATGGAAGCGGGAGCGCCGGTGGTATCGACCGACCCGTTGGCATCACTATTGGTAAATGTCCAATTAATGGGAGCGTAGGCATCTTGGAAACCGAACACTGTGGCGGCACTAGCACTAGAAGCAGCGGCTAAAGTGAGGCTAACAGTAGTGACAGTCATTGCGGTCTATGACCGCAATGACTCGAATAATTTTGGCGATTTGGTGGCCATGGCCTTGGAAGTAAATTAATGTACCCCTTAAAGCTAAGGTTGGTCAAAATATTTGTCAAGAGGATTTTTTATAGAAATATTCAATCCTATCTATATAGATAAGTCAATGGTTGGTTCTCCTATTCTTTGTGTGATAAGTTCAATTTATATAGTAGCGATCGATCTTTGTGTCTCTGTGGTTCTTTCCACTCATTCGCCTGCAAATCTACTCAAATCTGGCACTGCTGATTTGATGTCCCAGTTTGAAGATTGGCTAAAAACTGGGACAATGTGGACATCGATCGAAAGACTAAGCTAAACTGGTAATGAGTATGTATTAGGGCGGAGGTCAAGGGATACAACTATGGACAATGTGGAGGTAAAACAAAAACCGATTCGCTGTTTAGAAGATGCGATCGAAAGGTGTCAAACTTTAGGAATGCGGGTTAGTCGTCAGCGTCGCTATATTTTAGAATTGCTGTGGCAAGCGCAGGAACACCTATCAGCGCGAGAAATTTATGATCGTCTCAATCTGCAAGGAAAAAACATCGGTCATACCTCAGTGTACCAAAACCTAGAGGCCCTATCGGGTCAAGGCATTATCGAATCTGTGGAACGCTGGGACGGCAGACTCTACGGCAACATCAGCGATTCCCACAGTCACATCAACTGTCTGGACAGCCAAGAAATCATCGATGTGCATATCCAACTTCCCCCGGAATTAATTAAACAGGTCGAGGCATCGACGGGGGTAAAAATTACCGATTATCGCATCGATTTCTATGGCTATAAACAAAACAAATGAGCCGGATCACTATATAATTGCCTGTGTGAATAGTATCCGTTGACAGGCTGCAACTCTTGTGATCGATCGCCCTCTCACCCTAATTATCATCGATAATGACCCGATTTTTCGCTTGGGTCTGGTGCAGGCCTTGTCGCAGATAGAAAATATTAGTATCGTCACCGAAGGGGATTTAGAAACAATTTTCGCCTTGACTCTTAATCCGGCCCCCGAAATTATTATTATCGATCCTCTCTTTGATTGGTCTTACTGTGAAATTCTCCACTCTCGCTACCCCGAAAGTAAAATTGTTTTATTAACCTTTCCTCTCGATTCCCGACAGCAACTAATCGCCAGAGAATTAGGCATCGCCGGTTATATTCCCAAAGGCACAAACCTAGAGCAATTTATCACTATTTTAGGTCAAATTTCCCGGGATGAATCCCACGATGTTGTCCCTTCTCCCCTCACCATTGCTACCCGTGCAAGTTTAGCTCCTAGCCATTGGTTAATCAGTGCTGGCAAAACGGGATTAAATCGCATCGAAAGTGAATTACATTTAATTGATCTCCATCTCAATCAACAGTCTTTATCCGGCTTTGATCGCTTTTATTGGCAGGGAAGAAAACGAGAACTTTTAGCGGCTCTATGGCTAGTGAGAAAACTAATTCCCCTCGAAGGTAGCTATTACAATTCAGCTTCAGTGACACCCCCGGTAATAATTAACAATATCGATCGGGAATTACCAATTTTAAGCCGCGAGCGTCCCCTCTGTGTTTCGGCGGTTTTTGAATCGACTTTAGCAGTTATTCGATCGCCTTTAATTAATAGAACCAAGATTAGTTTTGAAATTGATGTTTTACAGGATAATCGGCAACGGGAATTATTATATTTAGTTCTCGATGAAATTCGTAAAAATGTCGATGAGATGAGATATTTACAGATTAGTAGCGGGGAATTAACCAGTCGCTTAAATCTGATTATTTACGATATCTGGGAGAAAGTTACCCGTAAATTTTTAGAAATTAATGCCTCGGTTTATGAGGAAATTAGTAAAAGTAGGCTTAACGAAATTATTCTGGAAGAAAGAGAGGCCATTCAAATAGAAATCCTCAATAAAATTCCTTTTACTCTTGACTTATTTTCCTATTTAGTGTACGAAAATAGTTTAACTATTGACGGAGTAGAATACCGAGCTAATGCTCCTGAAACTATCGCCAGAGCCGAAATTCTCCTGCAAAATCTAATTCATAATATTGCCAATGCAGTGACAGTAATTATTCTCAATAACTTCTCGGAATCGGAAAGAATCAAACAAAAACTTTACCGTTCAGAATTTCTCATCGCCAGAAAATTAGCTAAAATCCGCAATGAATTATCTTGGAAATACCGACGACAACAATATTGGCAGGAACCTAAAGATATCTTTGAGAGTCAATATCAATTATTTCACTATAGCGAGGGAGAAATCCAATCTCTAGCCATTTATTCCCCTCGACAGGAAGAATTAAATAGTTTAACAGGCATACCCTGGTTAGCTTCGATCGCCTTAGAATTAAGAGACTCTTTATCCCCTCGTTTACGCACTTTTTTTCGGGTGGTGGGTAAGGGAGTAGTCTATATCCTTATCCAAGTTATCGGTAGGGGTATTGGTTTAGTAATTCGCGGGGTTTTACAGGGAGTCGGTAACACTTGGCAGGAAGTCAAAGGTAAAAAGGGATCATGAATTATGAATTATGACTGATAACTGATAACTGATAACTGATAACTGAAGTGACCCTAACTTTTACAATTCCTTATCAAAACTGTATTTATCGCGAATCTGTCCGACAAAAAACTGTCCTTTGGATGGTGCAGACTGAAAGTCTTTATATACTGCCAAAGGTAGATCATGATAAAGATAGATACCACCGTGATTAAATTCTACTTTCAGAATTTTTTTGTCCTCATCGTAGTCAAAAGATTTAATCGCTGTACTTTGACTTTTTAATAAGGGGAAAGCAATCACATCGCGAATACTGGCAGAATCGGTTAATAACATGATCAGGCGATCGATGCCAATTCCTAAGCCTCCCGTGGGGGGCATTCCGTATTCTAAAGCGGTTAAAAAGTCCTCATCAACTCCCTGCGCTTCCAAATCTCCAGCCGCTTTTTTGAGTGCCTGTGCTTCTAATCTTTGCCGTTGATCGATGGGATCGGTTAACTCAGAAAAACTATTAGCTAATTCCCGTCCAACCACATATAATTCAAATCTTTCTACGAGGTCAGTTTTTGAGCGATGGGGTTTAGCTAAAGGGGAAATTTCTACGGGAAAATCTAGCACAAAAGTGGGCTGTATTAGGGTTTCTTCGACTTTTTGTTCAAAAGCTTCATTTAAGAGCTTCCCGATGGTTTTACAGTCCTCTGGAACGCCAATGCCGGCATTTTCTGCGGCAATACGAGCCGACTCGAAATCCTCAAAACTATTCAAGTCAACTCCAGTTATTTCTTGGACTAATTCGTGCATAGTCACTCGTCGCCAAGGAGGAGTTAGGTCAATTTCCCTGTCTTGATAGGTGATTTTTAGCATACCTAAAACATCTTGTGCGGCATTAACAATAATGTTTTCAGTTAACTCCATCATGTCATAATAATCAGCGTAGGCCTGATAGACTTCGATGGAAGTAAACTCGGGGTTGTGTTTAGTAGAAACCCCTTCATTGCGAAAAATTCTACCTAACTCAAAGACTTTTTCAAAACCACCGACTATCAATCTTTTTAGATGTAATTCGGTGGCAATGCGGAGATATAACTCCATCTCCAGCGTATTATGATAGGTGATAAACGGTCTAGCATCGGCTCCTCCCGCTTCACTTTGTAGCACAGGAGTTTCAATTTCAATAAAGTCTTGTTGATCTAAATATCTCCGAATAGCAGCGGTAATTTGGGCTCGACGGCGAAAAGTTTGTCGGACTTCGGGATTAACAATTAAATCCACATATCTTTGTCGATAACGCTTTTCTACATCGGTTAAACCGTGCCATTTATCCGGGAGAGGTAAAAGGGATTTGGTGAGAATTTCGTACTGGTTTACATAGATAGATAATTCGCCGCGCTCTGTGCGTTTAATTGTGCCTTTTGCCCCTAAAATATCGCCTGTATCGGTTAATTTAATCACCGTGTTAAAGGCATTCGGCACGGCAGCCATGGTTTCACTAATGCGTTTTTTATCAAGGTATAATTGAATCGTTCCCGTTTCATCTTGCAGGTTAAAAAAGGCTAGTTTACCCATAATTCTTCGGGCAATAATCCGACCAGCAATTGCTACTTCGGTGCTAATTTCTTCCCCCGGTGCTAAGTCAGCGTACTGCTCTTGTAATTTTTGAGCGTGAGCGGTAGATTTCCACTGGTAAGCATAGGGATTTAAGCCAGCTTTTTGCAATCCTGCCACTTTTTCTAAACGAGCAGCCCGGATTTCTTCGAGGGTAGAGGAGGGTTGATTTTCAGGATTTTGTGCTTGAGATGCCATCGTTTTCTAAGAGGAACAATTCTGGGGGTTGGGGGATGGGGGATGGGGGATGGGGGGTGGGGGC
>SFBL01000194.1 GCA_007095785.1 Microcystis aeruginosa Ma_SC_T_19800800_S464
TTTAGCTAATTTGGTTAAATTTTTACGCCGCAAATTTACAATTTTCTCTTATTTTAAAATAATCTCAACTTTTAACTTCCAAATTAGGTTCTTTCCTCAGTTTGTGAGAAATGCGGGTAAAACAATGCTTAAAAACATAAAATTTTTATCAGAAAATATGCCTAGCCATACCTTGATGTTTATAAACGATTTGAGTTTATACGCTCAAGTTAACAGAATTATAGATAGTATTATTGGTATAATTAATGATTTAAATAAAACGAATCTTGATGATTACAATGAACAAGCATTTTTGATCAATAAGAGTATGGAAGAAACTTTCAAATCATCAATCCCTATTTCTGAGAATGTAACGAAATATTTATTAACGAGTGCAGACAAATTAAAACCCAGAACAACAATTAATTATAATTATCTTAGCGTTTACAAAATTTTCACGAAAGAAAGCAAGCTATTTGAACAAAGTATTGATAATAAATATATCGATTTGTTAGAACAATTTAACCGATTACAAACTCAGTTTAATAGTTTTTATGCTAGGTTAGAGCAATTATCTGCCGTTGAAAGCAATTATTTAAAAATTTCTGAGATTGTAGAATCCTATGATCAGAAATTAGATGAATTTCAGGCAAACTTGCAAAAGATTTCCAATCAACAAGAAACTGTAAAAAGAGAGAGACAAAGCTTCAATAATTTAGCGGATAATTTGGATGTTAAAATTCAGCTTCTAGAATCAAGAAACAATGAATTTAGAAGTTTGAATTTGAGTTATAGTTTAGAAACTCTTAGATATAATATACAAAATCTTGAGCTTATAGACTCTGAGCAAGCGAGAAAATTAGAGGAATTTCAGACAACCTTGCAAGAGCAAAAAGATAGAATACAAGCTGATATTGACGAACTAATGCTTAAGATTTCTAATCAACAAGAAACTGTAGAAAGAGAGAGACAAAGCTTCAATAATTTAGCGGATAATTTGGATGTTAAAATTCAGCCTCTAGAATCAAGAAACAATGAATTTAGAAGTTTGAATTTGAGTTCTAGTTTAGAAACTCTTAGATATAATATACAAAATCTTGAGCTTATAGACTATGAGCAAGCGAGAAAATTAGAGGAATTTCAGACAACCTTGCAAGAGCAAAAAGATAGAATACAAGCTGATTTAGAAACTTTTAAATCTCATCTGCAAAATTTTGAGACTAAGAACTCGAAACAAGAAATTAAGTTAGAGGAAATTGAGCGCAGACTGAATCTTTTTGAGCAGGAACGAAAAAACTCAACACGGCAATTAGAGAGAAATCGCAAAGCCGTTATCTTTGCTATCTTAATTGGCTTGCTAGGGGTTATTTTAGGATTTATTGCTCTATTTCGATGAAAATAATCGAAAATAATTAGGGTTTGCTGAATAAGTTTGTTGGTGGAGTCAGCAGTCAGGGGTCAGTTTTATTTATTCTCCCATCTTCCCACTTCCCCGGGAAAAACTTTTTCACCTAGCTCTAGTATAGGAAATAGTACGGGAATCTGGAAAAACTCAATAGCGAAAACCCTACCCCAGTCAGAGAATCTTTTATCTATCCTAAAAGTGTAGAGACAAACCAACATCTCTAGCGTTAAGAAAACTTCGGAGGTGACTTATATGGCACTTATACGTTGGGAACCTTTCAGAGAAGTAGAAAGCCTACAGAAAGAAATGAATCGCTTGTTTGACCGTCTTGTGCCGACTGATGTAGGCAATGGCGAAAAAATGGGGTTGTCCTTCATCCCAGCGGCGGAAATAACCGAAACGCCAGAGGCAGTTCAGCTTAAACTGGAAATACCTGGTATGGAAGCCAAAGACCTTAACGTGGAAGTAACAGCCGATAGTCTGACCATTAATGGTGAAAGAAAATCGGAAATTAAAACCGAAGAAGAAGGATTTACCCGCACCGAGTTCCGTTATGGTAAATTCCATCGGGTTATTCCTCTACCGGTTCGGGTTGATAACAATAACGTGGCTGCTGAATACAAAGATGGTATTCTCAATCTCACCCTCCCGAAAGCGGAAGAAGAAAAAAATAAAGTGGTGAAAGTGTCCATCAATCCTACCATTGCTCAATAAGGTAGCACTCAGTCTCTGGTCTTAAGCGAAAAAGTTAACCTAGTCTGATTAAACCAAAGCGGGAGTATGAAACTATACTCCCGCTTTTAGCTTCTTAACCTTTTAATTTAAAACTTCTAACACTGCTTGGGGTGATAATTTATCTTTAAACCAGATAACCTGAGCGGGTAGGTTTTGGAATTTAACTCCGGCTTTTTCTAGATTTAACCGTTCCGATACGGCTAAAATTAGATTATTTGCTTGGGCCGATTTAACCTGTAAAAATTTCTTTTGTAGGTATTCTGGTCGCCAATAACCAACAATTTCGAGGAGAAAAACGCGACCATCGGGATGCACTAAACGGAAATCGGGAATCATCACTCCTCCGGGTAAAGGCACTAAATCCACTTCCCTTTCTAACTGCCATTCAGTTTTTAACTGTAACCAACGTTTAGCGAAAGATTCCTCTAACATACTATCGTAGGGTTTACCGGGGGAATAGTGGGATACCAGACCACAGTTATCCTCTAGATTAAACTGTTGTTTTTTAATAGTTCCTGTATAGGAATCTTTATACTGTAATTGTGCCTTCAAATTCCAGTGAGTAACATGGAGTAAGGCAGGAATTAATTTAGCGATTTCAATGCCATAACGACTATTAGCTTTAAATAAACTGGTGGGACCATCGATAGTAATAGTAAATCCCGTGTCGGCATCCCCTTCGATATAAGTCATTAAACGAAATAGTTTTAGATAGCGAAAGAGATATTTATATTCCCCCGGATCATTGCGGTGGACGTTGATAATTAAATAACTGGCCCGATAAAAAATACCTTGAATTTGCGAGAGGTTAAAACGATGAATTAAGTTTTCGGGGGTGGGAGCATCAAATTGAGTGAGAATTTTATTCTCCGCTAAATCAGCATAAAGTCCTTTTTCTAGAGCTACTGGAAAAATTTCTTGATTTAATTCTTGGCTGAGTTGCTGGGCAATTTTCTCCAGAATTAGCGATCGATTTTGGGGAATAGGAACAAAGTTGGCCACTTGTTCAAAAACTCTTTTTCTTAATTCCTGCGGTTCTAAGGGACTAATAATCTCAAAGGTGGCAAAATGATTGGTTAATAGGTGAGCAAATCCCCGTTTAATTTTATAATCGGGACTGTCTCCCTCCAAGATTAGGAGTTTTTGGCTTAATTCTCCCTTAGTTTCACCGATACTTTCCTGAAAACAGGTGATTTGTTCTTTAGCGATCGCCAAATAATCGATCGTGATCGGTAAGCGTTTGGGAATAATTGTCTCGCCATTTTGACGGGAAATCAATAAATCGGTCGGTAACATGGCAAGCTAGAGAAGAATAATCAGATGGGGAGAGGTGGGACGACAAGGAAAGGTCGAAACCCCAAAAATCCCCCGATTCTAACTATTTTGGTCGAGATAACGCTCTAAATCTTCGATCACACGGGTTAATTCTGCTTCTGTGGTTAAGCGTAGGCGATCGTCACGAACCGTTAACAAAACTTTAGCCGAAAAAGGACTCGGATAAATATTGGGATTACAAAACACTTCCAGAAACACATCACCAGTGTGCTGATATTCCAGCGGTTTTTGGGGTTGGGGTTTACCCCCACTAGCGGCATTACTGGCGATCGCTTTTAGGCGATCAAGTAAAATGTTAATTTCCCTTTGCAAATCCAAGGCAGCACTGGGACTGAAACGAAAAGTAACCGAACCTTGCAAGAGATTAAGAGTTAAAGGAATCATGGAAAAAATCAGGTTAGGAGAAAGCCTGAAGTTAATTATATTGATTTCTGGAGATTTGGGGAAACTGGGTGAAGTTACCTTGAATGTCGGATTGAAGGAACCCTTTTGTTTTACCGATGAGATGAAAATCCGACCAATATGGGACAGCGAGGCACAGCAAGATCGGCGTACTGCTACGCAGTGCCTTCGGCATCGCACTAGACCAAATCAGCGATTGCTCTCACTTCGATTGTGAAGCCGTTCCAAACTTTGATGACGTAAATCCACTTCGATCATGGCAATTAATTCATCAAATTTCAAGGTCACTAAATCTAATTTTCGGCAGACTTCTCGCCATCTAGCGATACTTTGAGTTCTCGTTTGTAGATCAGGAACACAAGATTGATCGGTCATCATAACCTCCAATTTTTTCTGGTTTCAGATAAATTTGCCGTCACGACATCGGCTGAGATTTGAGCTTGTTCGATGGTTTCCGCTAACAACTCTAGGATAGCAGAAGGAGCGATTGGATAGTATTCAGAGATTCTTAGGGTTAAAGTCAATACTTCTCGTTTAAGGATTAAGCGGTGTTAGAAATAGAAAAAATCAGAGGTGCAACTTGAGAAGAGGTGGCTCGATGGATGGGCTTTTTAGAGGAAAACTTAGAGCGAGGTTTTTT
>SFBL01000195.1 GCA_007095785.1 Microcystis aeruginosa Ma_SC_T_19800800_S464
CCCTGAAGGGACAAAATACATAGAGTTAGCCCGTAGTAACCAGCGAGCCGATCGCGCTCCCGGTGATTTTAACGCTCGACTTGTAACCGAATTACCCGCCGATGGAGTTTATATCCTAGAGGCTACCTCTCGCGAAGGGGGTGAATCGGGTCGCTACACCCTCAACGCCACCGCTAAACCTTAAATAATCCCATTTTGACCCTAATCACGATTCTAATCCCTATTTTCTGAGGAACTATCCCTATGAACTCTAGATATATTTCCCACCGTCTCGCTTGCGTCGGCCTCCTCGCCACCGTCCTCCTCGGTGGTATCGCCCCCGGTTTCAGCCAATCGACCACCCCGAATCGCGTCACCTTCTTCTGTAAAGAGGTGTTCGATCGCGCATCGGGAGGGAAAATCCCCGCCACCCTCGCTTGGATTCCCGAAAGGAGCGGCAATGTGCGGATTATCGGCTGGAAATCGGAATATTTCTCCAAACGTTCCCCGGTTCGCTGCGCGGAAGTGACGCAAAAATTCCAGAAAGCCTACGATGAAGGGCGTTTTAACTATCTCACCACCGGCAGGGTGAAAGGATACCCGATTATCTGCGCGATTTCCCGTACCGACGACCCCTGCGACGGCAATAGCCAACTTTTTACCCTCAAACCCCACGACAATCCGGATTTAGTCTTACAACAACTCATGGACATCCTAGAGGGGAAAACCTCCGATATGCTCCTCCAGAATTCCGGAGGTAAAACCTTGGTGTCAATGACGGAGTTTTTTGCCAAAGTACCGCTCGCCGATCGCGACGCACCCTGTGATACGAGATCGGCTGGCCCGCAAAATAATTGCGTTCCCACCCGCTAGAATTTTTGCTGTTTTATCCCGAATTTCCCCATAATAACCATGTTGAAACCGTTTCCCCTACTCCTAAGCCTCCTACTTCTGTCCGTCGCACCGGTTAAAGCGATATCCCCTTTCTCTCACCCGGCGATCGTGGCGGAAGACAGTCCAGACGCGCAGATCGAGCGATCGATCCGTCAAGTCACTGTTAAGATTACTAGCGAGACAAATCGGGGATCGGGAATCATTATCGGGAAAAAAGGCAGTATATACCTCGTTTTGACCAACGCTCACGTTATCCGCGGCGCGACCACCCTACAAATCCAAACCCACGACGGACAAACCCGCACAGCCTCGATCGCGCCGAATTCCCTTTTAAAAGATAAAGATATAGCCCTGGTGGAGTTTAGCGATACCAGGAATTATCCGATCGCGCGAATTAGTTCTATCCCCCTCGACACCGATATAGATATCACCGTAACCGGTTATTCCGCAGAAACGGGGCAGTACACCACCGATAACGGGAAAATTGAACAAACAAGCGATCGACCCCTCCAAGAGGGCTACAGCGTCGGTTATAGTGGCGATATCGTGCAGGGAATGAGTGGCGGTGGTATCTTTTTTGAGGATGAGTTAATCGGCATTAACGGGCGATCGGCCTATCCGATTCTCTCTAACTACATCTACGAAGACGGCAGGAAACCCACAGACGCACAAATCCAACAGATGAGAACCGTTAATTGGGGCATTCCCCTCAATACCCTTTTAACCTACATCCAACCCGAAATTCTCACCGCCTACAAGCTCCCTTTACCGAAAAACGACTCCAGCATCGAAAACCCGGTTTATACTGGCTATATCGCCCAATTAGAAGGGAAAGCAAGAGCATTTACCGTCCAGATCGAGAGTAGTAGCGAGGCTAACGGTAGCGGCGTAATTATCGCTAAAAAAGGGAATATTTACACGGTTTTAACCGCAGACCATGTATTATGTGAGAAGAAAAAAAGTCAAGATGCTGCAAGTAAACCTTGTCCCAATAACACCTACACCGTCGTCACCAGCGACGGCAAAACTCGAAACATCGAGAAAAGCACCATCATCCGTCAGGAAGGGGTAGATTTAGCAGTTTTTCAGTTTGAAAGCGAGGACAATTATCCCGTTGCGGAAATAGCGAATTATAACCCAAATACCGGTGATTTTGTTTTTGCCGCAGGCTTCCCCAAAATTGGCCAAAATCCCTCGAAATGGTTGTTTAGTGGCGGTAGAATTATCGAGAAAGAACAGGGATTACTACAAACCCGCCAAAGTGCTTTAAGCAATAAACAAGGAGGAGTATTACAAAGTGTTGCTTCTTTAACCGGAGGCTATGAATTAGTTTATACCAGCATCACCTATGGCATGAGTGGCGGTGCAGTCTTAGACTCCCAGGGGAGAGTAATAGGGATTCATGGACGTTCAGAAGGAGCAGGGAGGGGGAAAATTCAGTTAGGGTTTAGGGACTTGCGTGGGAATAATATCCCAGCTTTGAAAATCGCTCTGTAGAAGAATAAGATCAGCCCTAAATGGTACATTATCAAAGCGCAAGTCCCTAACTGTAATTGAGTGTGGGTCGATGGCAACGACCGCGCCACCAAGCTAGTAGGGTACTAGCGATAAAAATACTCGAATAGGCCCCGGCTACGAAACCGATAATTAAAGCTAGGGCAAAATATTTTAAAGTCGTGCCACCAAAGAGAAAAATCGCCACCAGAGGCAATAAAGTGGTCAAAGTGGTATTAATTGAACGGGTTAGGGTTTGACTGACCGCATTATCGACAATTTCATCCACGGATAATTCGGGGGTATTAACAAAATTTTCCCGCACGCGATCATAAATTACCACTGTGTCATTAACAGAAAAACCCACAATTGTCAAGAGGGAAACCAAAAATAAACTATCCACTTCTACCCCCGCAATTAAGCCTAAAACCGCAAAGACCCCTAAAGTGATCAAAACGTCGTGCAGCAGGGCGACAATGGCAAAAAAAGCGTAATCCCGTTGAAAACGGAAGCTTAGATAGGCGGCAATGCCAAAAAAGGAAACTAATAAAGCTAAAAATCCTGACCTAAATAATTCTTGACCGATGGTGGGACCAACTGTATCGATTTGACTGGTTTCGGGGTCAAAGGTGCCAATTTTCTGGTTTAAGGTGTTGAGTAATTTCGTTCTCTGTTCTTCTACGAGGGTTTTCGTCCGCACCGATAAAGTATATTTATCCAACACCTGCACACTACTGTTACCCAATCCTTCCTCGTCTAAAATTGCTTGCACTTCGGCAGTAGTTAAGGGTTTCTCACAGGTATTCTTTTTGGCACAGGCTAATTCTATCTGAATTCTCGTACCACCAACAAAATCTAAACTCGGTCGCAAAGGCGCTTGAATAGTGAACCAAGAAATCACCATGGACAAAATACTACCAATCGTCAGCAGGGCCGAGACTGTCCACCAAAAATTACGCTGTTTTGTAACACTAAATGCCATATCTTTTAAGTGAAAAGTAAAAAGGAAAAAATGGGGGTTGGGTGTTAGGTTTTGGGGGTTAGGGGTTGGGGTAGTGGGGGATTAGGGTTTTAGGGTTTTAGGGTTTTAGTTGAATTTCACCATTTCCCCATTTCCCCATTTCCCCATTTCCCTAATAACTACTGATTTGTCGGTAAATTAGGGCAGAAAAGTTGGGGTTTTTGACGGACGCTGGGGACGTTTAACACGGTAATTAACAGGAGAGTACGACTACAGGTTAAAGCGGTAAACATACTGACAGCTACCCCAATGGCTAAAGTTAAAGCAAAACCTTTGACTAATCCTGAACCCAACCAAAATAAGGCAGCACAGGCGATTAAAGTAGTGACATTACTATCAAGAATACTGGAAAAAGCCCTATAAAATCCCGACTCCACAGCCCGAAATAGAGATTTTCCGGCCCTTAATTCTTCCCGGGTGCGCTCAAAAATCAGTACATTTGCATCAACAGCCATGCCGATACTGAGGATAAATCCAGCAATACCGGGTAACGTCATGGTGACTCCCACTAAGGCAAAAGCCCCCAGAGCAAGGATAGTGTAGATAATCAGGGAAATATCAGCGATGACACCGGGTAAACGGTAATAAACCGCCATGAAGATTAAAACTAATAGTAAACCCACTAAACCCGCGTAGATACTGCGACGGATGCTATCCTGGCCTAAAGTTGCCCCAACGGTGCGAATTTCTTCCACCTTGACAGGGAAAGGTAGGGAACCACCGCGCAATTGAATCGCTAGATCGTTGGCAGTTTCGGCGGTAAAATTACCAGTAATCACGGCCCGGCCTCCTGTGATTCCCGTTTGGGCAAACTGCACATCGACTACAGGGGCGCTAATTAATTCATTATCGAGGAAAATGCCAATACTGCGACCAGTACCTGCGATCGCTTTGGTGAGTTCGGCGAATTTACTGCCCCCTTCCGAGTCGAAAGTAATGGCCACTTCCCAGTTAGTGCCTTGGGTGGAACTAATAGTGGCATTTTGCAGATTTTTTCCAGTTAAGTCCACCGATTCAAATAAATTTAAAATTGCCTGTTTAGATTTTTGCAGAGATTGTTCTAGTTCGGCAATTTTAGCGGCATTTTCGGGTTTATTCTCCACTTTAAGGGCGGCTAATTCCACTTTTTTTTGTTGAAAAATTGAATATTCAGCCCGAAATTCTCCTTCTGTACCTTGTTTTTGCTGACGAAATTCTAATTGGGCCTGAACATTTAAGTTTCTCTCAGCTTCTTTGGGATCTGTGACCCCGGGTAGTTGCACGATTACCTGATTTTTACTATCTACAGTCTGCACTAATGATTCAGAAACACCGAGGGCATTAACGCGATTTTCAATCACATTTTGTACGGCTTTTAAATCATTAGGTTGAATGGTTGTCACGGTTTCAGTGGGTTTAACCTGAATGGTTAATTGACTACCACCGCGCAGGTCTAAACCTAATTGTAGGGGTAACTTAATCAGGATGACGATCGAGGCAACAACTAGGCCGATGATCAGTAACAATAACCAATTTTGTCTCTGCATAACTTCGGTATCAAAAGGAGAATTTGTTAAATGCGATCGCCGACCATTTTTTGGACAGCTTCGACAATTTGATTAGGTTGAATAATCGTCAATCTTTCTAGATTACCGTTATAAGGTGTCGGTATATCTTGGGAAGATAATCTTAACACGGGGGCATCTAATTCATCGAATAACTGCTCATTAATTAAAGCAATTAACTCGGAAGCAATTCCCGCCGTTTTCATACATTCTTCCACGATAATCACCCTATGAGTCTTGCGAATCGAAGCGGCAATCGTCTCCATATCAAAGGGTTTCAGAGAAATTAAATCGATAATTTCTGGATCATAGCCATCTTTTTCTAACTGTTTTAATGCCTGTAAACAGTGATGACGCATCCGCGAATAGGTGAGAATAGTTATATCTTCTCCCTTGCGAACGATTTCGGCTTTATCGAGGGGTAAAAGATACTCGGTATCAGGTAAATTTTCCTTAAGATTATAGAGAAGAACGTGTTCAAAGAAAAGCACGGGGTTATTATCTCTAATCGCCGATTTTAATAAACCTTTGGCATTGTAGGGAGTGGAACAAGCGACAATTTTTAGTCCGGGTACCGCGTGAAAATAGGCCTCTAAACGTTGGGAATGTTCCGCACCTAATTGTCTGCCCACACCCCCCGGACCACGGATAACCATGGGGATTTTAAAATTACCGCCAGAAGTATAACGTAACATCCCGGCATTGTTAGCAATTTGGTTAAAGGCAAGCAGAAGAAAACCCATATTCATGCCTTCAATAATCGGACGTAATCCCGTCATGGCTGCCCCCACTGCCATGCCCGTAAAACTATTTTCAGCGATGGGAGTATCTAAAACCCTTAAATCGCCATATTTTTTGTAGAGATCTTTGGTAACTTTGTAGGAACCGCCGTAATGACCCACATCTTCACCCAAAACAAATACTGTCTGGTCGCGGCCCATTTCCTCATCGATCGCCTGTCGCAAAGCATTAAATAATAGGGTTTCTGCCATATCAAGTCCCCGCTTACAATTCGGTCATCTTATCACTAAACTTATTATCTTACCCCTTTTCTGGTCCGAGGGAATAGGAAGTGGGGAAGTGGGGAGGTGGGGAAGTGGGGAAGAACGTAGGTTGGGTTGAAGCATGAAACCCAACGCCCGCATGGGTTACGCTACTGCTCCTATAAATAATTGTGTCTCCCTACTTCATAGATAATAGTCTATTCTAGTTGCCGACAATCGGCCGGCAAAGAACTAAGATCAAGATCAAGCAACCCCCTACCGTTAAAGCTGATGAAATTACCCCGTCTTGCCGCTTTAATCATTGGTCTGAGCTTTATTTTCGGATTAATGTTGTGGTTAGTCAACTCTATCTATCGTCTTTACATCCAGATCGCCTTTACCGCTCCTATCTTAGCTAATATTCTGCTTTTACTCATTATCGGACTGCTGGGCTTGCTAATTTACGTTCTTTTGTACTACTTTTATCTGCTGCCCCAGCGCCAAAAAAGTCGCCGCGGGTTGCGTTCTTCCTCCCGTCCACCCCTAAAATTACCAGTAGAAAAAACCGAGGCCGCCGGGGAAACCTTAAAAGCTATCCGGCAACAAGTGGAGCAAATTCAAGATAAAGTAACCCAACAGGTTTTTATTAATCGTTCCCAAGAAATTGAGCGAAGTTTAGTCAGAAAAGAAGTTAAAATCATCGTTTTCGGCACAGGATCGGCGGGAAAAACCTCTCTAATTAACGCTCTCATCGGTCAAATGGTGGGCAATGTGGAGGCAACCATGGGAACCACGGAAAAAGGGGAAACCTATAGTTTAAAAATGAAAGGTGTGAATCGGGAAATTCAAATTACCGATACCCCCGGTATTCTCGAAATTGGTGCAGCCGGAGGTCAAAGGGAACAGTTAGCGCGACAATTAGCAACGGAAGCAGATTTACTTTTATTTGTCATTGATAACGATATTCGACAATCGGAATACGCCCCTTTATTGCGCTTAATTGATATCGGTAAACGTTCTCTCTTAGTCTTTAATAAAATCGATCTCTATAGCGATGAAGATCGAGACATTATTTTAAAAAAATTACGAGAACGTCTTAAAGGAGTGGTCCTTTCCGCCGATATTATTGCCGTCGCTGCTAATCCCCAACCCCTACAGTTAACCGGGGGACAAATCATCACACCAGAACCAGATATTTTAGCTTTAATTAAACGTTTGGCTTCAGTTTTACGGGCCGAAGGGGAGGATTTAGTGGCGGATAATATCCTCTTACAATCCCAACGATTAGGAGAAGAAGCTAGAAAAATTATTGATCGCCAACGTCGTCGCCAAGCTGATAAAATTATCGATCGCTATCAGTGGATCGGTGCAGGAGTGATTGCAGTGACGCCCTTACCAGTGTTCGATCTGTTAGCAACGGCGGCGGTTAATGCTCAAATGGTCAGGGAAATTGGTCAAGTTTATGGCTGTGAAATTAACAGCGATCGAGGCAAGGAATTGGCTCTATCTTTAGGCAAAACTCTAGTTAGTTTGGGAGTGGTAAAAGGAGCAGTAGAATTATTAGCCAGAATCCTACAATTAAACTTTACTACCTATATAGTCGGTAAGGCAATTCAAGGGGTCAGCGCCGCCTATTTAACCCGCATTGCCGGCAAAAGTTTTATTGAATATTTCCGTCACGATCAAGACTGGGGTGATGGTGGTATGACGGAAGTAGTACAAAGACAATTTCAACTCAGTCGCAAGGAAGAATTTATTAAGTCTTTTGTGTCTGATGCGATCGGTAAAGTGGTACAACCTTTTCAGGATGATTGGCAGCAAGAAGAAGTTTTAGAAGCTAGTCGCGAGGATGATTGGTAAAGATCGAACCAGGGAGTGATAGGCAAAATTGTATAGTAATTGTTAGAATCGTTTTGGGGTTCCACAAGGGCAAAAAAAAGATGCGACAGCAAGTTATCGACTGGTTAAAAGAAAACGTCAACGAACACCGTCTGCGACATATTCTCGGTGTAGAGACCATGTGTATTGATTTAGCTCGTCATCACGATCTCGATCCCGTCCAAGCAGGGCAAGCGGGGCTACTACACGATCTGGCTAAATTTTTCAAGCCCAAAAAACTACTAAAAATGGCAGAATCGGCGGGAATAGAGGTGGATAATATCTGTTTATTCCATCCCCACTTACTCCACGCCGATGTAAGTGCAGTTGTCGCCAAAAAAGAATTTAACGTTACCGATGAGGAAATTCTCGAAGCGATTCGCAATCATACCCTCGGTAAACCCAATATGAGCGATCTTAGCTGTATAGTCTTTATTGCCGATGCCTTGGAGCCCAATCGCGGCGACACACCCGAATTAAACGCTCTACGACAACTCAGCTATCAAAATCTCCATAAAAGCGTTCAACAAACCTGCGATTATTCCCTAAAATATCTTTTAAGTAGCCATTGTCCCATTCATCCCCGCACCGTGCTAACCCGCAACTGGGCGTTACAAATTGTTAAAGAACAAGCAACAGCAACTAAAACCATTGATTAACATAATCTCAAGACTCGCTTACAACCACCTTAGCCAAAGGATGACCACAAACTGAATGACCAATCCCACTGGAATTATTACCCCCGTCGCCGAAAATCTCAAGACCGAAAATTTTCTAGAGACAATTGTCACCGCTGCCGAGGACAAGAAAGCAGGGGACATCGCCATCCTGAAAGTCGCCGATATCTGTTATTTAACCGATTATTTTCTGATTATTACCGGCTATTCTACCACCCAAGTGCGAGCGATCGAGGATGCGATCGAAGCTGCTATGGAACTAGAATGGCAACAATCCCCCCGACAAGTGGAAGGAAAAAGCGAAGGTAGCTGGATCCTGATGGATTATGGCGATATCATTGTCCATATCTTTTTACCAAAAGAGCGAGAATTTTATAATTTAGAAGCTTTTTGGGGTCATGCTCAACGTATTCCTCTACCTAGCAACCATTTAGAGGAGTAAAGTCCATGAAATCCTCCCTTGATTTCTGTCCCGTCCCGGAAGAACAGCAGCCGGTTAACGAGTACGAACAATTAAAAGAATCTTGGTTTTTCCGTTGGGCGACGCTAGATGTAGCCTCTTATACAAAAAAAATTCTCTGGTTATGGTTGTGGACATGGTTAATTGTCGGACCGATTGCCGCCGCTAGTTTTCCCCTCAAAAAAGCCCCTTTTCTCTTCTTCTGTGCGGGGATTTTTGGCTCGACAATTTTGGTAGGATTGGTGTTATTGCGCTTGTATTTAGGCTGGATCTACGTCTATGACCGCTTGCAATCAGAGAAAGTATTTTATGAAGAGTCGGGCTGGTATGATGGCCAAATCTGGACAAAAACCGCCGCTATTCTAACCCGCGATCGTTTAATCGTCTCCTATCAAATCCAGCCCATTCTCCAGCGTTTACAAAAAACCGCCCTGATTCTAGGGGCAATTGTCGCTATCAGTGGTCTTTTCTGGCTATTTTTCACTCACTAACCGCAACCAATCACCAATCTGAATGAATAGGGTAAAACGTTCACCAACCCACCGCTTAGAAATTCATCTCCTCCGGGAAGGTATTATTGAATCGGTCCATCATGTCGAGGCCGCTATTTGCGATGACCGCGGCCGGGTATTATCCACCGCCGGCAGTGCCGAAACTAGCGCCTTTATTCGTTCGGCCCTAAAACCTTTTCAAGCACTGGCTGTCATCAGTACCGCCACCCTCGAACGCTACGATCTCAACGATAAGGATCTAGCCATTATCTGTAGTTCTCACCAAGGCACAGTGGAACACGCCCGTCAAGTCTTTAATATTCTCTGGCGCGCCGATATCGATCCCAACGCCCTGCAATGTCCTCTCCCGGAAGGTAAACCCAGTCGCCTCCAGTACAATTGTTCTGGTAAACACGCCGGGATGTTAGCGGTGTGTCAACAGCGCAGCTGGCCGTTAAATAGCTATCTGCGGCGTTCTAGTCAGATACAGAAGCTAATTTTAAGCAAAATTGCCGAATTATTGGGAATGCCGGGAGATGAATTAATCAGCGCCCATGATGACTGCGGTGCGCCCACCTATTCAATGCAGTTGGGGCAAATGGCCCATCTCTACGCCCAGTTAGCCTCTGGCAACCGTTTAGACTTAGAAAGAATCGTCCGCGCTATGACCTATCATCCCCGCATGGTAGCAGGAGAAGGGGCTTTTGATACGGAATTAATGCAGGTTAGCCAAGGGGAAATCGTCAGTAAAGCCGGGGCCGAAGGGATTCAATGTATCGGGCGCGTCGGTGAAGGTTTAGGATTAGCAATAAAAGCTTTAGATGGTTCCAAACGGGCTAAATATGCCGCTGCTTTACAAATTCTCAAACAGTTAGGCTGGATTACTCCTAATGTGGCCGAATCTCTCTCGGAAAAATTCCTCAAAATCGGCAGTTATACCCGCTTGGAAGTGGTGGGGGAAATGGCTTTATTGTAAATAGTCAGTTAACAAAGCGTAACACATCAAAAATAAAAGTTTTTGGTGTGTTAGGGCAGTATTTATATCTTGATTTTTTCCCTAAAAACTGAACTTCGGAGTACAATACAGATGACTAAATTAATTCAAGAAACTTTCGAGCAAATTGCACTGCTTTCTGAAGAACAACAAGATACCCTGGCAACTTATCTAAAAAAACACCTAGCTGAATTTTTAGAAGAAGCGGAAAAAGAACGACGAATTGCAGAAGGGACTTATACCATAAGTGATTTTAACGAAAAAACTCAACAAGCTATTCAGAATATTGAAGAGCAAAAAAACTTAACTGTTTGCCAAGATCAAGTTGAACTGTATCAGCAGCTAGGAATTTAATGTTATTACCCATTTTTGAAAATCGCTTTCAAAAAGATATTAAACGACTTAACGGGCGATTTAACCTATTTCTGTGGTTTCTTTTTCGATAGAATGATTGCGTTTTACTTGGCGTTTTATGGTTGCACCAGCACCAATAATTCCTAGAGAAAAGAGTCCTAAAATTGATGTGGGTTCGGGAGTTTGAACCTCAACTTTCTGTGAAAATGCATTGTTATTGTTATTTGGCCCATATCTGAAAGGGAGTACAGCACCATTGGCATCGGCACCCTTAGCATCGCTTATTTTAAAATCAAAGATTCCGTCACTTGGTAGTTGTCCGATCGGAACAAAAGTGATGGTAGTTATCTTTACTGGCGGCTGCTGCGGGTTCCCGGGTTGAAAGGGGGCAATACCCAAAGCATTTAGGTTTGAAACTGTGAATGATCCTACTTTTGTGTCAGGATCTATCTTAAAATGTTTTATCTCCTTAACAAGACCCTGTGCGCCGTTTGCTGCGTTAAAATTTAATTCTTGTGAATCGAACTCAACCTTATATTCGAGTTGATTTACACCAAAAAATGCCTGGTCAATAGAAATAAAAATGTCAAAATTAATGTCTGGGAGATGACCGACACCAAGGTCGAGAATACCATCAATATCAAGTTGATTACCCTCTGGCTCAAAATATATATTTACTTGTGCTTGTGCTGTATGTCCTAAAACGATTGAGGCTATAATAGTTAAACTGGAAAGTAAAGCCGAACGCAATTTCTTAGTATTGTTCATACTCTTTTCTGTACCCACACGCACAGAGATGACGTTGCTGTTGGTTCCACAGTGTAAGCAATCGAAAATTTACTTTCAAGACCCATAAAAGCCCTATAAAGAAATATAAAGACACTAAATTTGCATTTTGCTGTATAATGTCAAGCAATCCTGACTTAACTCCCTGTTTAAAATCATCCTATGAACTCATTCGATATTCAATCTTTTATAATAACTATTGATGAGCTTGTTTTCTCCCATACAGGAGAACATTTAGACGATCTTCAGCATGAAATCTTAGAGGGAGTCGTCAATCATCAAAAATACGCCGAAATAGCTCAAAAAAATCATCGTTCTCAGAAATATATCAAGGAAACAGCAGGTAAGTTATGGAAAACCTTATCAGAAATATTAGGAGAGGAAGTCAGTAAATAAAATTAAAATGGCTCTTCGTTACCCTTTATGCTAAATCAACAGACAAGATGCCAAGACAACATACTTCTAACCCAAAAATTCCGAAAGTTTCTAAAGCCATAGGCTCTCCGTTTTATTAGTTTAAGTT
>SFBL01000196.1 GCA_007095785.1 Microcystis aeruginosa Ma_SC_T_19800800_S464
AAGAAAGAAACAGGTTATCAAACCTACACGATACCAATATCGGTGACTGGAAATTATATTTTAGGGTTTGGGGTAGTTGATGTGGATAAGACAGGGGGAGGAGATAACACTATCAATTCAGCTTTATTAGTTGATAATATCAAGCTTACCAATGGGGCCAAAGTTCCTGAACCTGATACTCTTTTCGGACTATTATTAACCCTAGGATTAGCCATCAAGTGCAAGCGCAAGAATTGTTAACATCACCCGCTATCGAGAAAACGGGTTTCTTTGAGAAACCCGTTTTCTGGGGAATATGTAGCCTATACTCAACGGATTGACTAGGATTGCTGATTCCCGATAGCTGTCCCCTGAATCATCCCGCAGTTTTATATTTTCTTTAGAGATGGACTTGTCCTAAAACCTGCTCATAGCGGCCAAAAGTCAGAAAATAGAAATAAAGGTGCGATTAGAGAACTTTAGCTGCGATCGCACCCGTCAGCCGCCATTGGAGAAAGATAAAGTTATGGCAGATAACTACAGAAGTCGCATTGTTACCCAAGGTACCCAACGCAGTCCCAATCGGGCCATGTTAAGAGCGGTAGGTTTTGGGGATGAGGACTTTAACAAACCCATCATCGGCATCGCTAACGGATTTAGCACCATTACCCCCTGTAACATGGGAATTAATGATTTAGCAATGCGTGCCGAAGCAGGAACCAGATTAGCGGGGGGAATGCCGCAACTTTTCGGGACTATTACCATTAGTGACGGGATTTCCATGGGAACAGAAGGGATGAAATATTCTCTCGTTTCTAGGGAAGTAATCGCCGATTCCATTGAAACCGTCTGTAATGGTCAAAGTCTCGATGGAGTCCTCGCTATCGGGGGTTGTGACAAAAATATGCCGGGGGCAATGATTGCCATGGCCCGGATGAATATTCCCGCTATTTTCGTCTATGGTGGCACGATTAAACCGGGGCGCTACAAAGATTGCGATTTAACCGTGGTCAGTTCCTTTGAAGCCGTGGGACAGTACAGCGCCGGTAAAATCAGTGAAGAAGACCTCATCGGAATTGAACGCAACGCTTGCCCCGGGGCCGGTTCCTGTGGTGGAATGTTTACTGCTAATACCATGTCTTCCATTTTTGAAGCCATGGGGATGAGTTTACCCTACTCCTCGACCATGGCCGCCGAAGATGCGGAAAAAGCCGATAGTACCGAAGAATCGGCCAAGGTTTTGGTCGAGGCGGTTAGAAAACAGATTCTCCCTAGCCAAATTTTGACCCGTAAAGCCTTTGAAAACGCCATTTCGGTAATTATGGCGGTGGGAGGTTCCACTAACGCTGTGCTGCACCTTTTAGCCATTTCCCGCACCATGGGGGTAGAATTATCGATCGATGATTTTGAAACCATCCGCCAGCGTGTACCGGTTATCTGCGATCTTAAACCCTCCGGGCGTTACGTTACCGTGGATCTGCATAAAGCTGGCGGTATTCCCCAAGTGATGAAAATTCTCCTGGTTAATGGTTTACTACACGGGGATGCTCTCACCATTAGCGGTCAGACTATCGCTGAGATTTTAGCCGATATTCCCGACCAACCGCCCTCAGGCCAAGATGTTATCCGTCCTTTTAGCAATCCTGTCTATAAAGAGGGTCATTTAGCCATTTTAAAAGGAAATCTGGCCACGGAGGGGTCCGTGGCCAAAATTAGCGGCGTGAAAACTCCGGTAATCACCGGACCCGCGCGGGTGTTTGAGTCGGAAGAAACCTGTTTAGAGGCAATTTTAGCCGGAAAAATTCAAGCCGGGGATGTGGTGGTTGTCCGTTACGAGGGACCAGTAGGTGGACCGGGTATGCGGGAAATGTTAGCCCCCACTTCGGCAATTATCGGCGCTGGTTTAGGGGATTCCGTGGGATTAATTACCGATGGTCGTTTTTCCGGGGGAACCTACGGTCTGGTGGTCGGTCACGTCGCTCCAGAAGCGGCGGTGGGTGGTACAATTGCTCTGGTAGAGGAAGGGGATCAAATCACTATTGATGCTCGTCAGCGTCTCTTGAGTTTAAATGTATCGGAGGAAGAATTAACCCGTCGTCGTAACCATTGGCAACCGCGTCCCCCACGCTATAAAACGGGAATTCTCGGCAAATTCGCCAAGTTAGTCTCCTCTAGCAGTCTCGGCGCTTTAACGGATCTGAATCTGTTTTAAAAGTGTCAAAGCAAATGGCGATCAATTGCGATCGCCGTTTCCCCCACTGCTCACTGAACACCCCCACTGGTAACTGATAACTGATAAGACTGACGGCTCTAATTAAGTAGGTGGGTGGAATTAAATATAAGATGAACGTAGAACGTAGGTTGGGTTGAAGGATGAAACCCAACCCCCGCATGGGTTACACTACCGCTAACCCATCCTACAAATAATTGTGCCTCCCTACTTACTATAGATTAATAACTATGACCTATCTACTCACTGTCTATCGAGCGCTCGAATGCCGTCCGGATACCTATCGGGACTGGTATGACCAAGGCAATATTTTAAGAGAAAGAATGGACTATTTTGGAGCCTTAATCAGCTACGAAAAAGCCTTAGAATATTATCCAGATGATTATTGGGCATGGTACAAAAGGGGTATGATACTAGAAGACTTGGGAATGTATGAAGAAGCCGCTCAAAGTTATGCTAACGCCGCACAGGTAAAGGATGATAACTATTGGGCTTGGTACGATCAAGGTTGTGTTTATCTGCAAGAATTAAAAGACTACGAAAAAGCGATCGCTTGTTTTCAACGGGCCCTAAGTCATAGTCCGGGGGACTATTGGGCTGCCTACCGGCAAGGAGAGGCCTATCGATTGCTCAAAAACTACGAACGCGCTATCACTTCCTATGATCTGGCCTTGGGAGCGCGACCCCTGGATTATTGGGCCTGGTATCGTCGTGGCGACGCTTTCCGCGATTGGGGCAATCCCCAAGAGGCTTTATTTAATTATCGTACCGCCCTCGATATCCGACCGCAAGATTACTGGTCCTGGTATCAACAGGGTGTGATCCTACAGGAATTACAGCGTTTACCAGAAGCGATCGCGTGTTATGAAGAATCGTTAAAAATTGATCGAGATGATCGCTATGCGTGGTATAATGCCGCCTGCTGTTATGCCGCTCTCGGTCAACAACAAAAAGCGATCGACTGTTTACGGGAAGCTCTAGACATAGAACCGGATATTTGCGGCGAATTAGCGCGTAATAACTTTGTTTTCGATGGTTTAAGGCAAAATGAAACCTTTAATGACCTCTTGAGTTGCTATTCCCCCAGCTAAAGTCTTTTTGCATTACCTAGGGTTTGCTGAAAGGGTTTTTCGTGGGGTGTGTGTGGGATTTTCGGCATTTTCAGGGAAAAAGTGCCGAAAACTTCCCCCCGATTGCTCCAATATCTAGCACTTTTTTGATGGCAAAAAAGCCTAAAAATATTAGCCAACAGGGTTTTTAGATTCATTTAGCCGGTTTGGATTAGCTACAATTGCAATTAGAGAAAAATTATTGAGAATCCTATGCGAGAACTAGACAGAGACAAAACCATCGAACAACTGAACGAAATCATGGAATTTGAACTAGCGGGAGTTGTCCGTTATACCCACTATTCCCTGATGGTGACAGGTCCCCATCGCATCCCCATCGTCCAATTTTTCCAGACTCAGGCCACGGAATCCCTCACCCACGCGCAACAAGTCGGGGAAATTCTCACCGGTTTAGAAGGTCATCCTAGCTTAAAAATTGCCCCGATCGAGGAAAGCTATGAACATAATATCAAAGCAATCTTGAGTGAGAGCCTCAATCATGAGAAAAAATCCCTTGATTTGTACAAAGCACTCCTAGAAACCGTCGAAGATGCCAGTATTTACCTAGAAGAATTCGCTCGCGGTATGATTGGACAAGAAGAATTACACAATCTGGAAATTCGCAAGATGCTGCGGGATTTTGCTTAAGCTAGGATCAAAGCTAGAGTTTATCGACTAGCTTATGAATCTCAGTTCCGCTTTACCCACTTTTATTATCACTCTCCGGGAAGGTTTCGAGGCCGCTTTAGTGGTGGGAATTGTCCTCGCTTGTTTACAAAAATCCGGTCGATCGCAACTTAACTCATGGGTGTATCGTGGTATTGGTGCGGGAGTAGTGGCTAGTGTTTTGGTCGGTGTTTTGCTAGGGGGAATCCTTTTGCAAGTGGATGCCTCTCCTAGTCCATTCGTACCAATGATCAAGGAATTATTGGCTGCCACTTTTGGACTGATTGCGGTTTTGATGTTGAGTTGGATGTTAATTTGGATGACTCAACAGGCCAAATCTTTGAAATCTGAGGTAGAAAATGCGGTAAAAGCGGGTTTAAAATCGGAAAATGGGGCAGGAAAAGCGATTTTTCTGCTCGTTTTTATCGCTGTCTTGCGGGAGGGATTTGAAACTGTCCTCTTTATCCTGGCCCAATTCCAAAAAGATTGGCAGATACAAACGTTCGGTGCGATAGCGGGGTTAAGTGTGGCGACTTTGTTGGGAATTCTCCTATTTGCGGGGGGAGTAAAAATTAATATCCGTCTCTTTTTTCAAATTATGGGGACTTTCCTGCTCTTAATCGTTGCGGGATTACTCATCGGTGTGTTGAAACATATCGACGCAGGAATCAGTCTTTTAAGTGAAATTGACCCTTTTTATCGCAATTTCTGTCCTTCTCTCCCCTCCTCCTGTCTTCTCGGTTTTCAAGTTTGGGACGGTTCCCAAATTTTGAGCGATCGCACTTTCCCCGGACTCCTCCTTAAATCTCTGTTTGGTTATCGTCAAAACCTCTATATCAGTCAAATTGTTGCTTATATCCTCTTTTTACTGCTTATCGGTGGCCTCTATTTCCAAAGCTTACGACAACGTCCTCAAACAGTGACCAGTAAACAGTAAACAGTAATCAGTAAACAGTGACCAGTAAACAGTAAACAGTAATCAGTAAACAGTGAAAAGATGGCAAGAAACTGCTATTTAATACTGCTCACTTAACACATACTGCTCACTTAAAACTCAAATCTGATAACTTACCCACTGATAACTTACCCACTGATAACTGATAACTGATAACTGATAACTGATAACTTACCCACTGATAACTGATAACTGATAACTGATAACTGATTATGACTACTTGGCAATGTGACGGTATCCCTAAAGATGGTAAAACTTATCCGCAAGCGACTGCGGGGGGTCATGAACCCTGCGAAAATACTACTCCTGATTGTCCTATCTGTGGCCTGCCTAGGGAAGCGATGGATCCCGTCACAACGACGGTTAAAACCACAGTTGTCGTCTCCCCGGGGGGTACAACGAGAGTCGGCCAAAAATCTAACTGGTTACTTCCCTTCGCTTTGATAATTACCGCTTTAACCGCAGGTTTAGGGGGTTGGAGTCTATTGCAAATGGTGATTCCCAAACCCGATACTTCCCCAGTCGTCCGGGAAAAAACCCCAGACAAGCAAACCGAGGCAACTTTTGTGAGTGATACGGCTAAAAATCCCGATTTATTTAGCCAAGGTGAGAAAATACTGCTTAATTCCACTCCTAACAAAGAAAAAGGCGCAGCGGCCTTTAAAAAGGAAGATTGGGCAAATGCGATCGCAGCTTATCAACTAGCAGCCACTCCCCAAGCAAACGATCCAGAAGGCAAAATCTATTACAATAACGCCAAAGCTAGACAAAAAGGTAATCAAAAGACTATAGCCGTTGTTGTCCCCATCGCTAACGACCCCAACAGCGCCAAGGAAATTCTCCGAGGTGTGGCCAGGTATCAAGAGGAGTTTAATAATTCTAATCCGGGTAATCCTTTGGAAATAGTCATCGCTAATGATGGCGGTGGGTTACAATCAAAAGCGATAGCCGATGATCTGATTCAATCCGGTCAAGTTTTGGCAGTTATGGGCCACGGAATCGATCCTTTTAGTCAAAAAGCGATTGAAAGTTACGAAAAAGAAGGATTAGCAATTCTTTCTCCCCTGACTACCAGTGTTAGTCAAACGGGAAAATCAACCCTGAAAACTATTCCCCTTAAGGATAAATCTCAGGAAGTTTTGGGTAGTTATCTGGAAGCAGTGGCCAAAACTTTGGCTAATTATGCTAGTAAGCAAGAGAATTCTCCGTCAGTGGTTCTTTTTTATAATTCCGATAGTCCCTATAGTCAAAAATTAAGGGATTCCTTTGCTAAAGCGATAAAAGAACCGGGAGGCAAGATAGTTAAGGAAATAGACACAACTAAAGCCAATTTTAACGCTAAAACCGCCATAGATCAGGCCAAAAAAGCCGGCGCTAGGGTGGTATTTTTGGCCCTGAGTAAAGACGGCGATCGCATTGATCAAGCCGTGGCTATTGCCCAAAAATCGTCAGGAATGCTCTTATTAGGCGGAAATGAACTTTATACACCCGATATACTCATTCAAGGAGCGGATAGCATCGACGGATTAGTTTTAGCAGTACCTTGGAGTTTCCAAGCAACGGATCCTTTTGCCAAAGATGCGCTGAAAAGTTGGCGCGGTCGCGTCAGTTGGCGTACTGCTACCGCCTACGATACCATGAAAGTATTAGGAGAAGCGATCGCTAAAAGTTCTGACCGTGCTACTGTAGTCGAAACTTTAAATCGAGGAATCACCTTGCAGGGAAACACCACGGATTTTAATATTTTTAACCAAGTTCCCCTAGTACGCGCTAATCGCGGCAATGAGGGGCCAAAGGGTTCTCAATATCAGTTCGATCCTATCTAAAATAGATAATGTGATGTCGAGGAGTAGAATCAAGTCTAATTTTATGAATAATATCTTACCCATCCTAGCTTTATTAATGTCGGTGTCGGGAATTGCCGTATCTTTGGGACGGGAGGAAGTCCGATGTCATCTCGGTTTAGAATCGGCAGCTTGTCCCCAGGAAGAAGAAAAAACCAGCGAAGACACCCCCACAACTACCCGGGAATCTCCCCCCGCAACTACCCCCGCAACTACCCCAGAATCTCCCCGGATAGAAAAAACTCCCACGGAAACTACCCGCAATAGCGAAGCTTCCCCCGAAGTTTCCCCGTCTCCTGAAAGCGAAACCCCGGTGGAATTCACTCCCATCCCGGAAAAGAACCCCAGTCCAGAAGTACCCCCCGAAAATCCCCCCACCCCAGAAACCAAAGCGGTGGAAAAAACTCCAGATGCAGAAAAAAGTCCGGATGTCAATCCATCTAAAGATGGAGAAACTGAAAGTATTCCATTAGAAGTTATTCCCCCCGCACAGTAAAATCCGACAAAATCAATTTCTGGTGGGGTAGGGTTGATTCATGAATCAACCCTACAGATCCCGGACAGTAAAATCGGACAAAATCAATTTCTTGGTTAGGATAGGAACTCATGCAAGAAGTAGTTATACTGAATCTGGTTATTAAAGACTGATTATTCATTCCCTTTTTTGCATGAGTGCATGAGTAGAAAACGGGTTTCTCGGAGAAACCCGTTTTCTGTGCGTTACTCAATTTTATCTAGCTTCTTTCAGCAAACCCTAACTATTGGATTAACGTTTCTTGCGAAGTCCCATTAATCCGAGTCCTGTAAAGGCCAGTCGATTTTTTTGAGAAAATTGAAGTATATTAAGTTTTATTAAGAACAATGAAACTGCAACGGTTATCGGTGATTCAAAAGTATTATAATTGTCTTTGTTATCCTAAATCAATAGTTTTTGCTTGTCAATAATTATGAATAGTTATCAAACCTATTTAACCATCGATCATTCTCAGAAGATTATCCTCTCTAACTTACCCTTTAAAGCAGGAACAAAGTTAGCCATTAACATTCAAGTAGTTGAGGATGAAAAGACAGAAGCCGATTTTGAAGCTTTATTAGATAAAACCCAGGCAATCTGGACTAAAGGAGATGGCTTAGAATATCAGCAAAAAATTCGGGAGGAGTGGATATGAAACGATTAATAGACTCCTGTATTTTAATCGACCATTTTAATGGTATTACCCAAGCTACAGTTTATCTAAAAGCTCACCGAGATGAAAGTTATATTTCTGTCATTACTAAAGCCGAAGTTCTCATTGGTTTTAATGATGATAATTCCTTTGAAAAAGCAGGAGAGTTATTAAGCCATTTTCCCCTGATAGATTTAGATGTCAACATCACTGATTTAGTCATTCAAATCCGTCGTGAACAAATCAAAAAAAAGGCAACCAAACAGCCTAACAAAAAGGTTATTCAATGGAAATTGCCCGATGCCATTCAAGCAGCGATCGCCCTTTACTATAATCTCAAATTAGTCACTCGTAATACCCAAGATTTTGATCTCAATCAACATCCATTTATTGAGATTCCCTATACCATCTAACAATAAAACTGAAACAGTTATCGGTGATTCAAAAGTATTATAATTGTATTTGTTATCCTAAATCAATAGTTTTTGCGTGTCAGTAGTTATCAATAGTTAGGGTTTGCTGAAAAAGTATGGGCGACGATCCCTAAAACCCTTACCTTGCATACATTTCACATTTATTCAGCAAGCGCTATTTACTTTTAGTCAAAATTAATTAACTTCTAACCCCGGAATGCTTAACTGTTCAGTTTTTGGCTGTGTTTCCCCCAGATAATCCCCTTGCAACATATTAATTAAACAGCCACCAAGATGATAGGCCATATTCACGGGAACAGCGTTACCAATCTGTCGATATTGAGAGGTTAAATTACCGGTAAATTGCCAATCATCGGGAAAGGACTGCACTCGTGCATATTCTCTCACGGTCAAAGGACGAGTTTCTTGGGGATGACATCTTTCTGTTTGGGTTTGTGCCGGACTACAGGTAATAGTTAAAGCTGGTTCATCCCAAGATAATCTTTTAGCATATCCTGTCCTTCCTCCGTGATTTTTGAGACTATTTTTCATATATTCTTTTTGAATATCCATCGGCAAATTACGCCAATTTCCTCCTGCGGGAACTAAGGACATAATCTCTTTTTTTCTTTCTTTATATTCTACTCCCAGAGAAATTGGACAATTCTCTAGAGCTTTTTTCAGGGAAATAGTATAGTTTTTATATTGGGGAAAAATGGGTTTAATATTTAGGTCTTGACGGGTGGCGATAATAATTAATCTTTCTCTTTTTTGGGGAACATCGAGAAATTGGGCTGATAAAACTTGATAAGCAGCATAATAACCGATTTCCTGTAAAGCTTGCAGCATTAATTGCAGGGTTTCTCCTTTTTTATTGCTTAATAATCCTCGAACATTTTCGGCCATAGCGATTTTAGGTTGCACTTCCTGTAAACAACGAGCAAACTCAAAAAACAGGCTTCCTCTCAAATCTTCTAATCCTTTCCCTAACCCAGCATAACTAAAAGGTTGGCAGGGAAAACCTCCAGCTACAATATCTATTTTGTCTCTAAAATCAGAAAATTTAATCTTTTTTATGTCTTGATTTATAACATTCCATTGCGGTCGATTGAGTCTTAAAGTATTAACACAATCTTGGTTAATTTCCACCAGTAATTGCGTTTTTAGCCCCGCATTTTCTAAACCTAAAGCCATACCACCACAGCCAGCAAATAATTCAATAACCGTGTAATTAGTTGGCTCAACAGTTTGTAAAATTCTCAATTCTCCGGGGGATTGGTTATTTTTAAGATTGGTTAATTGCTCGAGATCAAATAACCAATCAACTTGATTGATTTTCTGACCTTTGATTAATTTTTTCTTTTGCCATGTTAGTATTTCTGCGGTAGTTACACCGAGAATATGAGCGGCTTTTTGTAGATTTACCTGAGTCATAACCAATAATTAGCAACTTATCTACCTCTTTATTATACATCAAAGTAGCTAAACTTGATGTCGAGAAAATTTCTAGAAATATCCTTGATATAAAACATTTTCCAGTGATGGGTTTGTATTATCAATATGAGTTTGTATTTTATCGATCATCCTTTGAAAAACATCGGGATAATATTGAGAAGCATCCAAAAAATCTACATATTCCTGTCTGTGCAGCTGTCTTGCTTTTGAGGAGCGATACTCTTGTCGAAGATTAGCGGTCATACGCTTAGTTTTTCGTATAATTAACACATCATCAATTTGAGTAGAAATTATTGAAACTGGTGTCATATCAAGAAATTCGCAGATCAAAAAATATAAAGAGTTAGGAACAGCAATTTTTTAATCTCTACTTGTAGCTACAGCTTCCTGAAACATAGTTTTATCTAAATTAGTTTTGCACTCTACACAAACATAGCCAAGATGGGACTCAATCAATTCATAATTTTGAAATTCTGGGTCAAAAGATGACTTTAGATATAACTTTTTTCCCATTATAAAATCCTGATTTTTGCTTCTAATATTTGCTTGACCACCTTTACCAATATTGCCGAGAGAGGATAGGAAACTTAGTCCAGAGAAGGTATTTCTTGGACCTAATTCAAAAGAGTTATCTATTCCTTGTAAACTACGGAAAACCAGCTGCGGTAAAAATTCTTCTAATATAGTATTATCTAATTTTAACTGTCCCTTCTGTCTATACAAAAAGTTATCTGAACTATCAAAAATCAAGTCAAGTTCAATAAAACGCTTATATCGGTTAGTAGCTGACACTAGCTTTTCTACTGCATCTGCTTGACCAGAATTAATCGATTCTAACTCGATAATCCACTGGCGATATTTTATAATAGCTTCTTCTAAACGTTCCCGATCAGCTTCTGGCAACCCAGGATTGTTAAGACAGGCAGTTAGTTTTGTGTAGTGAGGACGGGAAAATTCGTTCATGTATTTTTGTTGATGTTCAAAGATTAACAGGATTAATATATAATCTCTTATCTAAAATTGGTGTTTTTTGAATATTATTGACTTTGGCAATTGCTGATTCTAAAAATAGCTGGTTTTCTGAAGATACAAAAAGCCTACTGCTTTCCAATACCTCTAATGCTACCTCTCTAGAAATTTGTTCTATTACCTCTTGGCTAACTTGATTATTTAAGTTGATAAAATTAATTATATCCTCTATAATAACTTTACCAAATTTATTCTTAAATTTTCTTTTTTGTCTTAATACTTTATGAAATAGTTTGGCTTTGACACCTATTTTTTCAATAATATCAGCATTATAAAAAGGTACGCCAAGAACGTTAGATTCTTGTCCTACAATTAAAACAATTCTTGCTTGCTGCTTGCTGACTCTTGCCAGTTCCTTTAAAATATCACCCATATCTAAACAGTATTGTACTACAGTGTAGAAACGATTACTCCTATTTGCTCTATTAGAACCAATTTCTGACTTGGCTATCTTGAGTAAATCCCATCCTAATATTTCAGCAGATTGGCGATAATTTTGATGGTAATTAAAAACATTTATATAGGGTGGAGAAGTCACAACAAAATCTATCTGATTATTTTTTAGTGGGAGAGAACGAGCATCAGATAATCCAACCCTGATCGGCTTTTGAGAGTAAGGTAGCTTAGTAATTATATTGCTAAGATGTGAAAATTTTTTCTGAATAAATTCCTGAGTAATTTTATTGTTACACACATCAAGAATGATTACCAAAGCATCAAATAAAACCTTTGACCGATCCGGTAGCATATTCCTAGTATTTTGCAATTTATCTACTAAATTTTCTACTTGGTCACTGACTTCAAAAATTCTCAAAGGAAATTCTTGATCGATGATATTTCTCAGGTTTTTAAGAACTTCTTTTTTTTGAGAATCATTGATAAATTCATAGGTATGACTCATGATATAAGCAGCGGGATTAATCTCAAATCCATAAGCTTCTAGGGATAAATAACTTGCCTCTAGCAAAACAGTTCCACTACCCACAAAAGGATCGAGGATGACCGAGTTAGATGGGCAATAGAAACTTAAAATAGTCTCTATCAGTTGGGGTGAAAACTGACCTCGCCAAGCAAATAAATTGGCTCTAGTTTTATCAATAATGTCAAGTTTTTCTTGGGGTATAGGTTGATCAAAATCTGGCAACTTTCAATCTCCCTCTATTGCTAAAATCAAAATTCAAGTTCTACTTTACCTAGAGAACAAACACCATAAAATGTCGGGGCTGAACAAGGTTCAACCCCTCAATATTTTCCTACTTGCGCCCCGGAACTGTATATTTAAAATTCATCGGGCCGGTATAACCGGAAACCTCCGCTAATTTCTCTAATCTTTGGGTTCCCGAATATTCTTGACCCTTAATAATCCAAGTGGGGAAACCTTTAATTCCGGCATCGCGACAAGCTTGGGGATTACCATTAACTCCTTGGGGATCGCATTCGGTGTAAACCCCTTCTTTTTTGAGGATTTCTCCCGCTTCTTTACCAAATAACTGTTTTTGATCGTAACAGTGGGGACACCAAAAAGCCCCGTATTCTTTCGCACCAATTGCTTTTAAATGTTGAGCCAGGGCGATTTCTGCCTCTCCCGAAACCGTGGTTACTTCCCAACCATAGGGAGGTGTAGCAGCTGTCATCGGCCGGGTAATTTCTTCTTTTCCTCCTGTCACCGTCGGGGAATTTACTCCCGCATAAACCGCTAAAGTTCCCACTAAAGTAATCATTGCTACCACAACCATCGGCAGTATAATTTGTCCTAAACCTTCCCATTCGCGCCCGACAATTGTGAGAATTAATAAGGTTAAAGCGAACAAAGCCGAAGTGATGCAGTAGGGACACAATTCCTTTAATTCCGTGGCGAGAATATACATTAAATAACCACTAAATACCGCCATCGCCGTCGCCCCCGCTAACAGCAATAACCAAGTATTATTTTCTAAACTTTTGCGGAGATTTTTCTGAGTTTCCCCATTGATAAATAGAGGGCTGAGGGAAAAAACCGCCATGGCCATATAGGCCAAAAAACCGAACAAACTCAAGGGCAGCCCGAAAACCGTAGCGTAGGGACTATTAAGAACACCACTACAACCAGCCCCATCACTAGCCCCGGCGGTACAGGCCGCGGCCCCTCCCGTCAGTTTGGTAATGGTTAAATAGCCGGTTAGAATCGCCCCCACGATCGAAACCCCCCCAATTAGGGGCCGGGAGTAGCGATGAATCCAAGGTACAGAACGACGACGCATAATATTATTTAGATTAAATTACAGCAGAATTCAGGAGTCCGAAGGTAAATCGAAATGTACTTTGTCGAAAGGAAAAATCCCTTAACGATATTGTGTTAATTAGGACGTTTTCAATTCCTAAAAACTTAGGATCGCTATCCCCTGAAACTATCCGTCATTCTAGCAAGGGGTTATGTGGACAGAGGCAAAGAAGGCAGAGAATTATTAATTTTTGCTTTTTGATCGTTGATCTGCCGGGCCGTTTCCACAAATTGCGACACCCGGATCGGATCCACTGGTTCGCTAATTTTGCCATGACGCTTGAGGGAACTAGCCACGATCACCCCATCGGCAGCCGGCAGTAACCGCCCGATATTGTCCAAATCAGCCCCGCTGCCGATAAAAACCGGTGTTCCCTTGGCCGCCGCCACTGCCAGTTCCAAATCCTCAAAACTGGGGGGGCTACCGGTGGACCAACCGGAGAGGATCACCCCGTCTGCTAGTCCCCGTTCGATCGTATCTTGCACCGCCGTAGTCAGATTAGGAGTTCCCAAGGGGCGGGCGTGTTTAACCAAAACATCCGCTAAAATTTTGACCTCAGACCCCAATTCGCGCCGATAACGCAGGAGTTCGTGGGCCTGACCCTCAATAATGCCCTGATCGGTGGCCATAACCCCCGTTAGCACATTAACCCGAATAAATTGGGCATTGACACAGGTAGCGATCGCTAAGGCACTATGGGCATCATTGCGGAGAACATTAAGACCAATCGGTAAGACCACCAGATTTTTAATGCGATCAACAATTAACGTCATGGCACTAACCACGGCGGGATCCACCTGTTGCTTAGTAAAGGGGGCATCAAAAAAATTCTCGATAATCAAACCATCAACACCACCAGCAGCCAAGGCTGTCGCCTCCTGTTCAGCCCGCTCGATCACCGTCTTGAGACTGCCACCCCAACGGGGGGAAGTGGGCAGGGGGGCGAGATGAACCACGCCAATAATCGGGTTTTTTGTCTTGAAAGTTGCAATTAAGTTCACAGCGTCTACTACTCTTAGCGTCCCCAACCAGGCGCCGCTCACCCATTTTAACAGGGTCAAGGCCTAGCCACGGGGCCACAGGGGGGGGAAATTATTTTAACTGCTAATGATTTTATCAAGTCCGGAATCCGTTAAAATGTCTTAACATTAGAGAAGTTTAAGATTTGGTTGATACTCGATCGCATGGGCAATAAGCCAACCATCGCCATCTCACACCTAGGCTGTGAGAAAAACCGGATCGACTCCGAGCATATGTTAGGACTGCTGGCCAAGGCCGGCTATCCCGTAGATAATGACGAGGAGTTGGCCGATTACGTTATCGTTAATACCTGTAGTTTCATTCAAGCAGCTAGAGAAGAATCCGTTCGCACCCTCGTGGAACTGGCGGAAGCTAATAAAAAAATTATTATCTCCGGCTGTATGGCCCAACATTTCCAAGATGAACTCCTGACGGAATTGCCGGAAGCCGTGGCCATTGTTGGCACGGGGGATTATCAGAAAATTGTCGAGATCGTGGAACGGGTAGAGACGGGAGAACGAGTCAAAGAAGTCAGCGCCGATCCCACTTTTATCGCCGATGAAAATCTGCCCCGTTATCGCACCACTACCGAGGGAGTCGCCTATCTGCGGGTGGCCGAAGGCTGCGACTATCGCTGTGCTTTCTGTATTATTCCCCACCTGCGCGGCGATCAAAGATCCCGTTCGATCGAGTCCATTGTCAAGGAAGCGCGACAATTGGCCAGCCAAGGGGTGCAAGAATTAATTCTCATTTCGCAAATAACAACCAATTATGGGTTAGACTTATATGGCGAACCCAAATTAGCGGAACTCTTGCGAGCGCTGGCAGAAGTCGATATACCTTGGATTCGCGTTCACTACGCTTACCCGACCGGGTTAACGCCAAAGGTTATCGAAGCGATCCGAGAGACCCCGAATGTTTTACCCTATCTAGACTTGCCGCTACAGCATTCCCATCCCGACATCCTGCGGGCGATGAACCGTCCCTGGCAAGGACGAGTCAACGATGGCATTATCGAGCGGCTCAAGCAAGCTATCCCGAACGCGGTTTTACGAACGACTTTTATCGTCGGTTTCCCCGGAGAAACCGAGGAACATTTCAGCCATCTGCTGGAATTTGTCAAGCGTCATGAGTTCGATCACGTCGGGGTGTTTACCTTCTCCGCCGAAGAAGGTACAGCTGCTTTTGGCCTGCCCAATCCAGTGCCACAGGCAATTATGGACGAACGCCGCGAAAGGTTGATGTTAACTCAGCAACCAATCTCGGAGCGCAAAAATCAAGCTTATATCGGTCACACTGTCGATGTTCTCATCGAACAGGAAAACCCAGAAACAGGAGAATTAATCGGGCGTTCCGCTCGTTTTTCCCCGGAAGTGGATGGCTTGGTTTATGTGACAGGGGAGGCGATTCTAGGTGCGATCGTACAGGTCCGAATCACTGCGGCCGATACCTACGATCTCTACGGCGAAATAGTCTAATTTTTCCATTTTTCTTATTTAATTCCCACAAAACAATCCCTATGACCACTGGTTTCAACAATTTAGGTTTATCCGATAGCCGTCTTCAACACCTAGAAACGCTTGGATTCACCACCCCCACCGAAATTCAAACCAAAGCCATCCCTCTCCTTCTAGAAGGGCATGACATGGTAGGAATGTCACAAACGGGAACCGGCAAAACCGCCGCCTATTCCCTGCCTTTACTGGAACGCATGGACACCAAAAATCCTAACGTTCAAGCTTTAATCCTCACCCCCACCCGGGAATTAGCCCAACAGGTGGCCAGCGCCATCAAAGATTTCTCTGATGATCGTCGTCTCTTTATCCTGACAGTCTGTGGTGGTCAATCCATGGAACGTCAGATCCGCAGTCTGGAAAAAGGTGTCCAGATTGTGGTCGGCACTCCCGGCCGGGTAATTGATCTGCTCGATCGCAAAAAACTCCATCTCGAATCCCTAAACTGGGTAGTCCTCGATGAAGCGGACGAAATGCTCAGTATGGGTTTTATCGATGATGTTAAGAAAATTCTGCAAGCATCCCCCTCCACCCGTCAAACCGCCTGTTTCTCGGCAACTATGCCCCGGGAAATCCGCGATTTAATCGCTAATTTCTTGAAATCTCCCATTTCTGTGACGGTTTCTCAACCCCAGGCCGCTCCTGCTAAAATCGAACAGAAAATTTATATGATCCCTCGCGGTTGGACGAAATTAAAAGTCCTGCAACCCCTGTTAGAGATCGAACCCCTAGAATCGGCGATTATTTTCGTCCGCACCAAGCAAACCGCGGCCGAATTAACCAGCAAACTGCAAGAAGCGGGGCAAACGGTGGATGAATACCACGGTAACTTAAGCCAAGTGCAACGGGAACGACTGGTGCAACGTTTCCGCGAGGGCAAAATTAAATTAGTGGTAGCCACGGATATCGCGGCCCGCGGTCTAGATGTGGAAAATCTCAGCCACGTTATTAACTATGATCTGCCGGATAATGCCGAAACCTATATTCACCGCATTGGCCGCACCGGCCGCGCCGGTAAAACGGGAACTGCTATATCCTTAGTAGAACCGATCGATCGGCGTTTATTACGTCAGATTGAACAGCGTTTGCGTCAACGTCTGGAATCTAGTCCCATTCCTAGTCGCACCGAAGTAGAAGCAAAACGCCTGGCCAAGCTGCAAAATCAGCTAAAAGAGGCTTTATCGGGGGAACGGATGGCTTCTTTCTTGCCTTTAGTGCGGGATTTAAGCGCAGAATACGATCCCCAAGCGATCGCGGCGGCTGCCCTGCAAATGATCTACGATCAAAATTGTCCCCAGTGGATGAAAACTGATTGGGAAGTTCCCGCACCGACGAGCAGTAAACCGGTGATTAATAAAACTCCCCGCAGTGGTGGTAGTAAGTACCCCTCTAAGTCGAATAACCGTCCTTCCTTGGACAAAAAAATCGTCTTTCAGGAACGTTAATTTTTAGTTCTTGAATAGATAACTTTAAGAGTTGATAGACCGTTTTGGTTCTATCAACTTTTTTTGGTCAGGTAATTTCCCTGACAGGGGGACAAGAAGGCTGAAATCCATATATCGTAAGCTTTTCATGGTTTTAGCTCGAAAAAGTTCGCCGCACCATCTCTCACTTATTAATAATAATTCCTAGTAAGCTCGCTCCTATCCCTAATTCTTTCGTTAGCTTTTTGCCGAGAATCGCTAGATCTATTTCTAGTGAGAGAAGCCAGAAGCCTTTGTTGGCAAGTTTTCTAGCTCGCTTGTCCCCTTGTCAGGCATTCTACATAATTTTATAGCTAAACTTTCGATAATTGATTCTAATCAAGTATTTGGGCTTTTTTTGACATTTTTGCTGATAATTACTATATAATTGTCTTAAATGAATAAATTTGAATATTTAATATGTCGAGTTCGTCAGAACCTTATCGTGGTAGGGTACAAGCTCAAGGAGACGATATCCAGCAAGAGGGTGGATACAGTTACTCTTGGGCAAGAAAAAATCCTGTTACTGCTGAAGAAGGATTATTATTTCTTGCTAATATTAAAGGGCAATGCAATGAATTTCAACGAGAGGAACGGAAACAAGCTTTTAGAAAAGCTGAACGCTTTGTTACAAATGCTAGTAAGCAGGGTGGGGTCACACCAGAGGCACAACCGCACTCATTTCAGGATTCTAAACGTAACACTAAAAACGCCCGTGTAGATATTGAAATTCGCAGTGGTCTGACCTTTATCCCTTCGCCCCAAACAGAATGACAACGATGCTTAGAAGAGTACAACAATTTTTAGACTCTGGCGATAGTGATAGAGCTAGAGAAGAAATTGATAGAGCTTTCGGCAATCTGAGAAGGGTGGATAGTCATGTTAGAGAGTTTGCCGCTCTGTTGGCACTGGGATCGATCGAAGCTTCAGAAATCGGCTTAGGAGTATTGGGACGTAAGCTTCTACAGAATGACAGCGAGATTAATAATGAGATTATTTGGTTATTTATTGCGTCAATTTTATCTCGCAATAGTATTCCCGCTGATAGTCCATCTAGAATCAGCCTACTTGTTCTTACCGCTTCTGTCAATAGTTGGGAATTACCAATTTTTGCGCTTCTTGCCCCTGCCCTCGACGCTTTTTTTAAAGTTAGTCTTGCGGACGGAACCCCTTTAATTGCCGAACAAACTCTCGATTTTTTGGCCACTTGGGGAAGAATTTATGCGAAAGCACCTCATATCAAAACGCAGCTTAACAAACTTCAATCTCTTAGTAATAATCTATTAGAGCAAGTGGATGACTTAGAGTTAAAAGCTGAATGGTCAGAGGGAATTAATATATTTTTTGAAGAAGCCAGTACAACCAAATATTATGATGGTAATGTTTTTTCTGCTGGTGAAGACTTAATTAAAAAATTTTATACTACTCAAAGTTTACAGCGCGATACAGAAGATAAGAATTTGGCAGAGACAAAAGACAAGTTACTCCGATTAGTCACTTCGTCTTCTGCTACTATTTCAGCAGCTCTGAGGCCAGAAATTACCGTTGATAGTCATGGAGTAATTAATACTAAATCTGGTTATTAAAAACTGATTATTTATTTCCCCTTTTGTCTCTTGCCTTTTGCCTGTTCTGATATGTAGCGCTCAACGGATTTAGTATTAATCCTATATACTTTTGACTTTTTTATACTGTTCCGTAACGGCGGCATTTAATAGATCATCTTTAAAATCTCTGATTAATTTAATTACTAAATTATAAATACTGATGTATTCTTCATAATCGATAGTTAAATACTTGCCATGAGCAATTTTATTTCTTTGGGTGAGAAGTTGTTCATCAATAGCTTTCTGCCGCAGTTGATATTTACTATCATCAATTCCTAGAATAGTACAGATATCAGTGAAAACTTCAAAATTGAGATTAGATTTGGTGTTAATAATATTTTCGTAGGGTATAGAAGCTCTATTTTCTAGGTTATCAAGTAAATTTTTGATCATCTCTTTTTGTAACTTAAATTTATTGGTTTTTATTAACTCATTTATAGATTTTCTAGAACTAAGGGCAACGAAACAGTAATCCAGTTCATGATAATTTAATCTTCTTAAGGAAACAAACTGCAAATAACATTCTGCTGCATATTTAATAAAACCTTCCTAATGGGCATATATAGTGGTTATTCCAGCTCTAATTAATACATCTTGCTCAGTTCCTTTTTGTCGAGGAATTTTAGTTTTTAAAATACTAAGTTCTCTGATTCGCCATGCCATATCTTCATCTAAGTTTTTCTGGAGAATTTCGATAGTTCTATTATCTTTACTCATTACTTTTTAAAATATTTTTTGCCAAATTCAATCATTTTGTGCATTCTAGTTCTAGCTCTCGATCCTGTACCGATGTTAGAAATAAAGTCAGATTCTGACCACATTTCCTGAATTTTTGTTTTTAGCAGTTCAATATCTTGAGTGGAGTAATCATCAATATTTTCTCGTAATCCTGTGGTGATCGCTTCATAAGCAGAATCGAGAAATTTCCCCTTGAATCTTGTTCCATCATATTTGGTAAAAGTATCTTCATTCGTCGCTTCAGCAAGCAATGAAAACATTTTAGCGAATTTTTCTTGCTCTAACACACGATCAAAAGTGGTGGAATTGCATAATTCTATCAAATAGTCAGTCAAATATTCATTAACCTCTTTTTTGTTCAATGATGTTGGACCAAATGTGGGAGAAGACAGGGCAAAATATTTGAGAATTAGTTCCAAGTCGTAGCGTTCTTGTCTTAATCGCTCGGATAGGGAAATACAATTTTTAAAGTCCTCATTTTCTGCCAAGTCTTCTAACCAATTATATAGGCTTTTATCTAGCATAATCAAAAGACAATTACGCACCTCTTGATAAGATAAAAAAGAGCCACCGGTATTTAAACGATCAAAAACTTCAAACTTAGCATTTTTATCCGATTCTTTTTGGATAATCTGAACCTGTATTTTCGCTCTTTTGAAATCTATTTTTAGAGATGGGGGCAAATTATACTCTCCTTCCTCTGCACCTTCCCACATAACTCCGTTTAAGCTAGGTAATAACTTAGTACCTTGAAGCACCAGTTTCGGTTTTTTCTTAGTTTCATCGTCCTCATCTCTTAAATCGCCAACAAATTCCAAAATTGTTGAAATCCTTTGTAATCCATCCACCAATTCCCAAACACTATCTTCTTCTCTCTGATAGACAAAAATAGAGGGAATAGGAATTCCTAATAGTATCGATTCTATGAATCGGCTTTTTTGGGCTATTGTCCAGCGAAAATATCTTTGGAAATCTGGATTAATTGTCATTTCTTTGTTATTATAAAGACTAATAATCTCTCCGATTGACATAGGATAGTTATCGGTACGAAATTCTTTAGTTTTTGCCTTAACTTCTTCTAATAAATTCATCTTATACCAGTTATCTTAATGGTGAAGTACACAGTTTTCGTTTTGGGGAGCCGGTCGTCAGGATTCGATACCAAATTAGGTTACACTTCATCTTTAGGAACAAAGCTGTAATTTTTCTATACTCAGTATAATCTCTCTATTCTACTTTAATACCATCCGCCAATTTTAAAATGAAACGCGTCAACCTCAAGAGTTGACAGAAAAAGGCTCATCCCCGCAATTGGCAAAAACATCAATTTTCAGGTGGCTAATCTGCAAAGACGCAATTTATGTCCCGATATTGCGGTGATGTTAGCTTGGATTGAACAGGCGAAAAGGTTCCCCAGTTAAAATAAGCCCTATTTCTGATAATTTTGGCATAAATTAACTAAAAGTACTGCCATTCCATCCCCAAAGATCACCTTTCGCCTCGGCAAATTCTAGATAAATACGATTTTTCGGTATTCCTAAATAAGCCTCAATTTCTTGACAAAAATCACTACTCATGCTTTTAGTTTGAGCGGCAGAAATAGAACCAACACTTTTAATCTCCACATAACACACCGGCTCAAAAGTGCCAGCAAAAGTCATTTTTATACCCGATTCTAAAGCTGTCATCACATAAGATTCCGGTTTCCGGAGATGTTTACCTAATTTAGCCGAAAGACTCTGCAAAAGTTGATTAACCATCTCATCATCGGGGGAGGTGACAGAAGTTTGAATTTTAATTAGAGGCATAGGAAAAATCTCAGCAATATTTTTCTATAATATAACAGTTTTGATGGCAATCACAGATATTCTTTTGCTGCAGAAAGCTTCAATTATCGAACCACACAACTCTGGCTAGATATTCTTTGATGATCATCTGTTGTGCATTTAAATTAGGTATTGTTAAAATTGGAAAAACAAGCAAAAACCCTTACCTGTTCCCCGTTCCCTTAACTCAACAACCAATCTAAATGTTCTAGAGCTTACCTAGCTGTTATAATTAGATAAATGTCCCAGCCAGGGGAAAAACTATGACAACTCTCGACATTTTACCAGAAGTTACCTGTCCCCCCACCGATTTATGGAGTGATGAACCACCCTTGGAAAGTGATTTACACCTG
>SFBL01000197.1 GCA_007095785.1 Microcystis aeruginosa Ma_SC_T_19800800_S464
TCAACCTCATCTCCCCCCTTATCAAGGGGGGTTAGGGGGGGATCAATCCCCTTATCAAGGGGGGTTAGGGGGGGATCAATCCCCTTATCAAGGGGGGTTAGGGGGGGATCAATCCCCTTATCAAGGGGGGTTAGGGGGGAATCAAGTCCCTCTCACCGAAGCCCAGCGACAACTGTGGATTTTGGCCCAACTAGGAGAAAACGGCTCGGCTGCCTATAACCAATCAGTGACATTGCAATTAAGTGGCCCGTTAAATCTCGTTGCGATGACCCAGGCGATTCAACAAATCAGCGATCGCCATGAAGCGTTACGAACCAAAATTAATGCCCAGGGAGATAGTCAAGAAATCCTGCCCCAGGTTGAGATTAACTGTCCTATTTTAGACTTTAGTACAGATAAAGCCACTGTTCAACAGCAAACAGAGCAATGGTTAAAGGAAGAAAGTCAAAAACCCTTTGATTTGAGCCAAGGTTGCCTCGTGCGTTGGTTTCTGCTCAAGTTAGATGCTGAACGATATTGGTTAGTCTTAACAACTCATCATATTATTGCTGACGGTTGGTCAATGGGGGTAATTCTTCGGGAATTAGGAGAGTTATATTCAGCCAAATGTCAGGGTATTACGGCTAATCTTAAAACCCCAAAACAGTTTCGAGAATTGATTGAATGGCAAAGCCAGCCAAGCCAAGGGGAAGAACTGAAAAAACAGCAAGCTTATTGGTTAACAACGCTTGTCAATCCGACCGTTTTGAATTTACCCACTGACAAACTTCGTCCAGCTTTACCCAGTTACCAAGCCAATCGTCAAAGTCTAACTTTAGATAGCCAATTTACAGAAAAACTAAAACAATTTAGTCGTAAACAGGGCTGTACTTTTCTAATGACTCTGTTATCAGTTTATAACATTCTCATTCATCGTTTGACGGGACAGGATGATATTCTGGTGGGTCTGCCAGCGTCTGGACGTGGCCTTTTAGATAGTGAAGGAATGGTGGGGTATTGCACTCATTTTTTACCCATTCGTAGTCAATTAGCAGGTAATGCCACTTTTGCTGATTATCTCAAACAAATGCGAGGGGTTTTGTTGTCGGCTTATGAACATCAGGACTATCCCTTTGCCTTGTTGCTCAATCAGCTAAATTTACCGCGTAATACCAGTCGCTCCCCTTTAATTGATGTCAGTTTCAATTTAGAACCAGCCATTAATCTACCTAAAATGAAAGAATTAGAGGTTAGCTTACTGCCTCAAAAGATTAGTTTTAAAGATCGAGATTTGCATTTGAATGTGACAGAAATGGGTGGAGAAGCTCTAATTGACTGTGACTACAATACGGATTTATTTAAGGATGAAACGATTCAGCGTTGGTTGGGTTATTTCCAAACCTTACTTGAGGCAGTTATTAATGATCCGCAAGAAAATCTACGGGAATTACCTTTATTAAATTCTGCTGAACAAAAACAGTTATTAGTAGATTGGAATAATACCAAGACCGACTATCCGCAAGATCAGTGCATTCATCAATTGTTTGAAGCGCAAGTTGAACGGACTCCCGATGCGATCGCGGTTATTTTTGAAAACCAACAATTAACTTACAGTGAATTAAATTGTCGCGCTAATCAGTTAGCCCATTATTTACAAACTTTAGGAGTTGGGCCAGAGGTCTTAGTCGGCATTTCCGTAGAACGTTCTTTAGAAATGATTGTTGGCTTATTAGGGATTCTCAAGGCGGGAGGAGCTTATCTGCCTCTTGATCCTGACTATCCCATTGAACGTCTTCAATTTATGTTAGAAGATAGTCAGGTTTCATTTTTGATTACCCAACGTTCTTTATTGGCCGTATTACCTCCTTCTCAAGCTAATGTTATTTGTTGTTTAGCGAATGTGATTTACACCTCTGGCTCTACAGGAAAACCGAAAGGGGTAATGGTTGAGCATAAGGGTTTAGTTAATTTAGCTCTTGCTCAAATTCAGCGTTTTGGAGTCAACCATAAGAGCCGTGTGCTGCAATTTGCTTCTTTTAGTTTTGATGCTTGTATTTCGGAAATCTTGATGACTTTTGGCTCTGGAGCGACTCTTTGTCTTGCTCCAAAAGATGATTTGTTGCCAGGTCAGCCATTAATTGAACAGTTAGTAAAGAATGGAATTACCCATGTGACTTTGCCGCCTTCAGCTTTAGCGGTTTTACCCAAGGAATTGTTACCCAACTTACAAACCTTAATTGTGGCGGGTGAAGCTTGTCCTCTGGATTTGGTGAAACAATGGTCGGTGGGAAGAAACTTTTTTAATGCCTATGGTCCAACGGAAACAAGTGTTTGTGCTTCGATTGGACAATGTTATCAGGATGATTTGAAAGTCACGATTGGTAAGGCGATCGCCAATGCCCAAATTTACATTTTAGATTCTTATCTTCAGCCATTACCTATCGGGGTGGTCGGAGAATTGCACATTGGCGGGGTTGGTTTGGCGCGGGGTTATTTAAACAGGCCTGAGTTAACGGCGGAGAAATTTATTGCGAATCCGTTTGCTTCCCTTGATCCCCCCCTAACCCCCCTTGATAAGGGGGGAGAGCAACCATCAAAATTGTATAAAACGGGAGATTTAGCTCGTTATTTACCCGATGGTGATATTGAATATCTGGGACGCATTGATAATCAAGTCAAAATTCGCGGTTTTCGGATTGAGTTGGGAGAAATTGAGGCTGTTTTGCTTTCCCATCCCCAGGTACGAGAAGCGGTGGTTTTGGTGAATGAAAGCGATCGCTCTGAAAATCGGGCTTTGGTCGCTTATATTGTCCCTAATGATCCTGCTTGTACGACTCAATCATTACGAGAGTTTGTTAAACAGCAGCTTCCCGACTATATGGTTCCCGTTTATTGGCTGGTGCTGGAAAATTTACCGTTAACCAGCAATGGCAAAATTGATCGTCGGGCTTTACCGTTACCTAATCCAGAGTTAAATCGTTCGGTAGATTATGTGGCTCCAGACAATCCGACCCAAACGGCGATCGCCACTATTTTTGGTCAAGTTTTAAAACTGGAAAAAGTGGGAATTAATGATAACTTTTTTGAGATTGGTGGTAATTCTTTGCAAGCCACTCAAGTTATTTCAAGGTTACGAGAAAGTTTTGCCCTAGAGTTACCCCTGCGTCGTCTGTTTGAACAACCGACTGTGGCGGATTTGGCTTTAGCCGTAACGGACATTCATGCCACTTTACAAAAACTACAAACCCCTATTGATAACTTATCAGGCGATCGCGAGGAAATTGAACTATGAAATCTATTGAAACGTTTTTGTCAGATTTAGCCAATCAAGATATTAAACTCTGGATGGACGGCGATCGCCTGCGTTGTAATGCACCCCAGGGCCTATTAACCCCAGAGATTCAAACAGAACTGAAAAACCGTAAAGCAGAAATCATTCACTTTCTCAATCAACTGGGTTCAGAGGAGCAAATTAATCCTAGAACGATTCTTCCCATTCCTCGTGATGGCCAATTACCCCTCTCCTTTGCCCAGTCGCGACTCTGGTTCTTGTATCAATTAGAAGGAGCCACGGGAACCTATAACATGACAGGGGCCTTGAGTTTAAGCGGGCCTCTTCAGGTCGAAGCTCTCAAACAAGCCCTAAGAACCATCATTCAGCGTCATGAGTCACTGCGTAACAGTTTCCAAACGGTTGACGGGGTTCCAGTGCAGGTGATTGATCCCCATCCTGTTTGGGAATTGACGATGGTTAATTTGGCTGGAAAGGAGACAGAAGCAGAAAAATTGGCCTATCGGGAATCCCAAACCCCCTTTGATTTAACTAAGAGTCCTTTGTTGAGGGTAACGCTCCTCAAATTGCAGCCAGAAAAGCATATTTTATTAATTAATATGCACCATATTATTTCTGATGGCTGGTCTATTGGTGTTTTTATTCGTGAGTTGTCCCATCTTTATGGGGCTTTTGTTGCGGGTAAAGAAGCAACTTTACCGACTTTACCGATTCAATATGCGGATTTTGCTGTTTGGCAGCGACAGTGGTTACAGGGCAAGGTTTTAGGGACTCAATTGGAATATTGGAAGCAACAATTAGCGGATGCTCCTCCTCTGCTAGAACTACCAACCGATCGTCCTCGTCCCGCGATCCAAACTTTTCAAGGCAAGACAGAAAGATTTTGGCTAGATAGTAAGCTGACCCAAGAATTAAAGGCGTTAAGTCAACAGTCAGGTTGTACTTTATTTATGACTTTGTTGGCCGCTTTTGCAGTGGTTTTATCCCGTTATAGTGGCCAGACTGATATAGTCATTGGTTCAGCGATTGCCAACCGTAATCGTCGAGAAATTGAGGGTTTAATTGGCTTTTTTGTTAACACTTTGGCGTTGAGGTTAGATTTATCAGAAAAACCCAGTTTTGCTACTTTCTTAAAACAAGTACAAACGGTGACTCAAGATGCCTATGAGCATCAAGATTTGCCCTTTGAGATGTTAGTAGAAGAATTACAGCTAGAGCGCAAATTAGACCGTAATCCTCTTGTTCAGGTGGGGTTTATTCTACAAAATGCGGCCAATGAAGCTTGGAAGTTACCCGGTTTAACGATTGAAGAAATGTCCTGGGAACTCGATTCTGCTCGTTTGGATCTAGAGGTTCATTTATCAGAAGTTAATGACGGACTAACTGGACTTTGCTGTTACAATATTGACCTATTTGATGGCTCAATGATCGCCCGTCTATTGGAACATTTTCAGAATCTTCTCAGGGCGATTATTGTTAATCCTCAAGAGTCGGTAAGTTTATTACCCTTGTTGTCAAAACAGGAACAAAAGCAACTTTTAGTTGATTGGAATCAAACCCAAGCCGACTATCCCAAGGATACCTGTATTCATCAATTATTTGAAGCGCAAGTTGAACGGACTCCCGATGCGATTGCGGTGGTATTTGAGGAGCAATCATTAACATACACTGAGTTAAACCATCGCGCTAATCAGTTAGCCTATTATTTACGAACTTTAGGCGTGGGAGCAGAAGTTTTAGTCGGTATTTCCCTAGAACGTTCTTTAGAAATGATTATCGGCTTATTAGCCATTCTCAAGGCGGGTGGTGCTTATCTCCCTCTTGCTCCTGACTATCCCATTGAACGTCTTCAATTTATGTTAGAAGATAGTCAGGTTTCATTTTTGATTACCCAACGTTCTTTATTGGCCGTATTACCTCCTTCTCAAGCTAATGTTATTTGTTTTACACCTCTGGCTCTACGGGTAAGCCTAAAGGGGTGATGGTTGAACATCGGGGCTTAGTTAACTTAGCGAGTTCTCAAATTCAATCTTTTGCAGTCAACCATAACAGTCGTGTGCTGCAATTTGCTTCTTTTAGTTTTGATGCTTGTATTTCAGAAATTTTGATGACCTTTGGTTCTGGAGCGACGCTTTATCTTGCTCAAAAAGATGCTTTGTTGCCAGGTCAACCATTAATTGAACGGTTAGTAAAGAATGGAATTACTCATGTGACTTTGCCGCCTTCAGCTTTAGTGGTTTTACCCAAGGAATCATTACCCAACTTACAAACCTTAATTGTGGCGGGTGAGGCTTGTCCTCTGAATTTGGTTAAACAATGGTCGGTGAGAAGAAACTTTTTTAATGCCTATGGGCCAACGGAAGCAAGTGTTTGTGCCTCTATTGGAGAATGCCATCAAAATGATTTAAAGGTGACGATTGGTAAGGCGATCGCTAATGTCCAAATTTATATTTTGGATTCCCATTTGCAGCCAGTGCCGGTGGGAGTGTCAGGAGAGTTATACATTGGTGGAGTTGGGGTGGCAAGGGGCTATTTAAATCGTCCCGAATTAACCCAAGAAAAATTTATTGCTAATCCTTTTAGTAATGACCCAGGTTCTCGTCTCTATAAAACGGGAGATTTAGCGCGTTATTTACCCGATGGCAATGTAGAATTTTTGGGACGTATTGACAATCAGGTAAAAATTCGGGGCTTTCGTATTGAAACTGGGGAAATCGAAGCTGTTTTAAGTCAACATTTCCTATTAGCTGAAAATGTCGTCGTTGCCAGAGAGGATAATACTGGGGATAAACGCCTCGTGGCTTATTTGGTTCCCGCCCTGCAAAATGAGGCCCTACCAGAGCAATTAGCCCAATGGCAAAGTGAATACATTAGTGATTGGCAAAGTCTCTATGAAAGAACCTATAGTCAAGGGCAAGATAGCCTAGCCGACCTAACTTTTAATATCACGGGTTGGAATAGCAGTTATACTCATCAACCGCTTCCTGCTTCAGAAATGCGAGAGTGGGTCGAAAACACTGTTAGTCGCATCTTAGCCTTGCAACCAGAACGCGGTTTAGAAATTGGTTGTGGTACAGGTTTGTTACTCTCCAGGGTAGCAAAGCATTGTCTGGAATATTGGGCAACGGATTATTCCCAAGGGGCGATCCAGTATGTTGAACAGGTTTGCAATGCCGTTGAAGGTTTAGAAAAGGTTAAATTACGCTGTCAAATGGCAGATAATTTTGAAGGTATTGCCCTACATCAATTTGATACTGTCGTCTTAAATTCGATTATTCAATATTTTCCCAGTGTGGATTATCTGTTACAGGTGCTTGAAGGGGCGATCAATGTCATTGGCGAGCGGGGTCAGATTTTTGTCGGGGATGTGCGGAGTTTACCCCTATTAGAACCGTATCATGCGGCTGTGCAATTAGCTCAAGCTTCTGACTCCAAAACCGTTGAACAATGGCAACAACAGGTGCGTCAAAGTGTAGCAGGTGAAGAAGAACTGGTCATTGATCCCACATTTTTCCTGGCTTTAAAACAACATTTTTCTCAAATTAGCTGGGTGGAAATTCAACCGAAACGGAGTCCGGCTCACAATGAGTTAACCCAATTTCGCTATGATGTCACCCTCCATTTAGAGCCTATCAATAATCAACCATTATTGAGCGGCAATCCAACGGTAATTACTTGGTTAAATTGGCAACTTGACCAATTGTCTTTAACACAAATTAAAGATAAATTATTGACAGACAAACCTGAATTTTGGGGAATTCGTGGTATTCCTAATCAGCGAGTGGAACAGGCTCTAAAAATTTGGGAATGGGTGGAAAATGCCCCTGATGTTGAAACGGTTGAACAACTCAAAAAACTTCTCAAACAACAAGTAGATACTGGTATTAATCCTGAACAGGTTTGGCAATTAGCTGAGTCTCTCGGTTACACCGCTCACCTTAGTTGGTGGGAAAGTAGTCAAGACGGTTCCTTTGATGTCATTTTTCAGCGGAATTCAGAAGCGGAGGACTCAAAAAAATTAACCCTTTCAAAACTTGCTTTCTGGGATGACAAAGCCATTAAAACAAAACCCTGGACTGATTACACTAACAACCCTCTGCGCGGTAAGTTAGTCCAAAAATTAATTCCTAAAGTACGAGAATTTCTGCAAGAAAAACTACCCAGTTATATGGTTCCCCAGGCGTTTGTGCTGCTTGATTCCCTTCCTTTGACCCCCAATGGTAAGGTGGATCGTAAGGCGTTACCTTCTCCTGATGCGGCGACTCGTAATTTAGCGAACAGTTTTGTCTTACCCCGCAATCCGATTGAAGCTCAACTGACTCAAATTTGGAGTGAAGTTTTGGGACTGGAACGCATTGGCGTTAAGGACAACTTTTTTGAATTGGGAGGACATTCTCTTTTGGCTACCCAGGTTTTATCAAGAATTAATTCAGCCTTTGGACTTGATCTTTCTGTGCAAATTATGTTTGAATCACCAACGATCGCGGGCATTGCGGGTTATATTCAAGCGGTAGATTGGGTCGCCCAGGATCAAGCCGATAGCTCGTTAAATCATGAAAATACCGAGGTAGTGGAGTTCTAAGTTATGACGAAAACGATTGTTGAATTTGTTTGCTACTTACAAAGCTTAGGCATTACTTTAGAAGCTGATGAAAACCGCTTACGCTGTCAGGCTCCCGAAGGAATTTTGACCCCAGCACTCCGTCAAGAAATTGGCGATCGCAAACCCGAATTACTACAATTTTTACAACGGGCCAAACAGTCTAAAAGTACCGCTCATTTGCCTATTAAACCTGTCGCTAGAGACGGTCATTTACCCCTGTCTTTTGCTCAACAACGTTTATGGTTTTTACATTATCTTTCCCCTGATAGTCGTTCCTACAATACCCTGGAAATATTGCAAATTGAGGGGAATCTCAATCTGACTGTGCTAGAGCAGAGTTTGGGGGAATTAATTAACCGCCATGAAATTTTTAGAACAACATTCCCTACTGTTTCAGGGGAACCTATTCAGGCGATCGCGATGCCTAGTTCTTTTCGCTTAAAAGTTGACAATTATCAAGATTTATCCCCAAATGAACAATCAACCAAAATTCAACAAGTAGCAGAATTGGAAGCAGGACAAGCTTTTGATTTAACGGTGGGGCCACTGATTCAGTTTAAGCTATTGCAATTGAGTCCCCAGAAGTCTGTGCTGCTGTTGAAAATGCACCATATTATTTATGATGGTTGGTCTTTTGGGATTCTGATTCGGGAATTATCGGCTCTATACGAAGCATTTTTAAAGAACTTAGCCAATCCTCTCCCTGCGTTGTCTATTCAGTATGCAGATTTTGCGGTTTGGCAACGTCAATATCTCTCAGGTGAGGTCTTAGATAAACAACTCAATTATTGGCAAGAACAGTTAGCAACAGTCTCTCCTGTTCTTACTTTACCAACGGATAAACCCCGCCCAGCAATACAAACTTTTCAAGGAGGAGTTGAGCGTTTTCAACTGGATCAAAATGTCACTCAAGGTCTTAAAAAGTTAGGTCAAGATCAGGTTGCAACCCTGTTTATGACGTTGTTGGCCGGTTTCGGCGTTTTGCTATCTCGTTATAGTGGTCAATCTGATCTGATGGTGGGTTCTCCGATCGCTAATCGTAATCAAGCAGAGATCGAACCTTTAATTGGCTTTTTTGCTAACACTTTGGCTTTAAGAATTAACTTATCAGAAAATCCCAGTTTTTTAGAATTATTAGAACAAGTTAAACAGACAACTTTAGAGGGTTATGCTCACCAAGACCTACCCTTTGAGATGTTAGTAGAAAAGCTACAACTTGACCGTGATTTGAGCAGAAATCCTTTAGTACAGGTAATGTTTGCGCTACAAAATACCTCTCAAGATGATTGGAATCTTTCAGGTTTAAATATTGAAAATTTATCCTTGTCAGTGGAAGCAACTGTCAGATTTGATCTGGAAGTCCACTATTGGGAAAAGCCAGAAGGTTTAGAGGGGATTTGGCTCTATAGTAGCAACTTATTTGATGCGACTACTATTCAGAGAATGGGACAAAATTTTCACCACTTAATCAAAGAAATTATTACCAATCCTCAAACCAAGGTTAAACAATTACCATTGTTGACAATGGCAGAGATTCATCTATTATCATCTTGGAATGACACTCATGCTGACTATTTAGCAAAACAGTTAACTTCAAATAAGCCCCAATTATCTATCTATCAGTTAGTTGAAAAACAAGTCTCATTAACGCCTGATTCTGTAGCAGTAATCTTTGCAGATCAACAACTAACCTATGCAGAACTGAATGAGCGAGCTAATCATTTGGCTCATTATTTGTGTTCTTTAGGAGTAAAAGCTGATTGTCTAGTCGGTTTATGTGTCGAGCGTTCCTTAGAAATGATAATAGGAATTTTAGGCATTCTGAAAGCGGGAGCAGCCTATTTACCTCTTGACCCCGAATATCCGATGGAACGTTTAAGTTTTATGGTAAAAGATGCTCAAATTTCTGTGCTATTAAGTCAAGAGAAACTTGTGGAAAAACTGCCTGAATATCAAGCAACACGAGTTTATTTAGATAGGGACTGGCCCACTATCGCTGAGTTTAGTCGAGAGAATTTGAATCTTGAGGTACAGCCCCATAATCTGGGTTATGTTATCTATACTTCTGGTTCAACAGGACAGCCCAAAGGGGTGATGATGGGTCAACTAGCCCTGTGCAATCTGATTCTTTGGCAATTGCAAAATACGACGGTTACTAATGAGGCTAAAACGCTACAATTTGCACCGATTAGTTTTGATGTTTCCTTTCAAGAAATTTTTGCCACTTTGTCTGCTGGAGGAACATTAGTTTTGATCACAGAAGAACTAAGACGAGATACTTCCGCCTTATTAGATTTTCTGGAAAAGCAAGCAATTGAAAGGCTATTTTTACCCTTTGTTGCTCTACAGCAATTAGCAGAAGTCAGCGTTAGTCGTAAATTTTGGGTAAGCAGTTTACGGGAAGTAATCACAGCAGGAGAACAATTACAAATTACACCAGCGATCGCTGCTTGGTTTAGAGACTTAGAAAATTGTACTTTACACAATCATTATGGTCCTTCAGAAAGTCATGTTGTTACCAGTTTTACCCTGACAAATCCAGTAGAGAATTGGCCGCTTCTTCCTCCCATTGGTCGTGCGATCGCCAATGTCCAAATTTATATTTTAGATGCCTTTTTACAGCCGGTGCCGGTGGGAGTGTCAGGAGAGTTATACATTGGTGGAGTTGGGGTGGCAAGGGGCTATTTAAATCGTCCTGAATTAACCCAAGAAAAATTTATTGCTAATCCTTTTAGTAACGACCCAGATTCTCGGCTCTATAAAACTGGCGACTTAGCGCGTTATTTACCCGATGGTAATATTGAATATTTAGGACGCATTGACAATCAGGTAAAAATTCGCGGTTTTCGCATTGAGTTAGGAGAAATTGAAGCGGTTCTGAGTCAATGTCCCGATGTGCAAAATACGGCGGTGATTGTCCGTGAAGATACTCCTGGCGATAAACGTTTAGTTGCCTATGTGGTTCTTACTTCCGACTCCCAGACGAGCAGTAGCGAACTCCGTCAATTCTTGGCTAATCAATTACCCGCCTATCTCGTTCCCAATACTTTTGTTATTTTAGATGATTTACCCCTAACCCCCAATGGTAAATGCGATCGCCGTTCCTTACCTATACCCGATGATCAGACCAGAAAAAATATTCCTAAAATTGGCCCGCGTAATTTAGTGGAATTACAATTAGCTCAAATCTGGTCAGAGATTTTAGGCATTAATAATATTGGTATTCAGGAAAACTTCTTTGAATTGGGCGGTCATTCTTTGTTAGCAGTCAGTCTGATCAATCGTATTGAACAAAAGTTAGACAAACGTTTACCATTAACCAGTCTTTTTCAAAATGGAACCATAGCAAGTCTAGCCAAATTACTAGCGCAAGAAACAACTCAGCCAGCCTCTTCACCGTTGATTGCTATCCAGTCTCAAGGTAATAAGACCCCATTTTTTGCCGTTCATCCCATTGGTGGTAATGTGCTGTGTTATGCCGATTTAGCTCGTAATTTAGGACCGAAACAGCCATTTTATGGATTACAATCATTAGGGCTAAATGAAGTGGAAAAAACTGTAGCCTCTATTGAAGAAATGGCAATGATTTATATTGAAGCAATACAAACTGTTCAAGCCTCTGGCCCCTACTATTTAGGAGGTTGGTCAATGGGAGGAGTAATTGCCTTTGAAATCGCCCAACAATTATTGACCCAAGGTCAAGAAGTTGCTTTACTGGCTTTAATAGATAGTTATTCTCCCAGTTTACTTAATTCAGTTAATAGGGAGAAAAATTCTGCTAATTCCCTGACAGAAGAATTTAATGAAGATCTCAATATTGCCTATTCTTTCATCAGAGATTTAGCAAGTATATTTAATCAAGAAATCTCTTTCTCTGGGAGTGAACTTGCTCATTTTACATCAGACGAATTACTAGACAAGTTTATTACTTGGAGTCAAGAGACGAATCTTTTGCCGTCAGATTTTGGGAAGCAGCAGGTTAAAACCTGGTTTAAAGTTTTCCAGATTAATCACCAAGCTTTGAGCAGCTATTCTCCCAAGACGTATCTGGGTAGAAGTGTTTTCTTAGGAGCGGAAGACAGTTCTATTAAAAATCCTGGTTGGCATCAAGTAATCAATGACTTGCAATCTCAATGGATTAGCGGCGATCACTACGGTTTAATTAAAAATCCAGTCCTCGCTGAAAAACTCAATAGCTACCTAGCCTAAAACTTTCAAAAAGCCTGATTATTGTTTAAAATGAATGATCGTTCACCGGTCAGAGGACAAGTATGACAACCCAAACAGCTTCTAGTGCCAATGCCCTTGCTTCCTTTAACCAATTTTTAAGGGATGTAAAGGCGATCGCCCAACCCTATTGGTATCCCACTGCATCAAATAAAAGAAGCTTTTCTGAGGTTATTCGTTCCTGGGGAATGCTATCACTACTTATCTTTTTGATTGTGGGATTAGTCGGCGTAACGGCTTTTAATAGTTTTGTTAATCGTCGTTTAATTGATGTCATTATTCAAGAAAAAGATGCGTCTCAATTTGCCAGTACATTAACTGTCTATGCGATCGGATTAATCTGTGTAACGCTGCTGGCAGGGTTCACCAAAGATATTCGCAAAAAAATTGCCCTAGATTGGTATCAATGGTTAAACACCCAGATTGTAGAGAAATATTTTAGTAATCGTGCCTATTATAAAATTAACTTTCAATCTGACATTGATAACCCCGATCAACGTCTAGCCCAGGAAATTGAACCGATCGCCACAAACGCCATTAGTTTCTCGGCCACTTTTTTAGAAAAAAGTTTGGAAATGCTAACTTTTTTAGCGGTAGTTTGGTCAATTTCTCGACAGATTGCTATTCCGCTAATGTTTTACACGATTATCGGTAATTTTATTGCCGCCTATCTAAATCAAGAATTAAGCAAGATCAATCAGGCACAACTGCAATCAAAAGCAGATTATAACTATGCCTTGACCCATGTTCGGACTCATGCGGAATCTATTGCTTTTTTTCGGGGAGAAAAAGAGGAACAAAATATTATTCAGCGACGTTTTCAGGAAGTTATCAATGATACGAAAAATAAAATTAACTGGGAAAAAGGGAATGAAATTTTTAGTCGGGGCTATCGTTCCGTCATTCAGTTTTTTCCCTTTTTAGTCCTTGGCCCTTTGTATATTAAAGGAGAAATTGATTATGGACAAGTTGAGCAAGCTTCATTAGCTAGTTTTATGTTTGCATCGGCCCTGGGAGAATTAATTACAGAATTTGGTACTTCAGGACGTTTTTCTAGTTATGTAGAACGTTTAAATGAATTTTCTAATGCCTTAGAAACTGTGACTAAACAAGCCGAGAATGTCAGCACAATTACAACCATAGAAGAAAATCATTTTGCCTTTGAACACGTCACCCTAGAAACCCCTGACTATGAAAAGGTGATTGTTGAGGATTTATCTCTTACTGTTCAAAAAGGTGAAGGATTATTGATTGTCGGGCCCAGTGGTCGAGGTAAAAGTTCTTTATTAAGGGCGATCGCCGGTTTATGGAATGCTGGCACTGGGCGTTTAGTGCGTCCTCCCCTAGAAGAAATTCTCTTTTTGCCCCAACGTCCCTACATTATTTTGGGAACCTTACGCGAACAATTGCTGTATCCTCTAACCAATCGTGAGATGAGCAATACCGAACTTCAAGCAATATTACAACAAGTCAATTTGCAAAATGTGCTAAATCGGGTGGATGACTTTGACTCCGAAAAACCCTGGGAAAACATTCTCTCCCTCGGTGAACAACAACGCCTAGCCTTTGCTCGATTGTTAGTGAATTCTCCGAGTTTCACCATTTTAGATGAGGCGACCAGTGCCTTAGATTTAACAAATGAGGGGATTTTATACGAGCAATTACAAACTCGCAAGACAACCTTTATTAGTGTGGGTCATCGAGAAAGTCTATTTAATTACCATCAATGGGTTTTAGAACTTTCTGCTGACTCTAGTTGGGAACTCTTAAGCGTTCAAGATTATCGCCTTAAAAAAGCGGGAGAAATGTTTACTAATGCTTCGAGTAACAATTCCATAACACCCGATATTACTATCGATAATGGATCAGAACCAGAAATAGTCTATTCTCTTGAAGGATTTTCCCATCAGGAAATGAAACTATTAACAGACCTATCACTCTCTAGCATTCGGAGTAAAGCCAGTCGAGGGAAGGTGATTACAGCCAAGGATGGTTTTACCTACCTTTATGACAAAAATCCTCAGATATTAAAGTGGCTCAGAACTTAACTTTAAATGACTCTAACAAAGGGGCGATCGCGCCTCTTTGAACTGAACTTAGTTTTTCTTGTGTTAAGTAGCTGGTTATAATTAAATTAAAAATGGATTTTAGGTTCGATCCCCCCTGCCCCCCTTGATAAGCTATCCATTAGTCACATCTTTCTTAACATAAAATTTGACAAAAAGAGAAAAGTGTGCAAGATGGCTCAAGGGGGTTCTATGGGGGGACCAATTTGATCAGATAGTTTCCAAGTCTCGCTGATATCATGTAACCTTCGCAGTCCCAACCAAATAGTTTTAACACCTGGTTCACCGTCGCCTTTTCTACCTAAAAACCCCCCAAGAGAAGCAATCATTC
>SFBL01000198.1 GCA_007095785.1 Microcystis aeruginosa Ma_SC_T_19800800_S464
GTATCGAGAATAACTTCTAAGGTTTTTCCCTGTTGATGTCCCTGCAATTGCTTGACATTTTCCAGAATAAATGCTGCGGGTTGTTTGGCTTTTAAAATGCGGGCAATCTCAAAAAATAACGTGCCTCTGGTATCTTCAAATCCCTTTAAATTGCCACAGATACTAAAGGGTTGACAGGGAAAACCTGCCATTAAAATATCGTGATTGGGAATATCTAGGGCAGCAATTTCGGTAATATCTCCCTGGGGTTGGTCGCCAAAATTAGCGTGATAAATTGCCTGAGCGTCTTTATCTATATCACAGGAAAAGACACAATCAGATTCTAAGTTTTGTTGGCGACAAACTTGTTCAATCGCGACTCGAAACCCTCCTAAACCACAAAAGAGGTCAATAAAACGAATTTTTTTACTATCTTTCAGGAGATTCATCGATAGTTGAGATTGTAGCGATAGGGATATTCTCTTTGATTTTAACTTATTCAACTTTCACCAAAGAGCGGACGGTAAATATTTCATTTGCTTGTAGGGGTTTAATCGCCGAAATTGGCACAGTAACTACTGAAATTGACTCACCGAGAGCGTTAAAAACTTCTAAAATTGCTCCCATTTCGCCATTGCTAGGATGGGGGATTAAATCCACTAATACTGCCACATCTCCCGATTTTAGATTGTCTTCGGGAACATCAAGACAAAGAACCACATGATCGTATAATCTAACATCCATAATTATCTATCCTTTCGGGGCTTGAGAGTAACAAACTGAAAACAGTCGTCAATGTATCGCAGTATCCATATTGTAACCACTGCTAAATTGATTCCGTTAACTCCTTCTAGCATTCCTTCAACTCGATAAAAGATACCGTATTCATTTTTACCATCTTTGATCGCATCTTCTACGGTAATTAGCTGAATAATCGCTTTTTGCAAACTGGCCGCATTATCGAGAGTAAATCCTGCTTGTGCTAAAAATTTTGATTTGTCATCTTTGTCTCTGAATACGAGAAGATAACGAGTAAGTTTATCCTCTGGAATAATTGCTTTAGATGGAATTTGCATCGCTCAATCTACTTAGTTTTCTAGCCTTTTCTTCAGCACTCATTATTTTCGAGTTTGCTCTCTAGGGATTCTAGATCTGATAACTGCGGTGGATGATTAGCATTCCATGCCAGAGCTTGATCTAATTTTTCTCGAAAAGGCGATCGATTTATCCAGTCTTCGTTTACGGGAGAGCGATCGAGTAAATTTTGATAAAACTCATTAACAACTGCCGTTTTTTCCCCTGTTTCATCGACAATATACTGAATACCTTTCATAATTGAAATTGTTGTGAGATGGATATTAATCGATAACTATATTTGAATCGATGCACGAGAAGATATGGATTTTGCAAGTTCTTGTCTAGCATCTTCCGATAGAGAACAACCAAAATCTAGAATCTCGATTAAAACTAACTGATCGTCCTCGGAATAATGTAATATTGTTTTCCCTTCCTCCTCTGCGTAAGCAATTGGATTATTGTTTAACTCAATTAATAAAGCATCCACATCTGGGCTATAGTGTATCTTGTTCATATCGGGATATCCTACCGGGGTAAAGGGTGATGATTAGGAAAAAAGCGCTGAATTCTCGATAAACTACTCGAATCACTAAATTATCATTGAACTTTTTTTGTGCGATTCGCTTGTTGTCTTCAGAGATTTCTATTTTGTCAGGAAATTGTACGGTTTCGAGGATAAATTCAGGAGTGATAAAAATTCCACGAGCGGATAGCAAATTCAATTTGATTCTAGAATGCTCACTAAATCGAACTTCTTTCATTTATCCAACCAATATTATATCGCCAACCTGTAACAGGAATCGAAACCCTATCAATTTTTTCGATAATAATCGCGTAACGCACGATTTCTATTCCTCAATTATTTGATTTAATTTTTCCTTGAAAATCGTTTCTATTTCTTTATAGGACATCGTTTGAGGTGCGGGATATTTAAAACTGTCTTTTTTTCGGCTTAATAATACTTCTAATGCTTCACTAAAAATAGCTTCTTCATTTCGATGTTCCGAAAGATACTGACGGAGTTCTGCGTTAGTCATTTCCGAAAGTGATTTTTTCATAATTCAAAGTTCCAGTGTCCCTGTTCATCGATTAAAATGCTTATGTCTTAATTGGTTCCCGCTAAAATATAAATAATTTTGAGTCGGCTATCATAGCGGAATAGGTATATCGGTTGGTAGAAAAAAGATAAGCAACTGACAAATAAAGATAGCGGTATCTTTCTGTTTTTGAGTCGGCAAATATCTTCTCCTAGAATTGTGCCAGCTTTATTATCCCAGAACCCGCATGGCTTCGTGGAAAATCAACCTGATACAATTCTTAAAAATTGGCTGTTACCTTTATATGTTACATTTTGCAAGTCTCGACGCGAGAGAAGAGATTGATTCCACGCTTTGGACAGGAAGTCCACCAAATCGGGTCATGCCAATTGCCACACCTCCATATTGGAACATCAGCTGGAAGATGTCCTTGAAGTGCTTTGAAATCAAAAATAACATCTTTATAGTCTATCCAGCCGTTATTTATCCGCCAGCCGATTTTATCCCCGAAAGCGTTCCAGATTTGATCATTATACTCCTGCGTTCCACCGAGATCGTGATAGATTTTCAATTGCACGGAAAAGCCAAATTTTCCGTTACTATATTTAACCCATAATTGGTCAATGGTTCGCAAATCCTCGCAGGGAAAATTATCGATATCGCTCTCCCGTAGCCATCTTTCTTTCGTTCGGTTGGCTACCTGTAGCATCACTCTTGCAGTTTCCTCGTCCGCTTGCTTCCATTGCTGCCGTTTTAATAAATCCTCTAAGTTTCGATAATCGATTCCTTTGGCACTGTTAAGCTGGATAGATGGGGGAGTTTGGGGAACGGAAATAGCGGGAGGTTGAATAATTGTTGCTACAGGTTGTTTTTGATTAATAATCTGGTGACTATAAATCTGACAAACAAATATTCTTGAGGTTAGATGATAGATAATATAACTTCCTTGTCCCTTATAACCGTAGCGTATTAGCGGTAGATGTCCTTGAGGTGCTTGCAAACTATAATTAATATCTTGCCAATTCCAACTATTATTTTTTTGCCAGCCTACCAAACTGCCAAAAATATCCCAATTTCTTTCATTATATTCTTCCATGCCACCGATTTCTAGATAGATTTGCCCCTGCACAGAAAAGCCAAATTTTCCGTTACTGTAATGAACCCATAATTGATCAATAGTTTGTAAATCATCGCAAGTAAATTTCTGTATATCTTCATCTCTTAACCAATCTTTGACACGATTAGTTACTTTTCGTACTAAGTTGGCGGTTTCCTCGTCCGCTTGCTTCCATTGCTGCCGTTTTAATAAATCTTCTAAGTTTCGATAATCGATTCCTTTGGCACTTTTAAGCTGAATAGATGGGGGAGTTTGGGGAACGGAAATAACGGGATTAACGGGTTTTTGAATAGTTGTCTGGGGTATAGAGACTGATGTTTTTATCTGCAAAGCTGACAACACTTCCGATGCTGATTGATAGCGTTTTTTCGTGCCAAATTCAATTAATTTATCGAGAATATTCCCTAACTCATTACTAACAGGATTATCCACTAACCACTGTCGCCATACCCATTGGTGTTCTCCCACGTCGAATAAATCAAAGGGAGATATTCCTGTTAATAAATAAATGCCAGTTACACCCAAACTATACAAATCACTGGCGTTAACTGCTTTCCCGTTCCCCTGTTCTGGTGCGACGTATTCCGCAGAACCGATAATTGTTCCTGTCATGGAACGATTTAAAGGACTGACAAATTTCGCCGCCCCAAAGTCAACTAAAATCAATTTATTATCGCTTTTTCTGCGAATAATATTTTCGGGTTTAATGTCGCGATGAATTACTTGTTTACTATGAATAAATTCTAGAATTGGTAAAATCTCTGACAAAAGATGTTTAATTTTGGCTTCGTTAAATACTCCTTCCTGTTTTAATTCTTGTTCGAGATTTTGTCCTTCGATATATTCCTGGACGAGATATTGTCGCCCGTCATTACTGGTAAAATAGGCGTAAAGTTCGGGGATTTGTGGGTATCTTCCCAAACTATCTAAACGAATCGCTTCTTCTCTAAATAATTCTGCTGCTTTTTGTAAAGTTCCTGTTCCCTGCGCGGATGGGAAAAATTGTTTAATGACGCAGTAGGGTTTTGAGGGTTTATCCTCATCTATCGCTTGAAATGTCTTACCAAAACCCCCTTGACCGATTAATTTTAGCGCTCGATAACGTTCTCTGAGCAGTAATTGAGAACCGCACTTATGACAGAATTTATCCGTGGGGGTGTTTTTATGCGAACAATCGGGATTGAGACAGAGACTCATAGCCGTTTGACAAGTATGGGAAGATTAACTCCTATTATAGAACCCACATTCCGCACCCCACGCAGCAACTTTATTGTTAAATTGGTGTTTCTGTCTTGGCTTATTTTGTTAGCAAGAACAGCCGAGACACCTCTTTTACGCTACAATCGGAACAGTGCTGTACTGCTTGCTCAATCAATGCTGACCCTCAAAACAAGTAAACTAACCCTTGCTGATGTTCAACGTCATCTCCATTTCCAAGAAAAGCTTGAGGATGTCTCATTTACAGAGCTTTTAGCATTGGAAACCGTCAGCGAGGCAGAAAAATTAGAACTTGTTCAAATCCGCAACGATTTTCGACCCTATTTGATGGAAGATAAAGCATCAGAAGGACAAGTTAAAGTTTTAACCCTATTTCCCCTATTGCGGTTAGCGGGTTTTTATCGTTATCCGATTAAGATTAGGGTTGAAGAAGGGATTGATAATATTATCCTTATGGATGAAGATAAAACTATTAGCGGACGCTTTGATATTGTCACGGTGAATAATTCGATATCAACTGTCAATGATATCCCTTTTTGGATTTTAGTCATTGAAGCTAAAGAGAGTGGAATCGAAGTACGTCAGGGATTACCTCAATTATTGACTTATGCCTACAATAGCTTAGAAAGACAACCCTCAGTTCGGGGATTAGCGACTAATGGCTTACAATATATGTTCGTCTATCTCAGACAAGAAACTAACCCCACTTATCAGATAATGCCAGAACTTAATTTAATGTATCCTGAATCAGCAATTAATCTGCTCCAAATTCTCAAGGCCATGGGTCAGCTAATTTTAGAGACATAATTAGGACTCAAACAAGCTATAATCTCCTATGCTTTTACTGTCTATGTAGCCAATTAAAAGCGTCTTGAATAATTACCACTATCTAAAACTCCCAAGTCAAAAATAAACTTAATTAAGTTATCGATTGAGCGAGAATAAATTAGCAATTATTGTAGGCAACCAAGAGTAACCTTTGGGGTGGTTGGGTTTCGCTTTTTCAGGCGAATTAAGCCATTTTCGACCCAGTATTGTTTCGCTCAACCCAACCTACGAGGCTGTCTATGTAGCCAATTAAAAGCCGATTGAATGAGAATGAATTAGTTGATGCTTGCTCAATATCTAACAAAGACTCGATTACAGAATTAACCACGGCAGCTACGCAGGAAATCGCCACACTATTACCCGTTAATTTTCGCATAGTTTGATAACTGCCGACAATTTGATAATCATCGGGAAACCCTTGTAAACGTAGCATTTCCCTTTCTGTTAAACGTCTTTGACCATCCACTAATAAATAATTATAGGATGCTCCTGCTCGCAAGGCACAGGAATAGGGATAAGCACTGACATTACCTCCTTT
>SFBL01000199.1 GCA_007095785.1 Microcystis aeruginosa Ma_SC_T_19800800_S464
TTAATTGATTAGTTCGCTCTAGATCAAAAACAATTGACAAAAATCGCTAAATGCCTTTCTATATAAGGGTTACATCCCTTATAACCCCCGTCCCTTGCATAACACAAACTGAAGAACCAAAAGTGCTATCTAAAAAACTAAACAAACTATAATTAAAATTACTTCAAAAATTTAGAGAGTAAAGAAGGAAATATGACAGAAATAGTTTTTTTAGTGGAAGATGCACCAGAAGGGGGATATACAGCAAGGGCATTAGGCGAGTCTATTTTTAGCGAAGCCGATGATTTACAATCTTTACGAGAAATGGTAAAAGATGCCGTTAATTGTCATGATGATGATAGGGAAAATCGCCCTAAAATTATTCGTTTACATATTGTTAGAGTGATTAATTTTTGCTTTTTTCAAATAATGCCTCTTCAATTAGAAAATCAAGTTTTCCAGCTATGGAATCTTCCTCAATTTGTTTTTCCCATTGTTGATCGTCTAAATTATTGATCCAATTTCTTAAATACAAAAATTCATCAGAAGTAAGGCTTTCAATTTCCGCTTGAATTAATTGTAACTTTGTCATCTTAGTATCTTTCCACAACAATAGTTCAAATTTGAGTTTTATATTATCATTTTTTCTGTAAAAATGGGAAGTTGCGATCGCATTTGGCAGAATATTGGAAGGGCGATCGCTTTTCTGATCGGGTGCATTAACAGAGTATAATGCACCTTATTTATTATTGTGTCTAATCTTTACAAAAACTCAATCTTTTTATACATATATTGAGGTTCTAAACATTCCCAAATTAAGACTAAATCACTGATAATTTTTCCAATTGGCTGACGTTGTTGGCGAGTGTAAATAATGCCACAATGTTCAATACCTGTAGAGGCCAAACTAAGAAAATCATCATCAAAAGTAAAAATGACTCGTTGTTGGGACAAAGCATAAGCTAGTTGTCTTTCATCAGATGCACCAATTAGACCCTCTTCTGGGGATGTTGTGACATCAACTCCCCGCATTCTCAAGCCGTTTGCAATAGCATTACTAACACTTTCATCCAGATGAAATTTAATCTTGACTGGCATTTTCACCCTGTAATATTTTCTCAATTAAAGATGGTTTGTTTCCTTGTAGTTGTTTAGCAAAAGTTTCTCCTGCTTCAATTTGTCGTCTAATTTCTTCTCGATTGTCATGGTAATAGGTCAAGGCCGCATAAACATCTGCTAGGGTAATAGTAGGATGGTGATAAATAATTTCATCTGGTGACATTCCCATTCTTTCATGCCAAATTACAATATCTTGAACTTTAATTCGATGTCCAGCAATACGAGGTTTTCCACCACAGATACCAGGAGTGATTTCAATATGTTGTGAGATAACTAAAGATGACATAATTACTTGCCAATAAGATCAATCAATCCTTGTTATTATACCATTTTTTCCCAGTAAGGCAACATCAGTGCGATCTCGAAGATATTCGCAAAGCAGCACGCTGATTTTTTTAGGGTGCATTAACACAGTATAATGCGCCTTATTTGTTGTCTATAATTTAAAAGATTGAGGTCAGGGGAGTTTGTTGGGTTGATTTTGCGTTAAAATTAAGTTAGATATGTCTTAATTGATGAAACTTAGCAAGACAATGAATACTTCGATTACTTTTCAAGAAATTGCCGCCGAAATACAATTATTTGATAATATTGAACAAAAAGAACAATTTATTTTTGTGGTGGGTGCTTTAGTTTCTCGCATCATCAGTCTTCATAAAGCCGCAGAAATCATGGAAATGGATACAGAAATGTTCTTGAAAATTTTAGAATTAATGGGAATCGATTTTTCTTATCTTACTACAGAAGACATAGATAGAGAAAAAAAATGGTAATCTCTATGAAAATTGTTTTCAATTCTTCCCCTTTAATCTTTTTGTCTCAGTTAGGATTTTTAGAAAAATTCCTAGATTCTAATGATAATTTTTATTTGCCTGCAACCGTACAACAAGAAATTAATGCCAAACAAGATCAATCTTCAGAGACTCTTAATAAGCTGATCAATCAACAGAAATTAATTATCCTAAATATTAAATTAATCTCTCTAGCAAATAGTTTAAATGAACGTTTAGGGAAAGGTGAATCTGATGCCATTACTTTAGGAATAGAATTACAAACTGATTATATCATCCTTGATGACTTTGCAGCAAGAAAAGAAGCACTACACTTAGGCTTAAATGTTAAAGGAACTTTAGCGATTATTCGTAAACTTCTCAAAGAAGGAAAGATAGAAATTGAAAATTTGGAGAGTTTTTATCAAAGACTTAGAGAAATTAACTTTAGAGTCAAGCGTGAGATATTTGAGAGCATTTTTGGAGACTGAGTGTGATCCTGAAGGCACTGCGTAGCAGCACGCTTATTTTTTCGGGTGCATTAACAAAGTATAATGCGCCTTATTTATTGTCTATTGATGAAATGATCCAAAGACGTTAATTTAAAAGATTGAGGTCAGGGGAGTTTGTTGGGTTGATTTTGCGTTAAAATTAAGCTGGAGTAAATTCTAATCCCCGATTAAAATTTCAACGGAACAATCACCATGAACTTTTATACCGTTATTCTGAGAAAAAGTGCAGATTATTGGGTTTCATTATGTCTTGAAAATGGATTAGTTGGACAAGGAGAAACTCAGGAAAAAGCTATTGAGAAACTAAAAGAAGCCATTGAATCTTTTGGGGAGATTTATCGTGATCAAGCCAATATATATACCAGTCCTATTCCTATAGACGAACTTCATGAATTTTTAACTGTGGGAGATTCTGAAACTCCCGAAACTTACGAACTCAGAAAAGTTTATGCCTAAAAATATTCCTTCTCTTAAACCCAAAGCACTAATCAAAATTCTTGAAAAAGGAGGCTGTCAATTTTATCGAGAAGGAAAAGGTGATCATCGTTTATATTGTAGAGTATTGTATAATCAACGTCGAATTGTTCCTATCGATATAGGTGCAAAAGAAATGTCCCCTGCTTATGTTTTACGAATTTTTAGACAATTTGGTTTTACAGATGAAGAAATAGAACATTTATTAAAATAGATGATTGAATGCGTTTTTTCAAACGAAGAAATTATCTATTCTAGTACGCTTTATCTTAATTTTATTTCCAAAAGCTAAAATAAAGCCAAAGCTACTTTTTTAAGGTACATTAACACAAGAGTAAAACCCTCGATTGCTTGTTATAAATTGATTTAATGATTAATTTTCACCCAGTCATCGTCGATAAATTAGCCTGCCTTAAAAACAGGTAAAGTGACTATCACCATTTTGCGTAATTTTTCGCTCTGGTAATGAACTTTTGATTATGAAATGATCCAAAGACGTTAATTTAAAAGATTGAGTTCAGGGGAGTTTGTTGGGTTGGTCTTGTGTTAAAATTGGGTTAGGGCTAGTCTGAATCATTTATCCTGTATCATTTAACGGCGGAGAAAACTATGGTAAAAACCTTTAAAGCAATTTTGAAAAATAATACCCTTCAATGGCTTGATGAAACCCCTGAAATCAACTCCGAATATCCTGTTAATGTTTATATTACCTTACTAGAAGAAAATATTATTGGTGAAAATCGATCTAACGGTCAAAAAATGGCCAATGCTTTGAAAAAAATTGCTAATAATAATACTTTTACTGATGTTGATACCCAACAGTGGCAACAACAAAATCGTTGCGATCGCTCTCTTCCTGATCGGGATTAAATCATGTTATTAGATAGCAATATTATTATCTATACCGCTCAATTAGAAAATGAGTTTCTCCGGGAGTTTATTGCAGAAAATTCTCCTTATGTATCTGCTTTATCCTATCTGGAAGTTTTAGGCTACCATCGGTTAACTCATCAGGATAAAGTCTATTTTGAAGAATTTTTTACAAGCAGTAACTTTAAAACAAATCAGAAAGATGTCCTTAGGAGATGCCATTATTGCAGGAACAGCTTTCGTTTATAATTTAACAATTGTAACTCGCAATATTGATGATTTTAATTGGCTTAGTAAATTAAATCTAATTAATCCTTTTCAACGGTAAAAACCTCAGGGCAAGCGCATCTTAACAATCTTTGACAAAATGAACTTTGTGTGAGTTGCTTACCCAGAGGTCGATTCAGGCATATTTGAGGAGAATTTGCCATCTCAATTGTTAAGATTTGGTAACTATTCTGATTGACTGGAATCACCTGAAATGCCCATGCGGATCACAAAATTGGCCAATTGTCAATAGCTTTTGAGATGCTCTCACCCTGTAGAAAATCAAGAATATTTTTTTAAGTGGAATAGGAAGATGAAATTTATCAATAAACTAATAAAATATCATCACCTAAACCACTTTCTAGCCTAATTAATAAGGCCATTTCCAGTTAGTAATCTCGTCCTTATCGATACCATTGGTAAAAGCATAATCGAGATTATCGATAATAGCATTTTTCATTCGTTCTTTCACATGACCGGCAGCAGAACCTAATTTCGGCACGCGATCAATGACATCTATTACTAAATGAAAACGATCCACTTGGTTACGAATCGCTAATTCTAGGGGAGTATTAATATTCCCTTCTTCTTTGTAACCGCGCACATGAATACGTTCTTGATTGCTGCGACGGTAGGTAAGTTTATGAATCAGCCAAGGATAACCGTGGAAATTAAAGATAATTGGCTTATCAGTGGTAAATAAACTATCAAAATCCCGTTCCGATAAACCATGAGGGTGTTCACTTTCCGACTGTAATTTAAACAGATCAACCACGTTGATAAAGCGAACTTTTAAGTAAGGGAATTCCTCCCGCAGAATTGCCGTTGCTGCTAAAGATTCTTTAGTGATAATATCCCCACAGCAAGCCATAATCACATCCGGTTCATCGGGATTAGTTCCATCATCATCGTTACTGGCCCAATCCCAAATACCGATACCTTTGGTGCAGTGTTTAATTGCTTCTTCAATGGTCAAGTATTGCAGGTGTTTCTGTTTATCAGCAACGATAATATTAGTGTAATCCTTGCTCTTGAGACAGTGATTAGCCACACTTAATAAACAGTTACCATCGGGGGGAAGATAAACCCGCACCACGTCGGCACTTTTATTGGTTACTAAATCGATAAAACCGGGGTCTTGGTGACTAAAACCATTGTGATCCTGTCGCCAAACCACCGAGGATAACAACAGATTCCAAGAGGAAACAGAAGCGCGCCAAGGTACATGATTTTTGCAGATATCGAGCCATTTAGCGTGTTGGTTGAACATGGAATCGATAACGTGAGCAAAAGCCTCGTAGGAGTGAAATAAACCGTGACGACCGGATAATAAATAACCCTCTAACCAACCGACTAAAGTATGTTCACTCAGCATCTCCATCACCCGACCATCGGGAGATAATTGGCTACCATCTAAATCCTCTGGATAGGTATCAGCTAACCAAGCTTTTTTAGTCACTTCATAGAGAGCCGCTAAACGATTAGAAGCAGTTTCATCGGGACCAAAAACGCGAAAATTAGTCATATTATTTCGCATTACATCCCGCAAAAATACCCCCATCACTCCCGTGTTTTCCGCTTCCACTTGGCCCGGGTGGGTGACATCTACGGCATATTGACGAAAATCGGGCATTTTTAGGTCTTTACGCAGCAATCCGCCATTAGCGTGCGGATTAGCACTCATGCGACGATGACCAATAGGAGCGAGTTCTTTAAATTCCGGCTTAAATTTACCCGTGGTATAGTCAAATAATTCCTCCGGGTTATAGCTTTTCATCCACTCTTCTAATTTTCTCAAGTGGTCGGGGTTTTCGTGCATCCCACCCATGGGGACTTGGTGAGCGCGCCAGAATCCTTCCACTTTATGACCATCAACGTTTTTCGGACCGGTCCAACCCTTGGGGGACCGGAGGATAATCATCGGCCAGGGGTAACGTTTAGCTACTCCCGTGCTGCGAGCTTCCTGTTGATAGGAGCGAATCTGATTGATACAGTGTTCTAGGGTGGCGGCCATTTTTTGATGGCAGTGCATGAGGTCTTCATCTTCCTTACATTCGACAATGTAGGGAGTGTAACCGTAACCGACAAAGAGACTTTCTAACTCGTGGGTCGAAATACGGGAGAGAATGGTGGGATTAGCGATTTTATAACCGTTTAAGTTTAAAATTGGCAGTACCGCACCATCGCGAATCGGGTTAAGGAATTTATTCGAGTGCCATGCGGTAGCTAAAGGACCGGTTTCTGCTTCCCCATCACCCACCACCACGGTCGTAATTAGGTCGGGATTGTCAAAAACAGAACCGTAGGCATGGGAAACACTATAACCTAGTTCGCCGCCCTCATGGATAGAACCGGGGGTTTCGGGGGTGACGTGACTACCGATGTGACCGGGGAAAGAAAATTGTTTAAAGAATTTTTGTAATCCTTCCTCGTCTTCACTTTTATCGGGGTAAATTTCCGAATAGGTTCCTTCTAGATAAACTGGACCGAGTACCCCCGGCGCCCCATGGCCAGGACCTGCCATAAAAATCATATCGAGGTCATATTTTTTGATTAAACGGTTGAGGTGAACGTAGGTAAAACTTAAGGCCGGACTCGCTCCCCAGTGACCAAGTAAACGATACTTAACGTGTTCGGGTTTAAGATGTTCTTTGAGCAGGGGATTATCGCGCAGATAAATCATACCTACAGCTAAATAGTTACAAGCGCGCCAATAGGCATGGGTTTTATAGAGTTCTTCTTGAGAAAGGGGATTTTGTTCTGTTAAGGGTCTTTCTGGTGCGAATACCATGAATATTTCTCCAATATCTATGAAGGATGAGATTAAGAGAGTTGATAGACAATTTCTCCAGATTATCGAGAGGGTTAACCCTCGGTCAGTTTTCAAACTGTAATCAAGAGTCTAACCTTTTGGGCTGCAAAAAACTATTAAAATAAGCTATATTTTACTGATCTGACTTGGGGAATTTATGTCAGTCGGGCGGGGTTTTTAAATGGCTTTTAAAGGAAAATTAATGTCTTCTTAACTTAGGGAACAATAAATTCTCGGAAAACTTTTAATGATTTTTTAATGTCAACTTTTCCCAAAATACTATAGGATTACACCCTAGTTTGTCGGGAAGAGCCTAATTAGGCTTTCTCGATGCCGGTGGTGGGGACTACTAGGATAGCAAATTTATTATTTTTTATCTTGGAAGCACTGAAACTTAAAATCTTTCTATACTTCATCTAGCGATCAACAAAAGCTGATTAGCATATATAGTGATTCTCTACAGGCCAATCAATTCTCAAAAAATTTTTTCTTGATCGTGCCTAAGCTTATCGCAGCTGCAAAGGAGTTTTTTTTCATGACAAAAGTAAGAGTCGCTATCAACGGATTTGGTCGTATCGGTCGCCTCGTTTTTAGGGCGGGTATCCAAAATCCTGATTTCGAGTTTGTTGGTATTAATGATCTCGTCCCCTCCGATAATATTGCCTATCTGCTCAAATACGACTCCACCCACGGACGTTTTCAAGGTACGGTAGAAGCGAAAGAAGATGGCATCGTCGTCGATGGCAAGTTTATCCCCTGCTACTCGATTAAAGACCCCGCTCAACTGCCTTGGGGTGCAACCGGGGCCGATTATGTGGTCGAGTCCACCGGTTTATTTACCACCGCGGAAGGGGCAGCAAAACACCTAGAAGCAGGGGCCAAACGGGTGGTTATCTCCGCACCCACCAAAGATCCCGACAAAGTTCGTACTATCGTACTAGGCGTTAACGACAATGAATACGATCCCGCTAAGGATTTGATCGTCTCTAACGCTAGTTGTACCACCAATTGTTTAGCCCCGATCACCAAAGTTATTAACGATAACTTCGGACTAGCGGAAGGATTAATGACCACGGTACACTCGATGACCGCCACTCAACCCACCGTTGATGGTCCATCGAAAAAAGATTGGCGCGGTGGTCGCGGCGCAGGTCAAAATATTATCCCCTCCTCCACGGGAGCAGCCAAAGCAGTAACCCTAGTTATTCCTTCCCTAAAAGGCAAATTAACCGGTATGGCCTTCCGTGTGCCAACTCCCAACGTTTCGGCGGTGGATTTAACCTTTAAAACCGAAAAAGCCACCAGTTACGAGGAAATCTGCGCCGCTATGAAGGCCGCCAGCGAAGGACCAATGAAAGGTATCCTCGGTTATACCGATGAGGAAGTGGTATCGAGTGACTTTATCACCGACCCCCGTTCCAGTATCTTTGATGCTAAAGCCGGCATTCAACTTAATGCCAATTTCTTTAAGGTCGTCTCTTGGTACGATAACGAGTGGGGTTATTCCTGCCGGATGTTAGACCTGATGAAAATGATGGCAGCTAAGGAAGCAGCCTTAGTAACAACCTAAATCAGTTATCAGTTATCAGTAATCAGTAACCAGTGAACAGTAAACAGTAACCAGTGAAAAGACAGCACTGTTAATGCCATGAGACATCTCCAAGAGTGAAACAAAATAGTTCTATGGCTGAAATGTATGTCTTTGTCTATTTAATATTGCTCACTTAATAAGTAGGTGGGTGTTAAAAATTGTCAGATCCCCCCTTATCAAGGGTGGCAGGGGTATCCCCCCACTTAATACCCAAATCTGATCACTGATAACTGATCACTGATAACTGATAAGATGAATCCAAAATTTAAAGATATTACTGCTTGGGAACAGGCACAATTATTAATGCAACCGGCATTTATTCGGGTGCTGGATAATCTGCGTAAACAGTTAGAAAATTCCCTCTGGAAAGGAACCTATACAGAAATTCAAGATCCCTATCCCAGTTATCTGCTCTGTTTGACTTATCTCGATCGCTCCGTTACTGTAAATATTTGGGAACTTTGTTTTCAAGTCTGTTTTCTCGATTATCCCACCGATGAAGGAGAGAGCGTCACCATCGATACCAGTCTCCTCGATCCCACCGGTGAACTAGATTGGCAGAGTTTGGAAACGAAAACCGAGCGCATTATTAAGCAATTATTCGCTAATTTACCCCAATGAAAGCAGATTTAGACACGATCAAGGCAGAGTATGCCGCTAATTTTCTGAAAAATTACAGTAATGATCCCCAAAATTTAGCATCCCAAACAATTTTAATCGATCGCTCCGATTGGGGTTTATTAGAATTAAAAGGCCAGGATCGACTGCGTTTTCTCCACAATCAAACCAGTAACGCTATCGATCGCCTGAAACCGGGTCAGGGTTGTGAGACAATTTTCCTTAACTCTACCGGTCGTACCCTCGATTTTGTCACAGTTTACGCCGGCGATGATTCCCTCCTCATCCTCGTTTCTCCCCCACGTCGTCAATTTTTACTGGAATTGATCGATCGCTATATTTTCCCCTTCGATAAGGTGGAAATTAGCGACTTAACCGATAATTTTGGCATTTTCACCCTAATCGGTGCTGAAAGCGGGCAATACCTGCAAAAAATCGCCATTCCAGAGCAGATTTTAACGGGGGTGCAGCATAGTCATTATCTCCTTTCTGAACCCGCCCTGAGAGTAGCCGTCGGCACCGGCTTAGACCTACCCGGATATACTTTAATCGTTGCCGCCGCCGAAGCAGGTCCCCTCTGGGAAAATTTAATTAAAAATGGCGTTACTCCTGCAGATGCACAGGTGTGGGAATACCTAAGAATCCATCAGGGCCGACCGGCAGTCGATCGAGAATTAACTGAAGATTATAACCCTTTAGAGGCCGGTTTGTGGCGAGCGATCGTTTTTGATAAGGGCTGTTATATTGGTCAAGAAACTATCGCCCGTCTCAACACCTATAAAGGCGTAAAACAAAGACTTTGGGGTATAAAACTCAGCCAACCCGTCCCCAGCAATACCCCGATTATTTTAGAAGCGCAAAAAGTCGGTTTACTCACCAGTGTGCTGGAGGATTTTGGCTTGGGTTATGTGAAAACAAAAGCGGGGGGAGAGGGTTTAAAAGTACAAATCGGCGAGGCAACAGGAGAATTAATCCCCTTACCCTTCCTCTCTCACGAATACCCCTTTCAGTGAACAGTAATCAGTAATCAGTAATCAGTGATCAGTAAACAGTAATCAGTGATCAGTAAACAGTGACCAGTAATCAGTAAACAGTGAAAAGACAGTAGAAAACTTCTATTTAACACTGCTCACTTGAAAACTCAAATATGATAACTGATAACTAATAACTAATAACTAATAACTAATAACTAATAACTGATAACTGATAACTAATAACTGATAACTGATAACTGATAACTGATAACTGAAAAACCCCTCTAACCCCAACGACTAGCGATAGGCATTCGCCAACCAGTGCCAAAAGCGCGATCGCTAATTTTTAAGCCCGGGGGAGCTTGTTTACGCTTAAATTCGGCATTTTTAACTAATTTAATCACTTTCTGCACAATTTCAGCCTCAAAACCAGCGGCAATAATTTGTTCGGCGGATTGATGGCGATCGATTAATAGTGCTAAAATAGCATCTAAAATCTCGTAGGGAGGTAAAGAATCTTGATCCTTCTGATTGGGTTTTAATTCAGCACTAGGAGCTTTATTAATCACATTGAGGGGAATAATTTCCCCGTGCCGATTTAACCAGCGACAGAGGGAATAAACGCGGGTTTTCGGCACATCAGCAATCACTGCTAAACCACCATTCATATCACCGTAAAGAGTGCAATATCCCACCGCAATTTCTGATTTATTGCCAGTGGATAATAGTAAATGCCCGAATTTATTAGAGAGAGCCATTAATAAATTACCGCGAATGCGTGACTGAAGATTTTCTTCAGCAATACCGAAATCAGTCCCAGCAAAAAGACCATCTAAAAGTTGATCATAAGCGGTCATAATTTCTTTAATTGCTAACTGCTCACTTTTGATCCCTAAATTATTAACTAAAGCCACTGCATCACTAATAGAATGGTCGGAGCTATAGGGAGAAGGCATCATCACAGCGAGAACATTTTCTTTACCTAATGCGTCGGTGGCAATAGCGGCAACTAAACTTGAATCAATGCCACCACTCAAGCCAAAAATTACCCGTTTAAAACCGCATTTCTGCACATAATCTCGTACTCCTAAGACTAAAGCTTGATAAATTTCCTCATCTTCATCGACGGGTAAAGGATGAATAAATGCGGGTAACAAATCTTGATTAAACTCGATCAATTCTAGGCTAGAAGTAAATGCTTGGGCGCGATAAATCACTTCTCCTTGTCTGTTAAAAGCAACGCTATCACCATCAAAAATTAAATCATCATTACCTCCCACTTGATTGACATAAACTATAGGTAAATTATATCTAGTGGCACTATGGGATAATAAAGATTCTCGCAATTTTTGCTTACCGACACTGTAGGGAGAAGCGGAAAGATTAACGATTAAATCCACTCCCAAATTAGCTAAATCGGCGATGGGATTAACCGCGTATTGACGCTGACCCCAAAATTGTTCATCATTCCAAACATCTTCACAGATAGTCACACCGATTTTTACATTATTTTCTGTTAGTTGAAAATATTGACTTTCTTTCCCGGAAGCAAAGTAACGATCCTCATCAAAAACATCGTAGGTAGGCAATAAACGTTTAGTAAAAATTTGTTTGATCTCTTGACTTTTTAACAAAGCTATGCTATTAAATAACGGCTTTTCTCCTCGGACCGTTGCCGAGGGATTTTTTTCAACAAAACCGACTAAGACGGCTAATTTTTCTGGTAATTGTTGGGACAATAATTGCAATTGTTGAGACATTTTCTCCACAAACCCCATATTTAATAATAAGTCTCTGGGAGGATAACCACAGAGGGATAATTCTGGGGTTAAAAGTAATTCCGATCCCTGATTAAATGCCGTTTGAGCAGCCTCTAAAATTCTTTGGGCATTTCCTTCGATATCTCCAACAATGGGATTTAATTGAGCGATAGCAATTCTCATATTTTTTCCTATTTAAACAAAAACTAACGGTTGCTCTTTAAAGGGAGCAAAAGCTTCTTCATCAAAGCGATATAAACTAGCGGGACGACCGGCACCACGAGAGACTTTTAACCCCATATCTTTGAGAAATCCTAATTTCAAGAGCCGATTTCTGAAGTTAGAATAATCACTAAAATTTTTACCTAAAATTGTCTCATAAAATTGATAAAGATCATTTAAAGTAAATAATTCTGGTAAAACCTCAAAAGCGACGGGACTATATTCTACTTTATTGCGTAATCTTCGCCAGCCATATTCTAAAATTTGACCGTGATTAAAGGCTAAATCTGGCACTTTATCAATCATATACCAAGTGATATTATAATCCCGTTCAGTGATTAATTTTGCTTCTTCAAACCGCACTAAAGCGAAGTAACTCACCGATAGATAACGTTTCCCAAAACTCTCGGCCGCTGCCGGGAAATCTCCCTCTGGACTGCCAAAAGTATATAACTGTTCCAGATAGAGATTATTGACGCTAATTTTCTCGGCTAAAATTCGATAGGCTGCCGTTTCCAGTGATTCCCCATTTCTCACTAAAGTACCGGGTAAACTCCAGTAATTACTAAAGGGTTCTTCCCGTCTTTTAATCAGAAGCACTAGCAGCCGATTTAATTGGGTATCAACGGAAAAGATCACGTTATCAACTCCGACTTTAAAATCAGCTAGAGATTTATTAGCTAGGGTATTTGTCGGTTTCATGCGTAAAGTTTTTGACCTTCGATATAATCTTTAATCGGTGCGGGAACAGCCTGTTTATCGCCTTTTTCTCGATAATCTGTTGAGGATACAGCCGGAGCAAATACATCGGCAATCAGACAATCACCTCCTAATGTTTGCAGTTGTTCAATATCATCTTGATTAACAGGATAGCCTGGACGGGGAATCACGAGAATTTTGACTTTTTCTAGTAATTCTTGGCTACGATACCAGTGCCTAATTTGTCCGGCTAAATCGGAACCAATGACTAGGGTATATTCCTCCTGTTCTCCCCAAATTGCTTGCGCTTTTTCCACACTAATTAAGCTCCGTTGATCGCTTAATTCTCGTCGCAGTTGTATATTATCCCTTGGGGGTTGAATATCCCGGATGAGCAAATTTAACATCCTCAGACGATGTTCGAGACTGGTTTGATGATTTTTAAAGGGATTATCGGCAGCCCAAACCGCAACGATATCGTATTGTTCCGATAACCATTTTAGTATGGCTTGATGACCGGCAGTGGGAGGATCGGCACTGGTTCCAAAAAGGGCAATTTTAAGCATAGGATTCAATTGCTTGCTCACTAAGGGATTAGTTTAAGTCTGCTCAAGCTTGGCAAAGATTAACTTCTCCCCATTATAGTTGATTTTACCAAAATAGGGCAAGAGGAGCAGTAATCAGTGACAATAATACTATTCACTGAAAACCAAAATCTGATCACTGATTTTTATCTGTATTTTTGAATACATTTATTGGGGATGGTTAGGCAGAGAATGATATTGAAAGACACCAAATATACTGCCGACACTGCCAATACTGAGAATACTGCCGACACTGCCAATACTGAGAATACTGCCAACACTACCAATACTGAGCATACTGCCGATACTAACCAGACTTAAAATGCTGCTGGCACTAGCGAGACTTAAAATACTGCCAGCACTGCCTAAACTCAAGATACAGCGATAACTAGCTTTGCTCAGATAATTAAGACCAGAAATCATTTTAAATCGGGGAAAGATTGGGGAATAGTTAGGGAAGTATTTTGCCAAACCTGTTTTGACACTCCCCGCTCTAAAGAGACGGGGATTCTTGGTTCACAGAGATTACTTGCTTAGACAGAATTGCTTCTGAAAAAGTAGAGGTATTCTCTCCCCCCCCCCTTGCCCCCCCGACGTCGGGGGGGTTGGGGGGGTTCCGGTATGCCCTACCGTACTTAGTCCCCTTTTAAGGATGTTGATTGCGGCGTTTTCATCCCTATCCAAAACACATCCACACTTGCACTGATGGGTTCTAGTCGATAAAGATTTTTTGACAGTTTCACCACAGTTTGAACAGTTTTGGCTTGTATAATTCGGTGCGACAGCAATCGTTATCTT